>DASYNM010000276.1:0-7073 GCA_036008545.1 Verrucomicrobiia bacterium
GTTCATGCTGGAAAGCGCAATTCCTCAATCCTCAACCATCTGGAGGGAGTAGTTTGATGCTTGCCCCCTGCCCTGAAGAGCCTCGCGGGTGTAGGAGATCAGGTGATGGGCGACGATGGTGACTTGGAAAATGTTCTCCACTTGCCCCCGCCAAATCTGGCTCCAAAAAAGCTTCCAAAAATGCCGGCGGTAGTTGCTGCGCAATCCGACATGCCAGACAATGCGGCTAAAAATCCGCACGGCGCGCCGGAGGTTGCGCCAGGTCAATTGCTGGATGGGGTTCTCCGGGGCCAGCCGGTTGGCATAGGTGCTGCGGGTTTGAGTCATAAAACGGGCATAGACATTCGCCGGCTCGTAAAGATGCGCGATGACCTGCCTCCAACGCTCCACCACCGTTTCCCTGGGTTCGAGGAACGCGATGTTGGAATCGCCCTCCGGATCGCTCAGAATTCTTCCCTCTCGTTGGAGTCGATCGTAGAGCGGCGTCTTGGGCAGGGCATAAAGCAGATTCACCGTCATCAAGGGGATCTGCGATTCGCGCGCGAAATCGAGAATCGCTCCAGGCGTGTCAGGCGTGTCGGTATCCAATCCAAGTATAATGCCCGATGCAACCTCCAAGCCATACTTGTTCAGCGTCTCCACGCTTTCCAGAATCGGCCGGCGCAGATTCTGTGTCTTTTTCATCGCCCGCAACGCGGCCGGCTCGGGCGTTTCGGTGCCGCAAAAAACCGTGATGAAGCCGGCCTGGCGCATGAGTTCGAGGATTTGCGGGTACATCGAGATGTTGAGGGTGGCCTCGCAGGCCAGGCGCAGCGGGCGGCCATGTCGCTTTTGCCATTCGACCAAATGTGGCAGCAGCTCCAGGGCCGCGTTCGGATTGGCGATAAAATTGTCATCGACGAAGTAAACCGATTGCATCCCGGCACGCCACAGCTCATCCAATTCACCGATCACCTGGGCGGGCGTTTTTGACCTCGGCCTGCGCCCATACAGCCCCGGAATATCGCAGAACTCGCAGGTGAATGGGCATCCGCTGGAGAACTGGATACTGCCCATCAGGTAATGGTCAGCCTGGAGCAGTCCGTAAGCGGGAGCGGGAAATGCGCTGAGCGCAAGCCGCTCGGCGGTGCCGAAAACCAGTTGTTTTGCCGGACGGTCCACTGAGTGATCCAAGTGCTCGAAGAGCCGCCAGGTGGCGTCCCCCATTTCACCGCAGTGCAGCACGTCCACCTCCGGATAAAACTCCGGTGCGGCCGAGACCGACGGCCCTCCCAGCACAGTGAGTTTGCCCGCCCGGTGCGCGCGCTGATTCAACTCATTGATTCGCACCCGCTGCACGTGCATGCCGGAGAGGAACACCACATCGGCCCAGTCCAGTTCGTCGGATCGGACGGGGCGAACGTTCTCATCGACGAACTTGACGTCCCATTCGCGCGGCAGCAGGGCGGCGATCAGCAAGATGCCCTGCGGCGGCATAAAGGCGCGCACCCCAAGCAGCGCGAACGCATGGTCGAACGTTCCGAATGATTTGGCGTAGCGCGGAAAAACGAGCAACACGCGGCGGCGGTGGTTGGGTTTGAAGCTGGTCAAGTCTGACATATTGGATTGAGAGGATGCCACCAGTGGCGATCGAATCAAGCAGGGAGTGACTTTCCGAAGTGCGAGACCAAGCGGGCCATCCGTTTCATCAGGCAATCACGCAAATGGTGACGGATGCGGGCCAAGATGAGTCCATAACCCAAATCCGGCACCTCGCACTCTTCCCAACCGCCTATGCAGCCATGTTTCCGAAGCGCACTAGTATTTTAGCTATAAATATTTGTTTCTATCATAAAAGATTTCCATTGACGACAAACTTAATTTGTCATACAAAACACACCCAATGCTAAGAACCGAAATACTCCCAGCGCCTGTTGGTGGAAGAATTTGCCTGGACCACGAGATCAGACCTGGGGGCGCTGATTTCAGGATGCGAAACCCAACAGTGCTCGATCAAAATTCATAACGACGGATGATATTGCGCCCATTCCGAATTCCCGAGCGCCTCGCGTGCCTCGCTCTTTGCCTTTCCCTGGCGGGTTCATTTCCTGTCCTGGCTGGGGGCACGGGCCCATCCTCTTCGCCCGCGGTTTCCACCAACGCTCCAGCCAACCAGCCGCCTGTCCACGCAGGGGGAAACACCGCTGGCGGCACGACCAACTCCCCGGCCCAACTTGCAACCGTGGTGGTGACGGCAGATTTGGACGCTGCCCGCGAGCAAATCGCCCCCAGTCTGGGGGCAGTGAGCTACACGATTGGCGCGAACCAGATTCAGTCCATGGGCCAGGGCGAAAATGCATCCTTCCAGCAGGTGCTGCTGCATGCGCCAGGGGTGGTGCAGGAGGAATTCGGGGAAATACACGTGCGCGGCGATCACGGCGACTTGCAATATCGCGTCAATGGCATCCTGCTGCCGGAGAGCCTCAATGGTTTTGGGCAGGAAGTCGATACGCACCTGATCCATTCGGTCACTCTCCTGACGGGCACCCTGCCCGCCCAGTTTGGGGATCGGACGGCGGGTATTATTGATGTCACCACCAAGACGGGTATTCAACTCAACGGCGCAGAACTTTCGCTTTACGGCGGCAGTTACGATACCGTCAATCCCTCCTTCCAATGGGGTGGCACCACGAGCAATCTGGACTACTTTGTCGCCGCCTCCTATTTGCACGACAATCACGGAATCGACAACACGACAGCCGACCCCAACCCGCTGCACGATGTCACGGATCAGGAGAAGTTCTTTGGTTATTTTTCCCATCACTTCGACCAAACCAGCCGGCTGACCTTGCTTTTGAGCAGTTCCGACGCGGGCTTTCAAATTCCCGATACGGCGGGAATTGCGCCAATTTATCAGTTGGCCAACGGCGCTCCAGCCAACTCCGCCGCGGCCAACAACTACCAAACCGAACAGAATTATTACGCGGTGCTGTCCTATCAGAAAATCGCCGGCCACCTTGTGTCGCAAGTTTCCGTTCTGACCCGATATGCCGACATCCGTTTTACCCCTGACCCCGTGCAAGGCCTTCTCCTGGCCGGCAACGCGGCGCAGGTGGAGAACAGCGATTTAGCCAACGGCCTGCAAGGGGACGCTTCTTACGAATTGGGCGATAACCACACACTCCGCGCCGGGATGCTGGCGACGTATGACCTCGAACGACTCGATACCACGTCCGCTCTTTTTCCCTCCAGTTCCCAATTCACGGCCAGCCCAACGACCGAGACCATCCCTGAGCTCGGCGGCCCGGCTCCCCTGCCCGGCAATCCGCCGCAATCGTCCACCACTCCGTACAGCATCACCGCCAACGGTGGTAACAGCGGGTTGACGGCCGGCCTTTACTTGCAGGACGAGTGGCGCTTGACGGATCAGCTCACGCTGAATTACGGCGCCCGTTATGACATCTTTGACGTTTCCTTTGACAACGAGTGGCAAATCAGTCCGCGGGCCAACCTCGTCTGGCAGATCAATAATGACACCACCGCCCACATCGGCTATGCGCGCTACTTTATGCCGCCCACCCTGCAATATGTTCATCCCTCCACGGTCAAAGAATTTGAATATACGACCGACGCTCCTTTCAACGCGCGGGACGATGCGCCAAAAGTCGAACGCGACAATTATTTTGACACCGGCCTTTCGCGACAAATTACGCCGGCCTGGCAAATCACCGGCGACACGTTTTGCAAGCTGGCCAAGAACCTGCTCGACGACGGCCAATTCGGCAGCGCGGTCATCCTCGACAATTTTAATTATACGTCCGGCACGGTTTATGGCGCGGAGTTAAGCAGCACATACACCCAAGGACCCTTCTCCGCCTATGGGAATTATTCGTACGTGCAAACTTGGGTGCGGCAAATTGAGTCCGTCGAGAATGAATTCCCGAACAACGAATTGGGCTACTTGACCACGAACGTCATGCAACTGGACCACCAGGGGCGCTTCACCGGTTCCGGCGGTGTTTCTTACGATCTGCTCAAAAACCTCCGCCTCCATGCGGACTTCCTCTACGGCTCCGGCTTGCGGGCGGGCTTTGCCAACTTGAAAGAACTAAGCCCTTATTGCCCGGTGAACCTGGGTATCGAATATGCGTGGAAGATTCGCGCTGTGGGCATCCGCCAACTGAGGCTCCGTTTTGACTGTCTGAATGTCCTGGACGAAACTTACGAGCTCCGCAACGGCACAGGCGTCGGCATCGCCGCCCCCGCCTACGGGCCGCGCCGCGCCTTTTACGGAGGGATTACCGCCGCTTTTTGACGCGACAGAAGCAGACCCGCCGAAATATCTCCAAAACGCCAAAATTACTCACGGCGAGAACACCAGCCGATAAAACCGTTGCAGGCCGTTTGTGATGGGGTCGGAAGCGCTGAGTATCGCTCCGTTGGTGGTGAAAGGGCTCCCCAAGTCGGTCCAGTTGGTCGAACCCAAATCAGAAACGTATTGCAATTGATAAAGTCCTCCATGCACGCCAAACCAACTCAGAATCAGCCAGCCGTTGTTGAGGGCCACGGTCTGGAATTCCGGCACAATGGTCATGCGAAAAACTGTGCCGTAGCCGTTCGTGCCGCCCATCAACGTCTCGCCATAAAAATTGCCGTCGCTGGCCTGCACCAGCCCGGCGTAGGGTTCCCCGCCATCATCGCCGCCAGTGAACGAATACAGATTGGTCAGCGCCCCAGCCGAGCTGATCCTGAACAGGGTGCCATTCGTGTGCGCGCCGCCAGATGCCGTCGTGCCATAGAAATAACCGTCGCCGCCCTGCACCAGCACGCCATAGGGACTTGCGCCATCATTGCCGCCGGTGAACGAATACAGATTGCTGAACGCCCCACCGGAGCTGATCTTGAACACGGTGCCATTCGTGTAGGCGCCGCCAGCGGTCGTCGTGCCGTAGAAATTGCCGTCGCTGCCTTCTACCAGCCCGCCATAGGGATTTGCGCCATCATCGCCGGAGAACGTGTGCAAACCCGTCACGGTCTGCGGCGGCGTAAATTTGAACACCCCGCCATCGGCGCCGTAGTCGCCAAAGGTCGTGCCATAAAAATTGCCGTCGCTGCCCTGCACCAGCCCGGCCTCGGGTGCGCCGCCATCACTGGCGCCCGTGAATGACCATGCGATCGTGAACCCTCCGTTGCTGCCGATTTCGAAAATGGTGCCGTCGGGATAGTTGTCATTCGTCCCTCCATATCGGCACGTGCCATAAAAAACGCCGTTGCTCGCCTGCACCAAGGGCGCCTCTGGAAGACCTCCATCCAGCGGGATACCCAAGTAGTCCTGGGTGCCGCCGAACGAATACAAACTGTTCAGCGCCCCATTGCTGCTGACCTGGAATACCGTGCCATAGCTATTCGTGTTCGTGCCACCCCTGAAAGTGGTGCCATAAAAGAGGCCGTCGATGCCCTGCACGAGCCCGCCAACAGGCGCCGCGCCATCCGTGGTGTCGAACTGAACCAAATTGCTGAACGACCCGCCGGTGCTGATCTTAAACACGGTACCTGCGCCGTCCACGCCGTTATTACCGCCGGAGTAGGTCGTGCCATACAAAAAACCGTCCGTGCCCTGCACCAGCCCGCCATAGGGATTTATGCCATCTCTGGAGTCGAATGAATGCAAGCTCGTGAGGATTGCCCCAGCCTGGGCGTGAAAGGCTGGCGCTACGAACGCTGCCGCCACCAGCAGTCGCATGAGCAGGGACAAAATCGGCTTCCTGGCAGGCAACCGCTCGTTCATTCGCAATGCCCGCTTTCGTTGAGGATTGATGCGATCCGGATTTTCATGGAATTGAAGTCACGGCCCACGTCTTTCTGGCGAACTGAGAGGAATGCTAAGGGTCTGGAGATCAAAAGGCAACTTAAAAAAGTGGCCGTTCGTACTGGATCAGTGACAGCGGGTCGGGGAATGGTAGGGTCGCCTCGCCGAGGCGACCGCCTCGGCACGGACCATCCGCGGACGCCTCCGGCGAGCCGTCCCCACCATCCTTAATTGACGCCTTACGGCTCTTCACCTTGGCTGCGGGCCACACCAACATCGTGCAAAATCGGGGCTGACACGCGTAGCTCCTGGCCTATCCCGCAAAAGCAATTTGGGCGTCATGGGGATTTCACCCCATTGCGGCAGGCCAGCCTAACGCCTTAAGGTGTCCCCTGTAACAAACAGGAGCGCAAGAAAACAAAAACAAAGTAAAAGAAATTATATGAAAAATGACACGACAGAAGTTCTTCACCCAAACCGTGATCCGATTACAGGCGCCCTCGGGGCTCATCCAGTCGGAACGGGAATTGGCGCAGTAGCGGGCGGAGCCGCCGCAGGAGCAGCGGTCGGGACCGTGGCCGGCCCAGTAGGAACGGCGATTGGCATGGTGGCTGGAGCCGTCGCGGGCGGTCTCGCCGGTAAAAGCGTTGCCGAAAAAATCGATCCGACCGCGGAGGACGCCTATTGGCGCACGACCTACGTCACACGCACCTATGTGGACAAAGGCACCGCCTACGACATTTATCAATCCGCCTATCGCACCGGCTACGAAGGCTATGGCCGCTACCCCGGCAAGACCTTCGACGCGGTCGAAGCCGATCTGCGTCGGGACTATGAAAAGACGCGCAGCACCGCGGCCCTCGGCTGGGACAAGGCCAAAAACGCCACCAAAGACGCCTGGCTGCGTATCGAAGGTCGGCAGAAGCAAAACAATTAATAGCAGCAGCGAGTAACTGGCCAGGGGGACGTGCAACTCAAAGCAAGTTCACAAAACCCTGGCCGGGCTTCCAGACTGTTAAAATCCTCCTCGCCAAAGCGAAGCTGTTCTGGTATGGTTACTCCGTGAACAGTGTTTTGGAAATTGAGACGGCGCTGCGACAATTGCCTCCGCAAGAGCGGTGGGAAATCGCGCGTTGGTTGCTCGAAGACTTGCAGCAAGGCGATCCCAGTAAGGCCGAAAGCAAAGATGAGAGCAACAATGGCGGACAAACTCCCCCGCTGCCAGATTATTCCGCCCGCCGCCGCCGCATTTTCGGGAGCAAGGTTTTGCCGAATATGGTTCTGC
>DASYNM010000277.1:0-15579 GCA_036008545.1 Verrucomicrobiia bacterium
CGACAACCGCGAAACGGAGGGGCTTAGGCAAAATTGCCTGGATAAGCTGTGCTCGTTCACGGAGCGTGACTCCATCGCCGCCGTTCTTGGCGGCGGGCCGCGGGCTCAGTGGCTGGCTAGAGCCATCATTTCCGTCAAATACGGTATGCCGTTTCCGAAGGAAAAGCCCCCGCGAGCAGATGAAGACCTGGATAAGGAAGAAACCGGCGATGGCGAGTTCAATGTTCAAGGTTCAAAGTTTAAAGACGTCGATCCAACTCCAACCGAGGACGAGGCGGTGGCACCCAGTCCAATCGAGTCCGACCCAGTCGCACCAGATTTGGCAGGGTCTTTGGCGCCGGGGATAAAGTCGCAAGCGCCGATTAATGAGGGAACAAGGGACAACAAGCCGCAGCCCTAGGATCAAAACATGGACTCATGATAATCAATCTGCATTTTCGACGATCTCGCCGCTTGTTCGCGGGTGACAGTTTTTCCTGAGAGCGCGGGCGTCTCGCCCGCCGTGTTTGGCGTCTCGCCAAACACATCGAACTACTCATCGCACTTCAATGTGTCCACGTCCTCGGGTCACAGCAAGAACGCGGGTTGTGCGGCGCGAGACGCACCGCACGGCGACCGGGACGGTCGCGCTCCCCGGAAGCCGCTGACGATTTGTTTGCACTCGCCAAAATTGCTGACAGACAGGGCGGGGAAGCGTTATGCTATCAGCACAATATGAATTATCTTCCTGCTGAAAATCGCTACGATCGCCCCGGCTTGTATCGCAAATGCGGCCGTTGGGGGTTGAACCTCCCGGCGGTCTCGCTCGGTTTGTGGCACAATTTCGGAGGCGTCGATGTCTTTGAAACCAGCCGGGCCATGGTCTATCGCGCCTTCGATTTGGGCATCACCCATTTCGATCTGGCCAACAACTACGGGCCGCCGCCCGGTTCGGCGGAGCAAAATTTTGGGCGCATCTTGAAGCACGATTTGTGCAGCTACCGCGACGAATTGGTGATCTCGACCAAAGCCGGCTACTTGATGTGGGCCGGCCCTTACGGCGAATGGGGTTCGCGCAAATATCTGCTGGCCAGCCTGGACCAAAGTCTGCGACGCATGGGTCTGGATTACGTCGATATTTTTTATTCGCATCGGCCCGATCCAAACACGCCGCTGGAAGAAACGATGGGCGCGGTGGCGCACGCCGTCCGCTCAGGCAAGGCGCTTTACGCCGGCCTCTCCAATTACAAAGCCGAGGACACGGCCGAGGCGGCGCGGCTGCTGCGCGAGATGGGCGCGCCCTGCCTGATCCACCAGCCGCGCTACAGTATGTTTGACAGATGGGTGGAAGCCAGTTTGCTTGACACGCTGGCCGAGGTGGGCGCGGGCTGCATCGCCTTCAGCCCGCTGGCGCAGGGATTGTTGACAGAGAAATATTTGCAAGGCATCCCCGAAGGCTCGCGCGCCTCCAAGCCGCACGGATTTCTGCGTCCGGCCCAAGTGACGCCGGAGAAACTGGCGCAAGTCGCGCGCCTGAACGCGCTGGCCACCGCGCGCGGCCAAACGTTGGCGCAACTGGCGCTGGCGTGGGTCTTGCGCCATCCGCAAATGACCTCCGTCCTGATCGGCGCCAGCAGCGTCGCGCAAATCGAGCAAAATGTGAAGACGGTGGAAAATCTGAAATTGAGCGATGGGGAATTGAGAGCGATTGAGGAAATACTTGCGGCGAAGTGATTTCATCAGACGCGAATTAGCCCATGCGAGTCTTCGTTGAAACAACAATCCCCAGCTACATCACTGCAAGACCCTCGCGTGAATGGTTGTTGGCCGCGCATCAAAAACTTACGCGTGAGTGGTGGAATTATCATCGGCACATCCATGAACTTTATACTTCACAACTTGTCGTGGATGAGGCCGCTTGCGGCGACCCAAGATTTGCCGCCCGCCGGTTGAACCTTCTTGCAGAGGCCGCGTTGCTGGGAGCGACTGAAGCAGCCGAGAATTTTACGGAGGACATTATTCATTCCCGGATACTGCCCGCTGAGGCCGCCGGGGACGCGGCACACATCGCCATTGCGACCGCGCATAAAATGGATATACTTCTAACATGGAATTGCCGCCACATTGCCAACGCCGGCAACCAGCACTCGTTGCGCCGATTGGCCGACGCCCGAAAGATGCGGTTGCCCGTTATCTGCACGCCCGAACAATTGATGGAGGAAACGAATGAAAGCACCAACCCGTAAATCAACCTTCCGCGCATCCAACCCTATCCTCGAAGAAGTCTGGGCCGCGCGGCGCGCGATTTCCGAAGCGTGCGGTCACGACATTGCCCGCCTCTTTGCCGGTGCGCGCGAGCGCCAACGCAAATCTGGGCGGCCTGTGGTCAACTTGGAGAAACGCCGCGCGGCAAAAACTCCATGAAGAATTCCAACCATCTCCTTGTTGCCGACGATGTGCTCCGTGAAGTCTGGCGCATCAAGGACGAGCTTTCTGCTTCCTACAATCACGACCTGGACCGCCTCTTTGCCGAGACGCGCGAACGCCAACGCAAATCAGGGCGTCCGTCCGTGAATTTGGAAAAGCAAAACAAGGAACGCTCCGGTTGATTTCCCAGGCCTACGATCACGCTCCACGCCGCTCGCCAGCACCTGTCGCTGAACCTCCGCTCGACCATGCTCACACCACTTGAGAAGGCTGTGCTGGAAATGATGCTCGATAAAGCCGGCGAGCCGTTCGAGACAATTCGGCAACAGTTGGCTCACGCCAGCGTTGGCGAGCGAAAGTTCAGCGGCGTTGGTTTTTTCACAAATTTCGTCGTGCCTGAGGATATAGCAGTTCGGCGTGATTTGCGGAGCATGGAGATTGGTGATGTTGGCGCAGAAATTGCAGGTTTGCAGCTTGGTGCAGGTTTTCTGCTTTTCATCCGTGACGGAGTCGTCAGCTTTTTGGAAGGTTTCACATATGACGAATCGTGGCCGGAGAGGACAGATGAATTCAGAATTTTTAGACACTCAGCAAGTTAATAGATGTCACCGACGACAGGATTTTGTCGCGCACTTGTCGGCGAAAGGCACTAGCTGGTGGAACTCAATTGGGAAGTCGCTTCCTAAACTCACGGCAAGCCTCAGCGATGTCCGGGGCGCTGAGGATGGCGGAGACGGCGCAGATTCGGGTGGCGCCGGCGGCGAGGACTTCGTCCAAGGTGCCCAGGTTGATGCCGCCGATGGCGAACCACGGGATCGTCACATGGCTCGCGGCCCAGCGCACGTAATCGAGCGTGACTGGTTTGGCGCCAGGCTTGGTGCCGGTCGCATAGACAGGGCCGATGGCAAGGTAAGCCGGTCCCGCGGCCAACGCGCGCATCGCCTGCTCGGGAGCATGGGTGCTCAAACCAATCGCGGGTGCAGAAGATTCGCCAGACAAATCGGAGACGCGCGTGAAACCGGCGTCGAAAAAATCTTCCTGGCCCAGGTGGCACAAGTCCGCGCCAACCTCGCGCGCAATTTCAAAATAATCATTGACAACCAAACCGACGCCGGCCTCGCGCAGGATCGGGGCGATGGCCGCGGCCAGACGGCGAATTTCGTCGGGAGTGGAATTTTTGGCGCGGAGTTGAATCAAGTCCGAGCCGCCCCGGCAAAGCTGGCGCGCGATTTCGGCGGGGTCGCGACCGCGCAGATAGGCGGTGTCAATAAAAGTATAGAGGCGGCATTGCGCCAGCGGTTTCATGGAACGGCCGGGGATAAGGTGAAGGAAATAATACAGTTGACAACGAGGTTCGCCCTCACCCTGACCCTCTCCCCCAGGAGAGGGAAATATGAAACGGTCGGTGGTGAAATGCAGGAAGTGATACAGTTAGCAAGGAGGCTCGCCCTCACCCTAACCCTCTCCCCCGGGGAGAGGGAACAGAGCATCGCCGCGCTGGGAAAAGCTGATGGACAATGGTTCTTTCCCAACGCTAGGGGAGTTTCACCCTCTCCTTGGGGAGAGGGCAGCACCGCAGGCGGTGCATCCCATCTGTTGTTCTGTTCTGGGGGTGAGGAAGAACTTTGCACGCCTACTGAATCGTTCCGGGTCAGGGTAGGGTCGGCGAGACAGAACTTCACAAGAGCTGCCCGCTTTGCGGGCTGCTGCGCCGACCGCACGCCGCGGCGCGGCGTCCCTACCAAAGAAGACTTACGCGGCGCGCTATTCAATCAATTCTCGCCGTGCGCCGCCGAGCAGTTTTTCCAGAAAGCTGGTGTTATAAACGCCGCGCCGAAAATTCGGGTCCTGCAGGATCGCCTGCTCAAAGGCAATAGTAGTTTTGACACCCGTGATCATGTATTCGGACAGCGACCGGCTCATCTTGTCCATCGCCTCCTTGCGATCCTTGCCGACGGTGATGAGCTTGCCGATCATCGAGTCGTAATTGGGCGGGATGGTGTAACCGGCATAGACGTGGCTGTCCACGCGCGTGCCACGTCCGCCGGGCGCGTAATACATCTCCACGCGCCCCGGGCAGGGGCGGAAGTCGTCGAACGGGTCCTCGGCGTTGATGCGGCATTCGATGGCGTGACCGCGCAGATGGATGTCGCTCTGGGACAGCCGCATCGGTTCGCCCATGGCGATGGCAATCTGGAGTTTGATCAGATCGATGCCGGTGACTTCCTCCGTGATGGGATGCTCGACCTGGATGCGTTTGTTGACTTCCAGAAAATAGAATTGACCCGAATCATCGACCAGGAATTCGACGGTGCCGGCATTGGAGTAATGGGCAACCTCGGCGATGCGAACGGCCGCCTTGCCCATTTTCTTGCGCAGGTCCTTGAATTTGCCTTCGATGAGCGGGGAGGGAGTTTCCTCCACCAGCTTTTGGTTGCGGCGTTGGATCGAGCAATCGCGTTCGCCCAAATGGATGATGCCGCCACGGCTGTCGCCAAAGATTTGGAATTCGATGTGGTGACAGCTCTCGATGAATTTCTCGATATAGACACCGGAATTGCCGAAGGCCTTTTCGGCTTCGCTGCGAGCGGTGTGGTAACCCTTGACCAGGGAGACGTCATTGTGGGCCGCGCGCATGCCGCGCCCGCCACCGCCGGCGATGGCCTTGATCATGACCGGGTAACCGATCCGCTTGGCCACGACCAAGGCGTCCTGCTCGTTCTCGACAGGGCCTTCGGAGCCGGGAGGGGTCGGCACGCCCGCCTTGCGCGCCAACGCCCTGCTGGCGGCCTTGTCCTCCAAGGCGTTCATGGCGCGGGAACTCGGCCCGATGAAGCGGATATTGCAGCTCTCGCAAACGTCGGCGAAATGGGCGTTCTCGGAGAGAAATCCGTAACCAGGATGGATGGCATCGACATCGGCGATCTCGGCCGCGCTAATGATGCGGTCGATGCGCAGGTAGCTTTCGCTGCTGGGCGCCTTGCCAATGCAAATGGCTTCGTCGGCCATCTGGACGTGCATGGAATTGGCATCGACCTCCGAATAAACCGCGACGGTGCGGACGTTCAACTCCTTGCACGCGCGGATGATGCGCACGGCGATTTCGCCGCGATTGGCAACCAGGATTTTTTCGAACATGATCGAAATAGCCCGCCGTCAGGCTGGGCGAATGCGGAACAGAGGTTGGCCAAACTCGACGGGTTTGGCGTTTTCGACCAGAATATGGGTGACGACGCCTTTGACCTCGGCCTTGATCTCGTTCATGACTTTCATGGCCTCGATCAGGCAGACGACGGTCTCCGGGGTCACTTCCGACCCGATTTCCACGTAGTCGGCCGCGTCCGGGGACGGCGCGCGATAAAATGTGCCGATCATGGGAGACTTGATCTCCGAAAGCGCTGCGGCGGCTGGCGAGGGAAGCGCCGCAGGGCCAGGCGCGGCGGGCAAGCCGGGAGTTCCGGATGGCGGCAAAGGCACCGCATAGACCGGCAGAGATTCTTCCACTGGCAGAACCTGTCCTGTGACGCCGCGCTTAAGCTTGATCTTGAAATCCTGGCGCTCCAACTCGAATTCGGACAAAGAATTCTTACGCATCAGGTCGATGATTGCCTTGATGTCTTTCAGATCCATGGTGCCTCCGTTGAGAAGGCGAGACGACTTCGGTTCAAGTTGTTCCAGGTGCTCATAGATCAAAAAAGCAGCAGTCGGTTCGACTCTGCTTTAGCCATTACATTTATAAGTTGCGCCCAGCGTAAGGGGTCGTTGGTAGGCCGTCAAGCACTTATTTTGCGGCAAAAACCATAAAATAACGAAAAAAACGGCACTTTCGGCACAATAATTTCCATATTCCAAGTCCGTTATCGATAATTATAGCGACTCATTAACCATCCCAATAGGAAGAACATCGGCCAAGACAGGGCAGGGACATACAGGTGAAATTCAACCAAGCTATGCAGGCATAACCCTATAATTCCAATAAAAACAGCGAAATTAAGCCAGTTAACAGGGGCATTTTGAGTGATATAACGATAAAGTAGCATTATTGTGACAATAACCATTCCAGTGTAGGTTACGAAACCGAAGACTCCTGAGTCCGATGCCTGTTCCAGGTAATCGTTGTGGCATAACCTTGCCATCTCGGCGGCGGGATTCTTGAGCTGCGCGAATGGAATCTGGAAGGTGCCCGGCCCCGTCCCCAGCCACGGGTGGCGCCGCGTAACGTTCAACGCCGCCTTCCAGTAAATAAAACGGGCGCCGACGCTGTTTCGTTCTTTCTGGAAGAACCCGGCATACTTGTAAACGAAACCAGCAACGCCAAGGACCAAGACCCCGTAAATCAGCCATCGCTTCCATTTCAATGGCAACGGCGAATGCCCCAAAGCGACCAGCCCCACCAGGAGCGCCACCAGCCAACCCGCTTTGGAGCCTGACCAGTAGAGGCAGCCCAAACCGCATCCACCCAGAATCAGGAGGAACAAGACTCGGATCGGAGTCCGAACCTTCGGGGTCAGACGCCAGACGAAGACCAAGGTCAACGGGAGCAAGAGCACAATCCCACCTGCCAGCGAATTGGCGTATCCGCCGAACGTCCCAAAGATCCGATCACTGGCCAGCCGCTTCAAGTACTCCGGGTTCGAGAGCATCTTGGCGCTCATCCCTGCGAGATCGGGCGATTCGGCCATCATTTTGCGGGTAGCCTCCAGCCCGCCGAAGTGCTGTTGAATCCCGGACCGCATAGCCCAGCATAAAGCCAATCCCATACCCGCCCACAGTGGCCAGGGATTGGACATGCCCGTTCGGGCGAAAAAACCCAGGTAAAAGAGGCATACGCAAACGGTGAAGTGGGTCAGCGTGATTTTCGTCAACGCCGGATTCACCGTTTGTGTGGCGGAAACAAACTCCCAGACCAGCCAGATCAGCGGCAGAACCAAGGCCCAATGGAATTTTGCCCTGTCCAATGCAATCGCGAACACTCCCACCAGCGCGACCGGCACAAACAGCCAGGGGCCCCAATTCGTAGGCCATATATCGAATATGGCCGACACAAAATCCTGGGGAGCGTCCAGGACATGGGGAGCGTCCTGAACGGCGCTGTATTGGATGATGACCGGGCTGCCGAACTTGATGATGGTGATGAAAAAGAACAACCCTATGATCGCGGGAAAAATCAGGTCTGCGTTGGATGGAGGGGCGGGCGCGGATTTCTGTTTTGAAGACATTGTGGGTTGTCAACCTTACAGCCTGAGCTTCAGCAACCCTACTTCCAAGGCCAGCGCCTCCTGCACGTTGGTATGGAGCTGGCGCTGCAATCGATCAAGCTCCTCCAGGTTAGTCCGCGCCTCGGATGGGGAGATTCGCCCGGCCACGGCCTGCGCCGCCGTCGCCAGATTGGGGAAGGAGAGCAGGTCCGCGCCCGCCGCCAGACTTTGCAGCCAGACATCGCGCAACCACCAGTGCAAAACGCCAAGCAAATCAGTTCTTTGCCGCCGGTATTCGGCCTCGATGGCGGCGTCCAATTCCTTCTCCAATTTCTCGCGCATATTGGCCTCCAAGTCGTCGTAACGCTCCAGCGGCGAGCGGGCGCCAATTGCTTTTGCGATCTCCTCCTTCTGTTCGGCCAGTTTTTTCATGATCAGGCCCAGCAGGCGATATCGGGCCAGCAAACCGCCCGCGCCCGAGGCGGCCATGCTACTAAAGGAGGCAAGCCAGTCCGTGTGACGGGTGTCGAACTTCATACCTGAGTCCGCGAAGTTAAGCCGCAGGCATCGCGAGAGGATCGTTTCGAGCATCCGCTGCGGTTCGGTTGTCAGCAGGATCAAAAGCGATTTAGGCGGCGGTTCCTCCAGCGTTTTGAGGAACGCGTTGGCCGCCTGCACGTTAAGCCGGTCGGCGGCAACGATGACTCCGACTTTGAACGCCGCCACTGTCGGTTTCAGATTCATCGTCTGCATCAACTCCCGGATCACATCCGTCGTGATGACGCGCGACTTGGATTCCGGGCGAAGCCAAGTCACGTCAGGATGGTTGGATTGATCGATGCGCCGGCAGCTATCGCAATGGTCGCAGCACTCCAGCGGCGCCCCGTTGGCCGTGCGCCGGGTCGGGGCGAGGCAATTGACGGTTTTGGCCAGCGTTCGCGCCACGGCCCCCATTTCCTCCAGCGCCTGGCCGGCAAAGAGATAGGCGTGCGCCAGGCGGTCCCTTTCCAGGCTGCGTTGCAGCACCTGGACGACCCTGGCCTGCTCTGGAAAATCGGAAAACATCACTCGCGGCGGCGCGTTTTTGATTTTGCCGTCATCACGGCTTTTGCTCCAACTGCTTGACCGCCAGCGGAATACTTGACAACGGACGGTCATCCACTGACAAATCAACCGAGTAAAGTCCGGCTTTGGAAAAAGTCAATTGGAGAATGTTCACCACCAGGTTGCGCGAGATAAAGGTGGCGTCGGCGGGAAAGACCACCTCCACGGGAATCTGCATGCTCTTCATGATCGGCAGCCCGTCCTCATCGACGAAACTCAACTGCAAGGTATGCGTTCCCTCCTCGATGCGGTCGAAAGCAATGCGAATGGCGATGGAACATTGGGCATGTTGCATGGGCATTTGGGGCGCATAGATGGTGTCGAAGGTGCCGAGCAAATTGAGCTTGCCGTTGTAATCCGTCGCCGCGTCGCATAAAACCGCCACTTGAATTGTCATATATCACCTTGATTATAAGAAAGTTGCCGCAATAAGCGAGCCACTATTTCGCGTCAGCGCGCTTTTTCTGACCAAGTGCGACGCTGTTGCTGGCTGGATTTTGGGTTGACGGGTTCAGCGGCTGGGACAATGCTTGCGCTCATCATGGATGTATTCTTGCGCACGGAATGCCCGGCGGCGGCGCACGACACCATGCCCACGGCCACGAGCAAGAAGGAGAGACTGGAGGCTTTGGCTGCCAACTTTGCGGAAACAATATGAACGAACACGCTTCACCCAAGCCTCTGAGGTTGGACCGGCTCGGCTTGTAATTCATCGCCAGCGCGCCGCCATGAGCCGAATCATCAATTGCATCAATTCAGTCCTTGCCACCCTGCTGGCTGCCGCGCTCTTGATTTATCCATCCGTGCGCGCCGGCCTCGACCTCAGGGATCCTGCTTTGCAAGGGCCGGGAATTCCCAAAGTTGCCTGGAGGCTGGCGCGCCATTTGACGCCTCGTTATACGACTTGGGCGCAAGAGAGGGTGGCCCATGGCCAAGCCGCAACCCTTTCAACCCACAATATCTCCGGCACGGAATGGCCGCTCTTCGGTTCGGTCTTTTATCTGTGGGCCATCGACAATTTGCAAAACGCCTGGGACGCGGGCGACCACTCAGCCGGCACCGAACCAAAAGTCTTTTGCCACGGCGCCATCGTCGCCGCCTCGGACTTGGTGATGGACCCCAAGCACTCGACCTGGGTCCAGAAACATTGGGGGACAAATTATCTTCATCACGAAAATATATTTTACCGCATGATGGTCATCGCGGCGCTGACCAGTCGGGCGAAATTGCTCCATGACGGCGCGCACCTCGATATGTTGCGGGACCAGGTCGAAACACTTTCCCAGGAATTGAACGAGTCCAAAACCGGATTGTTGGAAGATTATCCAAGCGAATGCTATCCGGGCGACGTGATGGCGGCCATTGCGTGCATTCGCCGCGCCGATTCCGTTCTGGGGACTGATCATTCTAAATTCGTCGCCCACTCGGAGCGTGGTTTCATCGGCCCCAGAAGCACCAAGCTCAATTTACCTCCCTATCAAGCAGGGCCGGCGACGGGTGCGCCTCTCTCGGAAGCGCGAGGCTGCGCCAATTCCTACATGTGTTTGACATCGCCCGAGCTGTGGCCGGCCCAGGCCAAAGCGTGGTTTGACATTTACGAGGCTTCTTTTTGGCAGAAGCGAGCCGGTTTCGTCGGCTTTCGCGAGTTCCCGATCGGCATTCCCAACCGGGATTGGACCATGGACGTGGACGCCGGCCCGGTCATCGACGGTTTCGGCGTGGCCGCTAATGCCTTCGGCGTTGGAGCCGCGCGCCGGAATGGTCGATTTGATCTGGCCTACCCCATATCCGCCGAAATGCTGGCGACGGTGTGGGAGCTGCCGGACGGGACGCTGGCCGTGCCACGCTCTCTCTCCAATTTAAGCGATGCGCCGATGCTGGGCGAAGCGGCGATACTTTGGTTTTTGAGCATTCAACCCGAAAAAGGATTTCCAGTCAAAACGGGCGGAAGCATTTCGACTTTCGTTTACGTCGTACTCATCAGTGCGCTCTTGGTGGGTCTTTGGCGATTCATCGCCTCGATCGAGAACTTCATAGAAGGCCTGCGAGGCCCAGACCCTATTGTGCCTTTCGCGATACTTCAGGCCATCTTTTGGGCTGGTTTGATGATAGGCGCCATTGCGGCCACGTGGCATGGCCGTTGGTTGATCGGATTGGCTTTGCTTCTCGCCGCTCTGCTTTTTCCAAGGGTCAAGAAGACGGCTTCCGGCCAAATTGCAACCCGTGGCGAACCAGGATGGATTTGAACAAGCAACCGAGAAATCCAAGCCAAAGAAATTTGAATTCTTGGGCGTTGCGGCAGCAGCGCCTTAGCCAAAGAAGGTAGGGCGGGGTTGCCGCGCCGCCCATATGTGCGAGATAATTCGACGGCTTTCAAGAATTGCGAATCCAAATAAATGAACAACGCACAAGAAAATGTTGGAATAAGGCGACGCAAACATTTGAGCTTCTTGATCCAATGTTTGGTGTTGACTGTGCTAATGGCATTGCCGCGGCAAACCCCGGCGGCGACTATCGCGGAGAACGGTGTCGCGCGGACCGTGATTGTTGTGGACCCTGCTGCCACCGCTACGGAAAAGTACGCCGCGCGCCAACTGGCCTCGGTTCTTCAACAAATCACCGGTGCCTCCTTTGAGATTAGCACCAACGCCGAGTCCCCAGCCCACGCGATTATCGTCGGGCGTGGCGCAGCGGCTTCGGCCGCATTTCCGCACACCCCATTCGCACCGTTGGGCGACGAAGAGTTGATCATTCACACCGAGGGCGACCGCATCCTTTTGGCCGGCGGGCGTCCGCGCGGGACCCTTTACGCCGTGAGCCGCTTTTTGCAGGACTCGTGCGGCGTCCGCTGGTGGACCCCCTGGGCCAGCCGTATTCCACACCAACCCACTTTGCAAATCGCGGACACGAACGTTCGCGCGAAGCCCGCGTTCGAATATCGCGATCCTCATTGGTTCTGCGTGTTTAACGCCGATTGGTCGTGGCACAACCTCTGCAACGGCCTGGCTTCGCATTTGACCTCGGAGAAGGGCGGCGGTGTCGCCTATAAGTATTTCGTTCACTCCTTCTACAAGCTGGTGCCGCCGGAGGAATTTTTTCCGCCCTACCCGGAATGGTTCAGCCTGGTGAAGGGCAAGCGCACCGCCGAGAACGCCCAACTCTGCCTGTCCAACCCGGAATTGCGCGACTTGATGGTGGAGAAGGTCAAGCAGGCGTTGCGAGAATCGCCGGAAGCCCGCATCATCAGCGTCTCGCAAAACGACTGTTTCAACCCGTGCGAATGCGCGAATTGCAAGGCAATCGACGACGCCGAGGGTTCTCATGCCGGATCCATGATCAATTTTGTCAATTATATCGCGGAGAAGATCGAGCCGGAATTTCCGAACGTGGCGGTGGACACGCTGGCCTACCAATACACCCGCAAACCGCCCCGCACATTGCGCCCGCGTCCGAATGTGATCGTGCGCCTTTGCAGTATCGAGTGCAACTTTCGCGAGCCGCTGGACAGCCCCAGCAACTCGGCCTTCGCCGCCGATATCCACGGCTGGGAGCAGCAGGCGGATCGCCTTTACGTTTGGGATTACGTGACGGATTTCGGGCACTATCTTCAACCTTTTCCCAATTGGTTCGTGATGGGTCCCAACCTTCGATTCTTTCAGGCCCATCATGTGCGCGGCGTGTTTGAAGAGGGAGCGCACGATTCGCAAGGCGCGGAAATGGCCGAAATGCGCGCCTGGGTTTTGGCGCAACTGTTGTGGAATCCGCAACAGGACGACCGGGCCTTGATCCGGGAATTTCTGGACGGATATTACGGCCCCGCCGCGCCGACGCTGGCGCGCTACTTGGAACTGATGCACAAGGCTTCCGAAGGCTGCAACTTGACTTGCTTCACGAAAACGGACGCGCCTTTTTTGCGTTTTGAGCCGATGGCGCAGGCGGAAGCACTGTGGCAGGAGGCCGAACACGCGGTGGCGGGCGACGACGAAATGCTGGCGCGCGTTCGGCAGGGTCATTTGTCCGTGCAATGCGTCTGGCTGGCGCGCTGGGATGCGCTGCGCGATGAGTGCTTGCGCGCCGGGGCAACGTGGCCGTTCACCGTGACGCGGGAGGAATTCGCCCGCCAATGGCTGGCCACCACGCAAGGCATCCCCGACAAGCCGTGGACGAAGGCGACCGTGGTGCGGGAAGGCGGCCTCACGCCGGAACAGTTCGTTTCGAAGTTGGGAGTAAAGCCGTAGCGGCTGGCCTCTATGTCAAGTCGATTGGCTCGAAACCGGCGAACATATCGCTCGACTCCTTTACCGTGTTGAGGGGGATGTATTCGCAAGCCTCATTATACTTTTCCCACATCTTCAGCACCGCCGGATTCGTATGCGCCGACTCAATCGCCGCCTTCGACTTCCACTCGAACACCTCGATAATAGTTCCGTCCACAGCGCGCATGGCGCAGGGTGGGCGGTCCGTAGCCAGGCCTTGGCCGCGCAAAATGGGCACATGCTCCTTCGTCAACTGCAACAGCAACGCTTCCTTCCCGGGCCGCGGGCGGTAAGCAACAATCACCATCACGCTCATAATTTGTATGCCTATGGTTTCTTAACACTTTGCTTCTCGTTTCTGGACGTGGCGTATCCAGAAAAGCAAAGCAACTCCTTGGGCTCCCAACAACCACCAGCGCAAAGCCCAAGCAATCATCAACGGAACATTAAACCAAATAAGCCAACGATCATCATCTTTAAAACTAGGGTGGTCGGAGAACGGCACGAACGAGGCGAATCCTCCAGTCGATGGCAGGCAAATCCATCCAACCGCTTTTTCGCCGGAAAAAACGATGGCCCGGCACGCGAAGTTGTCGGTGCTTACGAACTTGAAAATATCGAGATCCTCTTTAGGGACTACACGGGCGAATGGCTCTCCATGGAGTATCAAGCTTAATCGCGCGGAATAATATGGCGACAAAAGCACGAGGGCAAAAATCAACAGCGGCGCAAGTAGCGCGACAAATCGAAATAGACCGCGGATTGTCATCGCGTTTTTATGGTACACTCGCCGGTTCAGTTAGTCGAAGGCAAATTTTGATCAGACGAGGACTCTGATTAGGTTTTTGCTTTGTTTGGCGATGTGTCAGAATCAGCGCGACGGAATGGAATCGGCAAAAAAGAAAGTCTGCATGCAACTTAACAGTTTCGACGTGGTTCTGGCCGCGATCTGCCGCCCGCGAACCGGGCAGCGTACTGAGGCGGAGCGCGGCTGCTCTTGGTGAAATGAGAATCCTCGAAGTTATTCAACGCAGCACGGATTTCCTGACCCGCAAAGGCGTGGCGTCGCCGCGTTTGCAGGTGGAATTGCTGCTGGCTCATTTGCTGAAAATGCCGCGGATGCAACTCTACCTGAGTTTCGAGCGCGAGCTGACCTCCGCAGAAATGGACGCCCTGCGCGCGCTGGTGCAACGGCGCGGCCAGCGCGAGCCGCTGCAATACATTGTCGGATCGACTTCCTCCTGCGGCTTGGAAATCGCGCTCAACCGCAACGTCCTTATCCCCAGGCCGGAAACCGAATTGCTGGCCGAGCGGGCCTGGACTTTTTTGCAAAAGGTCGCCGGCGCCTCGACCGCTCTGGAGATCGGCACCGGCAGCGGTTGCCTGGCGATTGCTTTGGCGCATCACGCCCCGCAGGCGAAAATCGATGCCACTGATATTTCCGGTCCGGCCCTGGAGTTGGCGCGGCGCAATGCCGAAACCAACCACGTTTCCGAGCGCGTCCAATTCCACCAAGGTGACCTCTTCGCCGCTGCGCCGGCGGACGCACGCTACGATTTGATCGTCTCCAATCCGCCCTACATCCCATCGGCGCGCATCAAAACGTTGGAGCCGGAAGTGCGCGAGCACGAGCCGCGCGGCGCGCTGGATGGCGGTGCGGACGGGCAGGATTTTTATCGGCGCATCGCGGCGGAGGCTGGTCCGCGGCTGCGACCGGACGGCTGCGTGATGGTGGAATTGGACGATGAAGGAGCGGCGGCAACGAGCGAGATTTTCCAGCGCGAAAAGTGGATCGTGGAAGCGGTCGAGAAGGACGACCAGGGGCATCGACGGATTTTGATTGCAGGTATCGCGTCGAAGTAGCACGATAGCGCGCGTCAAAGCAGGAGTTGAGCGATGAAGCCTATCCTCAGCACACGCGGCGCCGGGACAGCCTCAAAGGGGGCCGCATGAAATTCGTCGTCGGCCTGATCATCGTCGTCGGTCTCTCCCTGGGAGTTTACCAGTTCTATCAATACTACGGAAAGTTCCAGGACAAACCGCCGGCAACTGCCTCGACCGCGCCCGCACATGTAGAAGTCAACGGCGATCAACTGCCCGGATTGCCGCCCAATCTCCAAGGGCCGTTGCAGGACGCGCAAGACCACGGGGCGGCGGCTTTGAAAGTGTTCTTGAAACAGCACGGTCGAGAAATCCAAGACCCGCGCCGGGCGTGGATCGAATTGGATTATGTCGTGCTGGCCGGCGCCACCGATCTGGCTGACGCGCGCCTTGTTTTTGGAAAAGTCAAAGCGCGCCTCACGTCAGATTCGCCGGTGTATCCGCGCCTGCAAGAATTGCAAAAAACTTACGAATGATTTCGCTCGCTTTCTGCCGCCGGGAAGAGCCATTATTCCGTTAACACAGCGCTACCAAAGTGAGCTAACTATGGACATCAGCTTCAAATGTCCGATTTGTGAGCAGGAGCTGGAGGTCGATGCGAGCGGCGCAGGATCCACCATCGAGTGCCCTTCTTGCTCAAACTCCATCACCGTTCCGAATAACGGCGCAGTCACAGCCGTCCCGGTTGCCGCTGTGGCGCCAGCGCCGGAACCGGTGAAAGAGGAAAAGCATTT
>DASYNM010000278.1:0-2525 GCA_036008545.1 Verrucomicrobiia bacterium
GATAGCCCTTGGCCGAGATCGCGTTCGGCTGGGCTGATTCGGCCAGACCGAGATGGAAATAGGAAGTGACCTCTTCCAGGCCAAGCACACTGACATGACGTCCATTCCAGGGCGGATAATGTCGGCCGCGATTGGACATCCACATCACGGTCTCGCGCAGCACGCGCGGATCTTTCAGCGCGAACCAGACGAACTGCTGTTGGGGAAAAGCCACGGCCGTCCACGCCAATTTCGACTTGTCATCGCTGACCAGCATGACCAAATCCTCAAAGCCTCGACGTGCCGGGTAACGGCTTAAGCCCGCCTTCCCTCCGTTTGCCATCGGGACGGATTGGAGCAAGTGGAACTCCCCTCCCGGTTTCAGGCAGGAATATCCGCCTAGCTCCGCTGACTCGAAAGGTTGCGGCAGCACTTGGCCATACACAAAACGGCTGGTGGAAAGACATCCGCTGCCCGGCTCATCGGGGAATTTGAGCATGGCGTGGTGGCCAAGGTTCATGGGGCCGCTCATGCCCGAAATGACATGCCGGCAGTAAAGGATGTTTTGTCCGTCAATTAGAAAAATCCTCTTGTCGACGCGACCGGGCCGGACTTTGGTCCGCAGGCTCAGGTGCAGGCCGGTGCGGTCCTCGCGTTTTTCCAAGGACTCGAAGCGCCAGCGCGCATTGGCTGTCTCGCCATGCACAGGGTGTTTTTCGCCACGATACGGCGTGGTGTTGCCGCCGAACGGCAGGCAAAAGAAATCGCCCCGCAGAATCTGGAGAATGGGCGGCAACGGCGGCTTGAAGGACTCTTGTCCCCAAGGTGCGACCGCGTAGGGCGTGATCTTGCGTCCTTGGCGTTCAAAGGTGACGGGGCCAAGGTGTCCGCCCGTCTCGGTCACGAATGCCTCCACTTCGCTGGAAGCAATCCGCCAGGAAGGTTGGCCGCAGATCGTCGTTTTTGCGCCTGGAGTCTTGGACTTGGATTTCATGGCCGCACGTTAACAAAAACGCTCCGGGAAGCAAACCCAAGGAGGCGCGTTGCCACCCATTTCGCCGTTTGACGAATTTTTCTAATTTGCGATGGGGTGCGATATTCAACTTTGTATTTGGTAGAGCGAGACTCCCTCGAGCTGTGACTCGATGGCATGGGAAAACATCACGGCTCGACGGAGTCTCGCCTTACCAGGGAAATTTGGATTTTACGATTTACGACAATCCGGTCACATCCCAGCCGGCGCGATATTGGCGGCGGAGGTAGTGGTTGGCGTCGGACGCGCCTTCGAATTTGAGGGCAGGCGCGTTCCATTGCAGGGTGGTGTGCGGAAAACGGCTGGCCACGCTGCCCAGCAGGACGGTTTCGGTCAAGGGGCCGGCGTAGTCGAAGTTGGCCGCGGTCTGGGTCTTGCCGAGGCAGGCATCGACAAATTGCCGCCAATGATCCAGCTCCTGCACATGCGGGCGTTGATAGCTGGCAAAGACTTTGTCCGGGTAAAGCTGCGCGTAGGCGATGTGCGGGAGCAGCAGGGTGCCTTTGGTGCCGACGAATATCGTGCCCTGATCGGGCAGCTTGTCGCCTTCGAGCAGCGCCCGCACTTCCATCGGCGGCTTCTCGTCGCCATCGTACCAGGTGACGTTGATCGTCTCTTCGGCGGTAAAAGGAGTGCCGGGAAAAACGTAGCGGACGATGGCGTTGATGGCCCAATTCCACTGACCGGGCGCGGGACCATCGGAGCGGACGGAGATGGGCCCGGTAAGTTTGAGCGAATTGAAAACCGGATCGAATATGTGACAACCCATGTCGCCAAAAGTGCCGGTGCCGAAGTCCAGCCGCTTGCGCCAATTGCCTGGATGGTAATAACCCTTGCCCAGGAATGGCCGCTCGGCCGCAGTGCCGATCCACTCGTCCCAATTGAAGCGGTCCGGCACAGGATCAGAGCGGTCCGGGCGCGGGGATGAATCGCCCCACTTTTTCTCGCTCCACGAATGGACTTCTTTGATCTTGCCGATGTCGCCCTGCTGGATGATGCGCGCTGCTTGCAAATACGCGCCTTGCGAATGAATCTGGATGCCCATTTGCGTGACTAGTTTTTTGGCGCGCGCCACCTCGGTCAGCCGCCGCGTCTCGTAAATGTCGTGCGTGAGCGGCTTCTGGCAATAGACGTGTTTGCCCAGTTGCAGAGCGGACATGGCGATAGCCGCGTGCATGTGATCGGGCACGGTGACGTTGATGGAGTCAATGTCCTTTTCCTTGTCAAGAAGTTCGCGCCAATCCTGGTAAATCTTCACGTCCGGGAATTTTTTCTTGATGCTGTCGGCGTGATTGAGGTCCACGTCGGCGACGGCCACCAGCTTAAGCGAGGGGTGGCTGGTCAAACTCTCGATGTCGCCCGCAGCCATGCCCGTGGTGCCGAAACTGGCGTGGCGAATGGTTTCGTTTGGGGAAGCCGCGCGCAGACGTCTGGTGAATGCGGGCGCGGCCCATACGCCGGCGGCGGCGAGCGCGGCGCGGCGAAGGAATTTGCGGCGCGTGAGTGAAGTTGG
>DASYNM010000279.1:0-3220 GCA_036008545.1 Verrucomicrobiia bacterium
CGTCGCGGACATGACGATCATGCGCAGGTCGGGCCTACGGGTTTGCTGCAATCGCTTGACTAGCGCCAGGGCGACGTCGCTCAGAAGATTGCGCTCGTGAAATTCGTCGAACAGGACGGCGCTGATGTCTTGCAGCGTCGGATCGTCTTGAAGCCAGCGCAGGAGGATGCCCTCGGTGACGAAGCATATCCGCGTGCCGAGACTGGTGCGGTCTTCAAAACGAATCTGGTAGCCGACTTCTCCGCCCAACGGGACGTGTCTCTCCCAAGCCACGCGCGCGGCCACAGTGCGCGCCGCCACCCGGCGGGGTTGCAGGATGACGATACGCCCGGCGCACAGCCCGCCCTCCAAAAGCATTTGTGGAACTTGGGTGGTCTTGCCCGAGCCGGTCGGAGCGACCAGAACCAGGCGATTGCCGTCGCGCAGGGTCTGGACGATTTGGCCGTGAATTTGCCAGATCGGAAGCGATGTTTGCACACGGAGAAGAAAACTAACCGCGCTCTCAGTGGAGCAAAAGTAGCGCCGCCAAAACGGCTGCGGACAATCCCAGCATGAGGCCCGACGGCATGAACTTCTTACCCTTGGCGAAACGCATTCCAAAGACAATCAGCAACAAACCCACCAGGATGTCAGCAATGTAAAAGGGCCGGATGATTGCCAAATTACACAGAGCCAGCAGCACCGCGAAAAGAGCGGAGACGATAAGCGAAATCTTGCTCTTGGCCTTGATAAAGCCCATCAAGCCGCCGGCCAAAAGCAGGACAATGTAAATCCACAAAATAATGACAATCGTATTTGGAGTCATATCGTAGTCGATGATGGCTTATCAGGCCGGAACCTCCAAGCGCAGAATTGCTCCCAAATTTCTGACCGTGATCAAAGGCGGGTGGCTCAAGGCCACTTGTAGCTCAGGGTCGCGAAAACGGATTGGGCGACATAATTATTGGCGCCGCCGCTGGTCGGTTCGCTGTAAGAATAAAATCCGTACTTCAATTGGAGGGTGACAAGTTTCCCAAAGCGGCGCATCCAGCCAGCCTGCAAAGCGTGTTGCGCATACTCAATCCCCACCGGCAGACCGGCCGCGAAATTGTTTTGGTTATAGTCGGCGTCCGAAAAAGAATAAGTGGCGAATAAATTCGCATTCTGGCTTAGAACATAAGTACTGCTGGCCAGCACGGTGTAGGTTTCGCCGCGATAAGCAGCGACAGCAGGAATGTTGTAGGTCGCGCTGACCGAGGATGAAGGCTGGTAAGAAAAGGTGGTGGAAAGGAAAAGGCGCGGGCACGGGGTCATGGTCGCGTTGGCCGAATAAATTTGCGAATCGTATTCTCCCGCCGCGCTTCCGCCGCCTGGCGAAGCGCCGGTCGAGGCATCCGTGTCGATCCAAGACCTGGTGTTTAGGTATTGATAAGTAAAAGCCGTCTTCAACCAGGAGCTGACGTGCCATGTAAGTTTTCCCTCGATTTCATCGGTGACGAGGTCTCGCGCCTGGATGAACCCCGGATAACTGGCCGGCGCCGGCAAACCCGGATCGTTTTCGTAATGGCTGTCATCCTCCGAGCGACGATAGTGGGCGCTGAGAGTAACGCTGCGCCAGGGCGAAGTGTTGAAGCCGGCACGAACGTCACTCATCTGGCTGGAGAAGGAGGTGTTCTGCGCGAAACCGCTGCCGGGCTGAATGTCAGAATCGTATTGACCGATGCTCTCTTGCTGCAATCTCGCGTCCGCAAACAGCGACGTGTAAGGGATTTTGCTGTAACGCAACGCCACGTTTTCCGTGACTGAACTTTGATCATAGTCGGAAGAGAGGATGCTGGCGACGACGGGAACGGTGGCGGGCTGCGGTGAAAAACCGTTGGTGTAGGCCGGATTCAGGAAGGCGTTGCCTCCGCTGAAGCCGCGCTGGCTCGTCCACTCGGCCTGCACGCTGGTAGAAAGGGTCAACCCTGCCACCGGGCCGAAAAGTCCGTTGACGTTGCCGACTTGCGAATCCTTTTCCAGGGTGATCTGCGGGACGCTGTCCTGCAAAAGTGGATTGTTATTGACTGAGTCCATGAAGGTGGCGTCCGAGTTCAGCTTACTGTAAAGATAGCCCGCGGAGGCAAAGAACCAATCGTTGAACTTCTTCTCCAGGCGAATGGTGTTGGCCCCCTGGAAATAGCTGTTCCCTTCGCGCGCATTTTCCATCGCGGCGCCACGGACGTCCGCGTTGGTGTATTGCGTTTTGAGGTTGTAAAACTCGCCGCGAAACCGATCCTCAATCGTCACTCCGCCCACCTCATGATCGAGGTCGAATTTGATAACATGCACGGTCTCGTTGAGGTCTTCCGATGCGGGTGCAATGGCGCGTTGCCCGGCCGCCCCATAGGAGCCCCAATTAATAAGTGATTCGCTCCCTTGTTTGTAGTCGTATTCGTAGCCCAACTTCATCTGCGGCCAATGCGGCAAAGTCAGGCCGAAATCGATCCAAGCCTTGCCAATATCGAGAAAGAGATCGCGGCCCAAGCTGGGAGCGGTTGAACTTACGCCGGGATCATATCCACTCGTATCGCTGTAATATTTTCGATACTGCTCCCATCCAGAGTGAATGAACCCGAGGTCGGTGCGATCCAGTGAATAATCCAACTTGTAGTCATCCCTCAACGCATGCCCTGAAAAAGAATATTTAGTGTCGGGACCGCTGCTACCGGTCATTTCAAATCGGTCCAGCCCTCCGTTAAGCCCTTCTTTTTGGTCATTAAGTTCGCGAAACTTCTGTTTGTTGCCGCTAACCGATGTGCCGCCAATCGTAGGCGAAGCGGAAACTGCGAAATTATTCGTCGGCGAACTTGCAGCCCACGCGGCGCCTTGATCAATCCAAGCGCGCAGAGTTGCGATCTGCGCGGAGGTGAGCCGGTCGCCTTTGCCAGCAGGTGGCATTTGCATGTCTTCAACCAGGCCGGCGACATAATGAACGAGCGGGCTCTTGGAACTTTTGCCAGGCAAAATATCGACGCCGTGGTCGCCCCCTTTGAGGGCGCTGTTGCGGTTGTCGAGCCGGAACCCGCTTCTTGGTTTGGCCGGGCCGTGGCAACGAAGGCAGGAAGTGTCCAGGATGGGCTTGATGTCGCGGGTGAAATCAATTTGACCCTGAGCGGGCGGCGGCAATTTGGAGAGATCCACCGTGTCTGCCGCCAAACATAGAGAGCAAACGGAAAAGAAAATGCCGCCGCAAATACCA
>DASYNM010000280.1:0-5421 GCA_036008545.1 Verrucomicrobiia bacterium
GCGCCTCCGCCGGCAGGGCATCTTCAATCCCGCCGAAGTCACGCGCCTAGTTGGTGAGCACTTGCGCGGAACCAGAGACAACCGGAAGCAATTGTGGACGTTGTTGATCTTCCAACTGTGGGCGGAGCATTATCTTGTATCGCCTGCGCGCGGCGATACCCGCGTTGTGACGGTATAGGCAGCCTCCCGCCGCATTCGCCTACGTGGCTGCGGGCGCTTTCAAATCGGCGAAGACGATAATGCCGGCGCCGGTTTGCAGCAGGCTCAAAACTTTGACGCTGACCTGCTGGCCGATCATGGTTTGCGCGTTGTTGATGACGACCATTGTGCCGTCGTTGAGATAGCCGACGCCCTGCCCCTTGTCCTTGCCTTCGCGCACCACGCGCAAGGTGAAAACTTCCCCGGGCAGGATGACCGGCTTCAAGGCGTTGGCCATTTCGTTCAGGTTGACGTAGGGCACGGACTGCAATTCCGCCACTTTGCCCAGGTTGTAGTCGTTCGTATAAAGTTTGGCCCCCAGCGCGCGGGCCAGGCGCACCAGCTTGGCATCGACTTCGGTTTCTTCGGGAATGTCGGCGTCGTGAATCTTGACCTCGTTGCGTTTGTTTTGCCGAAGGCGGGTCAGCATCTCCAGGCCTCGCCGACCCCGGGCGCGGATGACTGGGTCGTTGGAATCGGCGATCATTTGCAATTCGTGCAGGACGAAGCGCGGCACCACCAGCGTTCCCTCCAGAAAATTGGCCTCGAGCAAGTCGGCGATGCGTCCGTCAATAATAACGCTGGTGTCCAGCAGCAGCAGAACTTCGGGCTTGAACTGCGGGGCGAAACGCACATAGGGAATGATCAGCGAAAAGTCTTCCTTGTTGCTGCGCATGGCTAGAACCATGCCCAAATAGCTGAAACAGAGAAACAGCCCCAAGCGGATGACGCGGCGTTGCGGGTCGTCGGCGTCGGCGAACAAAGCGGAGTGATCCATAAGCCACGCCACCACCGAGCCTAGAAACAGGCCGAAGGTGGCGGCTGAAAAGGCGCGCAGCGAAAAGCCCTTGAGCATCTCATCGATGGCGACGCACAATCCGCCCACGCCGAAGCCGATAATAAGGCCTTGCAACCCATTGTTAATCCATTCCGGCCGCACCTGGCTCACCTCGTAGCCGGAGAAGGTACACATGGCCAGGAAGAAGATTCGAATGGTCCAAAGGGGATTCATGTAAGTAAGTTCGCGTCGGCGCGACTAATGCGCCGGATCCCGGGACTTTTCACTTTTTTCAGTTTGTTTCGGCTTCCACAACATGCGCCAAATGCCTCTCTGATTAAGATTGGTGCCAAAGGTGGCGAACTCCGCGGCCACGTTGTTGGCGTTGGTGAGCAGCGATCCCGCCTCCGCCTTCATCGCTTCGTCGTTCAACAACCCTCCTGCCAGGCCCTTGCCCGCCTCCAGATCAGCCGCAACCTGCTTGAAGGAAGCCGAGGTGTCACGCAAATTCTGGATCGCCTCATCGACCGCGGGCCGGTTGGTCCTGACCAAACCGTCCAGGTCGTCGGCCATCAAATTGAGTTTCTCGGAGAAACTCCGCAGGTTGGTCACCGCCGCGGTTACGACTGGTGCGTTGGATTGGATCAAATCATCCGCGCCTTGGGCCATCGCGCGAGCAAGAGTTGTCATCGTCTCCAAATTGCTAAGCGTCAGGCTCAAGTTGCTTAAGGACTGCATGGACAGGACGCTGCGGTTGATGTTGTTGATGGCGAAGTCGAGATCGGTCACCGTTTTCTTGGCTTGATCCAGCAGGCCGGCGACCGATCGCACCGCTTCCTGCATGTTGAAAGGAGTTTCCGCCACCACGACGGCGCCGTTGCGGAAGTATCCCGCTTCCATGTTGGTCGAGGGTGTGACCGAAAGGTATTGGTCCCCCAGAAAACCCTGGGTGTCGATTGCTACCAGCGCATTGGTGCGGATTTTATATTTTGCCAGAATGACGATGTCAACGGCCACGGAGCGGCCGTCCGGCATCAATTCCAAACTGCTAGCCTTGCCGATCGTCACGCCCGACATCATCACGTCGGCCGTTGGCTTGAGGCCGGCCGCGCTGGGCAGCAGCACGCGCAGATGGTAGGTCCGATCAAAAAGCGTGTTGCCCCGGCTGAAACTGAGCACCAGCAAGGCCAGCAGCGCCAGTCCGGCAGCTACGAAAAAGCCCACCTTTAGTTCGATGCGAGAATCATTCATAGTTCAACTGCTCCTGCGGATCGGCGATGCCGTTGACGAAACGGTAAATCACCGGGTCGGTCGATTTAAAAATTTCGTCTGGCGTCTGATCCGCGTAAATGCGGCCCTCGTGCAACATCAAGATGCGGTTTCCGATCCGCCGCGCGCTGCGCATGTCGTGGGTCACGGCGATGGAAGTGACCTTCAATTTCTGCACGACGCGGATGATCAACCGGTCAATGGCATCCGCCGCGATCGGGTCCAGGCCGGTGGTTGGCTCGTCGTAAAGAAGAATTTCCGGCTGGTAGATGATGGCGCGGGCCAGGCCGACACGCTTGCGCATGCCGCCCGAGAGTTCCGCCGGCCATTTTTTCTGGATGCCCTTCAAGCCCACCACATCCAGCACCTCCTCCACCCGGCGGTCGATTTCCTCGCGCGAATAACGACGTTCGCGGTTGAGGATGAAAGCGATGTTGTCCTCCACGTTGAGGGAGTCAAAGAGCGCGGCGCCCTGGAACAACATGCCGAAACGGCGTCGGATGGGCAGCAATTGCCGCTCATCAAGACAGGCGATATTCACGCCGCCGACGAGGACTTCTCCCGCATCGGGCATGAGCAGGCCGACCAGATGCTTGAGCAAAACGCTCTTGCCGCCGCCGCTGACGCCGATAATGGTCAACGCTTCGCCCTTCTCCACCGAGAACGTTACGCCCTGAAGCACCGGCAGGGGGCCGAAATTCTTTTTCACATCACGCACCTCAAGAATCATACCAGCACGCGGTTTAGCACCAAAGTCAAGAAGAAGTTAGTGATGAGGATGGTGATGGACGAATAGACCACCGCCTCCGTGGTGGCCCGCCCCACTCCTTCGGCCCCTTGCGGGCAATTCAGCCCCTTGTCGCAGGCCACCACGGCGATAATGGCGCCGAAGACGAAGGTCTTGATCATGCCCGTCATCACGTCGTTCATGTCGGTGTAATGGAGCATGTTGTACCAGAGATAGGTGGGATTGATGCTCAGCAGGCAGGCCCCGACCAGAAATCCGGCAAAAATGCCGACGCAGACCGAACTCGCCGTCAGCAGCGGCATGACCAACAGCATGGCCAGGAAACGCGGCACCACCAGATAATCCACCGGATGCGTGGCGAGCGTGCGCAGGGCGTCGATCTGTTCGGTCACGCGCATGGTGCCCAATTCGGCCGCGATAGCCGCGCCGACCCGTCCGGCGACCATCAAGCTGGTCAAGACGGGCCCTAACTGGCTGACCATGCCCACGCTGACCAAGGCCAGCACGCCGGTGTCCATTTTGATCTTGTGAAATTCCACGTAAGCCTGGGCGCACAGAACCATCCCGGTGAAGGCCCCAGTGATGCAGACCACCGACGACGATTTGACGCCGATGAAATACATCTGATAGACGACATCGTGCCAGACCGGCTTGACCTTGAAGATGGAATAGAAAAGGTCTCGGCACAACAGAGTGCCGCGGCCCACGCCGCCGAACCATTCACGAGCAAATTGTTTGGCCGAACTCGTCATTCTAACGGCAATCACCTTAATTGCCCAGAGTCGCAAATGCCAGCGGAGAAATCACGGCCAGATTTTTTGTCTGATTTCGCCTGGCGGCGGGTCTTTAATAATAGGAAAGAGATGACGGAGAGCCAAACATTGCTGGTGGAGTACGTGAAGCGCGGTTCGGAGGCGGCCTTCCGGGAATTGGTCGAGCGCTACCTAGACTTGGTTTTTTCCACAGCAGTGCGCCTGGCCGGCGGCGACACGCATACGGCGGAGGACGTGGCCCAAACTGTCTTTGTGGACCTGGCCCGTCTGGCGAAAAGCCTCTCCAGCGATGTCCGGCTGGGTGGCTGGCTGCACCGGCACACTTGTTTTGTGGCCGCCAAGACGCTGCGCGGCGAGCGCCGTCGTCAATTCCGTGAAAGACAAGCCGTCGAAATGAACGCACTAACAGACCATTCCCAGGCGCGCCTGGCCGAGGTTGCGCCGATCCTGGACGAAGCCATCAACCAGCTTGGCGCGACCGATCGCGCGGCGGTGCTGCTCCGCTTCTATGAACGGCTCGACTTTCGCTCGGTCGGCGAGGCCCTGGGAACCAATGAGGCCGCCGCTCAGAAGCGTGTGTCGCGCGCGTTGGAAAAACTTCACGTCCTCCTCAAACGGCGCGGGGTCACGTTGTCAGTCGTCGCGCTGGGAGCGGCTCTCAGCGTCGAGGCCGTCAAAGCAGCGCCTGTCGGCATGGCGGCCAGCATTTCAGGGATGGCCGTGGCGAGCGCGGCGGCGGGAAGCGGAAACATATTCACCCTATTGAGACATATGGCCTCAACAAAACTTAAAACGAGCGTTATTGCCGCCGTTATCGTTGCCAGCGTGGTAACGCCGCTATTGCTGCAACGCCAGGCGCAAGCCAGACTGCGCGAGCAGGACGTAACCTGGCGTCAACAATCCGATCAAGTGGCTCACTTGACCGCGGACAATCAGCGCCTGACCGGCCTCCTGGCCCAAGCAAACAACTCACTGCCGCCCTCGGACAACCAGTTCCGCGAGCTTCTGCGGCTCCGTGGCGAGGTCGGCCACCTCAAAGACATCGTCCAGAAAATGACGATGGCGAAGACCACGGCTCCCACATCGGCGGAGGACCAAATCGCCTTGCTGAGACAGATGTATGCGGCGCGCGTGGAGCGGCTCAAGCAATGGCTGGAGGCAAATCCCTCCAAGAAAATCCCGGAACTTGGACACGTTAACGATGACACCTGGCTCGGCGCGGTAGAACAACTCGATACTGAGGACGACCAGAGTTTCGCGCGAGCCGCCATGTCGTTGCGAAACAACGCGCAAGGGCAGGTGCTCGATCAGTTATGGGGTGGGCTACGCAAATACGGTGCGGAGAATGGCGGGCAATTCCCGACCGGCCTGGCGCAACTCCAGCCGTACCTGTCGTCCCCGATTGACGATGAGGTTCTCCAACGGTATGCCATCGTGCCGTCGAGCAGCCTGATTCCAGAATTGCAGCCGGGCGGGGATTGGGTCATCACCGAGACTTCGGCGGCGGACCCCGACCTGGACATGCGTGGTGCCATCGACATGACCAACAAACGCGATGCCGACGAAAGAATCACCAATCGTTGGAACCCATGAAAAAACCCATCTTGACTATTGTTGTTGTCGCGGCTGGGGCCGCGGCTTGTCTCCTCCTGCAA
>DASYNM010000281.1:0-4489 GCA_036008545.1 Verrucomicrobiia bacterium
ATATTGATTCATGCCGACGGCAGCAAAGAAGTCACCGGTTCGCTGGGCAGCGCGGCGGATTTGGAAAATGAAATCCACAAGGGAGACTGGAACGAATACGTCATCATCGCCAAAGGGAATCATCTCCAGCAATTCATCAACGGCAAAGAAATGATTGACGTCATTGACAAGCAATCAGACAAGGCCGCCACCACCGGAATCATCGCCTTGCAACTGCACGCGGGCCAGCCGATGTTGGTGCAGTTCAAGGACCTTCGGATCAAAGTGTTGCCTTCGGGCAAGAAGATTGTTTTTGTCGCCGGCCCGCCCAGTCATGGTCCGGGCGAGCACGAGTATCGCGCGGGCTGCCTGCTCTTGCAGAAATGTTTGCAAGATGTTCCTGGACTTCAGACCGTGGTCTATTCCAACGGCTGGCCGGCTGATGTTGGCGCTTTTGACGGGGCAGACGCTGTCGTTCTCTCCATGGACGGCGGCTCGGCTCATCCCGCTTTGCAGGACGATCACCTCGAACAACTAGGCCGGTTGATGGACAAAGGAGCCGGGTTGGCCTGCATTCACTACGCCGTCGAACCGACCAAGGAAAAAGGTGAAGCGGAATTTCTCCAGTGGATGGGCGGCGCTTTTGAAGTGAATTGGTCTGTCAATCCAACTTGGCTCGCGGACTACGCCACCTTGCCGGATCATCCCATCGCGCACGGTGTCAAGCCGTTCAAGATTCACGACGAGTGGTATTTCCACATGCGCTTCCAGCCGGATATGAAAGGCGTCACGCCAATACTTTCCGCTGTAGCGCCGTCTAGCACGATGGATCGCCGCGACGGCCCGCACGAAGGCAACTCATCGGTGCGCGCGGCGGTGGCGGCTGGCGAACCTCAAATCATGGCTTGGGCCTACGAACGACCCGACGGCGGGCGCGGCTTCGGTTTTACCGGCGCTCACTATCACAAGAATTATGGCGACGAGAATTTCCGCAAGACGGTCTTGAACGCCCTGCTCTGGATCGCGAAGATGGACGTGCCGCCCAACGGCGTGGAAAGCACTGTGTCAGAGGAAGACTTGAAGGCGAACATGGACGCCAAATAGTTTTCCGGGAGGGGCGAGCAGCCCGCAAAGCGGGAGGCTCTTAATTTGTGCTGACTGCCTCGAGTCGGTGATTGGACCGTTTCGTAGCGATCGGAATCACCAGACCGAGATGCCTCAAGGCCGCGCTTCGAGTATTAGATTGAAAGGAGTTTCAGTCGCCCGACGGAAGCGGGAGAAACCACCCTTGGTCACCACATTCTTTAAGCGCGCTTCGCCAGCTTGGGCGCCCAAGCCCAATCCCACTTCCTGGGACAACGAAGCCGGTGTGCAAATCATTGTCGAAGCCGAATAATAAATGCGCCCGATCGGGTTTAGATTCTCCTCCAGCCGGTCGTTGGCGTAAGGCTCCACAATCATCCACGTCCCATCGGGCCGAAGCGACTGGCGGACATGACCGGATGCCCCGACTGGGTCGCCCATGTCATGCAAGCAATCGAAAAAGGCCACCAAGTCATAATCTTTTCCGGGGAACTCCTTGGCCGAAGCTGTGGAAAATGTGACGCGGTCGGCGACACCTGCTTTGAGGGCCTCCGCTCGCGCCCACTCCACCGAAGGAGCATGGTAATCAAAACCGAAAAACTGTGATTTTGGATATGACTGCGCCATCAGAATCGTAGAAGCGCCATGCCCGCAACCGACGTCCGCAACTCTGGCGCCATTCCGCAATCTTTCCTGCACGCCCTCGAGCGCAGGAATCCACTCGGAAATCAAATGCGCCGCATAACCGGGGCGGAAGAAACGCTCGGTTCCCTCAAACAAATTGCAATTATGCTCATGCCAGCCTACGCCCGCGCCAGTTTTGAAAGCGGCTTGAATAGTTGGCTCATCCATCACTACCGAGGCGATGATCTGATAAGCTCCGGGAATAAAGACCGGGCTGTTCTCGACCGCCAAGGCCATCGCCTGTTCGTCCGGCAGCGTGAATTTTTGCGAGGCGGCATCATAGGTGACATAACCTCCGGCAGCTTGGGCGGAAAGCCATTCCCGGACATAACGCTCAACAGTTCCCGTTTTCTTCGCTACCTCTGCCGGCGTCATCGGCCCCGCGCCTGCCATCGCCTTGTAAAGGCCAAGGCGATCGCCGATGAGCACGAGGGCGGTGTTGATGGCGGCACCCATGTCGCCCAGCGCTTTGCCCATGAACTCGTTCAGTTTGGCTTCGTTGACGCTGAGTTTGGGTTCGCTCATGCCGGCCAGTTTATTGCATTCGATTTCCTTGTCAAGTCCATTTGCCTGCGGCGCCGGCTCCGGCTATGCTTTAACGTTCGCCGCAAATCACTGCCCAGGCAATTTCACGCCGAACAGGCGCGCGCAGTAAGCAATTTGGGAATTGAGATCAAGATTCGCGTCCAGACGCTGAAAAGTTCCCTCTCCGTTGCGGGCATCCGCGACGGCATACCACAAGGACTGCGGGCCGTCACTTTCCGGTTCCCACGCAAAACCCGCCGTGCGTGCCCCTGCCCCAAGGTCACTCATATTTTGGCGCAAGAAGGAGTCCGCGGCAGAAGCGATGATCTGCGCGAGGGAGAGCCACCTCACGGAAAACGAAAATACCGCGCGGCCAAGTGGCGCCAGATCCATCTTCAAACTCCGCCAATCATCCGTTCGCGGCCCGCCGAAATCATCAATTTTGATGTTGCAATCAAGCGTACTTGTAGCTTACTTTTTGCTCACCGCCCAAAATATATGAGCATATCTGAGCAAGAAGCACATAGAAACACCGCTGTGGCGCACCCCAATGCGCGTTGCGCCTTTACTCTAATCGAGTTGCTGGTGGTCATCGCCATTATTGCCATTCTCGCGGCCTTGCTGTTGCCGGCCTTGTCCAAGGCCAAGGACCAAGGCACTGCAGCTTCCTGTCTCAGCAATACACATCAGATCGGTCTCGGCGTTCAGATGTATTCTGATGACAACAGGCAGTTCTTTCCCGATCCCGGCCCTCCGACTCACCCAGTGTGGTGGTCAGCGGGTCCTTTCGTAAACAGTCTTGGATTCAATTGCGGCGGAGAATGGTTTGCGTCGGACGGGAAAACGCCCAATACCCCGGCGCCGATGATACAGCCTTATCTCAAAAACCCCAAAGGCTGGGTTTGCCCCAAGCGACAGCGAGGTTTGACTTATACGAAGCAGCCTGGAACTTTTGATCCAACTATCACGGGGTTTCTATCTTACGGATTCAACGAAATCGGCTGCTTTTGCCTCGCCAATATCGACGGCACTATGTTCAATCCCACTCCTCCGTTCAAAATTACGCTGGTTAAGCAACCTTCGCAATTGCTCTGCGTGACCGAGGTCAGCGGTTCCAACAACCCGGGCGATTGCGATGGCAATCCCGGCCCCGGCAGCGGCAACGCTGACACGCTCTGTGGCGACGCCGCATGGTTGGACGGCGTCTGGGAAGGCAGCACCGGGCCGAATGCAGCCGTTGATTCGGAGAACGGCCGTCTCCAGACCGCGTGGGGTAAACACAACAACAGGGTAAATGTTCTTTATGTGGATGGTCATTCCGCCGCCTCCCTGGCCAGCCGGCTCACCTGGGGAGAGTTCTGGGGAATTTACGGGAATCCTCCCACCTGGCAGGCTCTGCCAGATGGCCAGACGTGGAATGGCTCCATCAGTAAGCCGTCTTATGATTCCCAAGTATGGTCCAACATGCTGGAATAGCTAACGTCCCCCTTGCTTTGCTCTGAAGCGCCTGCAACACGCGCGGCTCGTGCCTCGCCGGAATTCCCCCTGATCATCCGCAGAACCGTCGATAAAATTGAAAGAAACAGGCTGCCCTGTCGTCTTAGCTTTGATAACATCGAATTCTGATGGATCGCCCATTTACCGCATTTATCGCCGCCCTGTTGCTCGTGGCACCCGCCGGCAGAGCCGCGCTGACGCCTGAGCAAATCAAGGCCTTGCCGCCGCCCGCCAGCGGTTCGGTTGATTTCAAGTCTCAGATCAAACCGATTTTCGAGGCCAGTTGTATCCGCTGCCATGGGCGGGGACGCAGCCGGGGAGGGTTCCAAATTGACTCGCGACAATCTTTGCTCAAAGGCGGCGATACGGGGCCAGGCGCCGCGCCGGGTCATAGCGCCGACAGTTATATTATTGAGCTAGTTTCGGGGCTGAACCCCGACGAAGTGATGCCGAAGAAGGGCAAGAAATTGACGCCGGAAGAAGTCGGGGCGCTGCGGGCGTGGATCGATCAGAGCCTGCCCTGGGATCCTGAAATTAGCTTCGCACCGATCGCGCCCCAAAACCTCGTGCCGCGCACTCCAAAGATGCCGGCAGCGCATAATGAAAACAATCCGGTGGATCGATTTCTCGATGTCTATTTCGAGCAGCATCACATTGAGCCGCCTCGCCCGGTCGATGATCGGACGTATGCGCGCCGGGTTTATTTGGACACGATCGGCCT
>DASYNM010000282.1:0-12498 GCA_036008545.1 Verrucomicrobiia bacterium
CCCGCCTTCATTGTTGCGCTTTGTGATGCCGCTTTAATGCATTGCCACCCAGCGCATTTATTTTTCAATGCGGTCGAAAGGATGAAAGAACATCACTGGACTCCTGCCGGTATTGATTCCGTCTACGCTTTTGTCTTTGACGGGTTGGATCTGGATTGGCGTGGGCACGCCGACACATTTCAATCTCTACACAAAAGGACTGTGGCGACGGCAGCTAACGAATTCCGTGATGCACTCAAGGCTGACGTGTTTAAGGAAAACGTACGATGGTTTGAACAGGTCATGGCCGGAGCTTTGAAACTGAGAACCGAACATGGCGGTTTCTTTGCTAAACTTGTTTCCTCGCCTGGTATGCTTTCTCAGCTATTTTATGAGGTCTTTGATGAAATGGGCACGCCATTTATGACAAATGCCCTATTCAATGGCTATTTTTACCCTCCAAAGAAACTAAAGGCTGCAAGCATCCAACCTTACCTTCCGTGGGTATTTTTGTCCATACGCATGACTTTCAGAGGTGGGAAAAAATGTCTGTTGCATTCATTTTGCCAGGCAAGACCGGATAAGCGAGTCACTGACCAGAATTGCGAGAACAGCCCTTGGGAAAGAGTTCGCTTGCCTGAATTATGTCCGTATGCGCAAATGTGGAAGACTTGGGGATTAACAGGCAAGCAGCCTGTCTGACTCTTTAGACGTGATGGAATTCTAAGCCCTACCCCTTCCGTTCAGGCTCAAACGACTTCCCGCAGCCGCAGCTTTGGGCGGCTTTGGGGTTGGTGATTTTGAAGCCGCCGCCGGTCAAGGCGTCCGAATAATCGACCACGGTGCCGCGAAGGTAATCGGCGCTGAAAGGGTCCACCAGCACGGAGACGCCAAAGCACGAGGCCTCCAGATCATCGGGGCGCTTTTGGTCGAAGGTCATGCCGTATTGCAGACCGGAGCAGCCGCCCTTTTCCACGTAGAGGCGCAAAGCCTTGCCCGCGCCTTCCGCATCCGCCGCCAGCTTGGCGCGGACTTCATTGGCGGCGTTCTCCGTCAACGTCACGACTGTGTCGTTTGTCATATCACCAGCAAAGTACGCGACAATCGAGGGAGTGTCAAAAGCGATTCGTCCCATGCGTCCATCTAGGAAGCATCTCATTTTTTGCACGTTGTGAGCGCATCCGATGATTTCCCCTCGCCCCGCGGCAACGCGGGGAGAGGGCCAGGGAGAGGGGTGCGCATGGTCGTACCTCCTCTCCCCCCAGAACAGAACAACAGATGGGATGCACCGCCTGCGGTGCTGGCCTCTCCTCCACAAGTATGTGGAAGAGAGGGAGTAGAGCGAAGCCGTCCAAAAAGTGAGATGCGCCGGTCCCTCCAAGTCGTTTGCTTGGAGCAGCATGTTCACCTTTATCATGAGGCCAAGATCATCCGCAAAATAAGAATTTGCACGATTGACACCTAAAGGTGAGCCGCTATCTTCTCAGACTCTGAATCGCGAATTCGTCGCGGGAGGGGGTGTTGCTCCCCGGACAACGTGGCAACGGCTATTTTAACGCTAATAATGAAATGAAACGTCAGTATCAACCATCGAAAATCCGGCGCAAACGCCAGCATGGCTTTTTGAAGCGCAATTCCACCAAACGCGGACGCGCCACCCTGGCCAATCGCCGCCGGGCCGGACGCCATCGCCTGACCCCGGTTTGATTCACATGGCCGGAACGCCATCCTCGCGCCTGCCCTTTCCCCGTGCCAGCCGCCTGAAAAGGCCGGGCGAATTCGCCCGCGCCAAGGCGCAAGGACGGCGACTGGTCTGCGGCTGCCTCATCGCCAACGTGCTCCCGCGCCCGGCCGGGCAGGCCAGCCGGCTGGGGGTTGTGACGAGCAAGAAGATCGGCGGCGCCGTCGTCCGCAGCCGCGCCCGGCGCTTGCTGCGCGAATGCTTCCGCCTGCACCAACGCGAATTGGCCAGGCCCGTGGATTTGGTGCTGGTCGCCCGACCTTCCATCGCTGGCAAAAAACTGGCGGAGGTGGAATTGGATTTGATGCGGGTGCTGCGCCAGGCGCGGCTGGACGTCGCCAGCGCATGAATATTGTCCAACATGCTTTGATTCTTCTGATCCGCCTCTACCAGGCGGTGGTGTCGCCGCTCCTGGTGGCTGTTTTGGGGCCGTCGGCGCGGTGCCGGTTCACTCCCAGTTGTTCGCAATATGCCCTCGAAGCGGTGCGTCTTCATGGCGCGCTCATCGGCGGCTGGCTCGCGTTGCGCCGGCTGGGCCGCTGCCATCCGTGGGGCGAGTGCGGGGAAGACCCGCCGCCGGTTGGGCCTTTGAAATGGAAGTGGTCGCGAGGGAAGTGTCGGAATTTGGGGATGCGTCATGGATCGTAAATCGATCATTATTCTGGTGGTGGCGGTGGGCCTGTATTTCCTGCTGACCCCGGTTGTCAACCATTATTTCCCTCCCCGTCCCATGCCTGTGACTGCGCAGGCGACGACCAATTCTGAGCCGGCGGCAACAGAAACGACAGCGCCCTCGACCTCGCCCGCTACGCCCGCGCCTGTGGCCACCGCTACGACGTCGCCTTCGTCGCCTTCGACGCCGGAACAGATTCTGACGGTATCCAACACGGATTTGCTGTGGCATTTTACCTCGCGCGGCGGCGGCATGAAGGACGTGGATTTGATCCATTACCCAGCCGTGATCCTGAGGGCGGGTCAGCCCGCGCCAGAAACCAACAAACTGGCCGGATTGAATCTTGACGCCCCGTTGCCCGTCCTCGCGGTCATGGGCAACGGTCTGGATGGGGACGGCGATTTTGCGCTGACTCAAGAAGGCAACACCGTCCGCGCCGAGAAAACCCTGGGGAACGGCTTGCGGGTAGTGAAGGAATTTGAGGTTGGCACCAACTATCTTTTCAAGGCGCGCGTGCGCCTGGAGAACACCACCAGCCAGCCGCTGCAGATTCCAGACCGCGATGTTGTCATCGGCATGGCCAGAGCCATCAGCGCGTTGGATGATCCGACGGCTGTCGGGACATTTTGGTACAACGGCCTTAAATCGCAGAAGATCCAGGACAAGTGGTTTGCCAACCCATCGTTCGGCTGTTTTCCCGGCACGCCGCGGTGGCAGTACGAAGACGGGGCGAACAACGTGGCGTGGGCGGCGGTTCACAATCAATTTTTCGCCCTGGCCGCCATGCCCAGCAATCCCGCCCCGCAGATTGTGATTGACAAGATTCAGGTGCCGCCGCCGGACTTGAGCGGGCCGACCAATGCCACCAGTTCCTCCATGACCAACGGCTACCAGACGGCGTTGGTTTATCCGGCTGTAATGCTTGCACCACGCCAGAGCGTGGAGACGGCGTTCGTATTTTATGCCGGGCCGAAGGAGTACAAGCGGCTGGCGGAAATCGCCCAAAGCATGGGCAATAACGTGGATTTAATCATGGATTTCACCGGGGTGTTCGGCTTCTTTTCAAAATTCCTGCTGCTCTCGATGAACGGCCTGCATGCGGCGGGATTGCCCTACGGCTTTACCATCATCGCCATCACCGTCATTCTCAAGGGGATCTTTTGGCCTCTGACCAACGCCAGCACCAAGTCGCAAAAGCGCATGCAGGCCCTCCAGCCGCAACTCAAAGCCATCGCTGAAAAGTACAAGGATGATCCGGGCAAGAAAAATGAAAAGACGATGGAGTTTTACAAGCAAAACAAGATCAGCCCGCTGGGCAGTTGCCTGCCGACGGTGTTGCAATTGCCGGTTTTCTTCGGATTTTACTACATGTTGCGCGGGGCCATCGAACTGCGCGGGGCGCATTTTCTCTGGGCCTTCGATCTTTGCCAGCCGGACACCGTGGGCAAAATCGCCGGCTATGCCGTCAACCCTTTGCCGCTGATCATGGGGGCGACGCAGCTTTGGCAATCGCACATGATGCCGCCTTCGCCAGGCATGGACCCTGGACAGCAAAAGCTGATGCGTTGGGTACCCCTGGCCATGATCGGACTTTTTTATCGGATGTCCTCCGGGCTGACCCTCTACTGGACGGTGTCGAACCTGTTGAGCATTTTGCAAATGAGATTGACCAAAACGGCCGATGCGAAGGCGCCGGCGCCAGCACCTGTGCCGGTGAAGAAAAAGAAGTAGCCTCTCGTTGACAGCCAGCCTATAGTGGGCCGTTCAAAAGAAACGAATTGAAAAATGCCAGCGCAAGCCAAAGCCATACTGGAAGAAATCCTCAAATCACTCGGTTTTGAGGCCACTGTTGACGAACATCCCCTGGAGGACGGCGTTTTGCTGGATGTCAAGACTGACGACTCCGGCCGTTTGATTGGCCGGCAGGGGCAGACTTTGTCCGATTTGCAATACATCACCAACCGCATTCTTTTCCAGCAGGACCCGAGCACGCCCAAAGTGCTGATCGACGTCGGCGGCTATCGCGCCAAAGCGCGTGAAACCCTGGTTCAAAAGGCGCGCGCGGCGGCGGAAAAAGTGCGCCGCTGGGGCGACATCGTGGAAATGGAACCGATGAGCGCCTTCGACCGCCGTGTCATTTATAATTCGTTGAAGGACGATCCGGGCATCGAAGCGAGCAGCGTGGAAGTCGAAGGCACGACCAAGAAAGCGATTTTGCTTAGGCCAAAGCATTGAGGGCGGCGCTGATGGTTTTGTGCGTAGTGTGATCATTTACCTGACGCACACTGTGGAGTTTGAAGCCGCCGAACAACCCGTTGTCCCTCCCGAACAGCATAAGGTATTCTACGCTTTTGCCTTGCGTGAAGGGGAGCGTCTCCGTAATCTGGCACACCTTTTGGCTGGGGTCGTAGCTCAGTTGGTAGAGCACCACAATGGCATTGTGGGGGTCAGGGGTTCGAATCCCCTCGGCTCCACCAGCCTTCGTCCGCAGCGGGAGCGGAGGGGAAGGGGCGATTCGGGAGGGGTGAGCTCCTGCGAATCCCTGACTGTCAGGTGCCTGCTCGGGCCAAAATCTGGATGGCTCCCTGCTGCGGCCAATCCTCACGCAGGTCACAATTCCACGTATCGATCGCGCTGCACAGGCCAATCAGAGTCACCTGTATTTCGCTTGGAAATGACGGCTCGTTAGGCTTCTTGCAATTCTTCAATGCGCGTAATGTGGAGGATCGCGCAACGAACAAATCGTTCGGCGATGCCTTCTTGGTCGCGTCCAACGCCGATTTGAATCGCGTTCCGCCCGACAAGAACCATGTCATGACTGGTAATTTCGTAGCGCGCGCCGTCGGAGGTATGGATAGCGAACGGTTTGAAATCTTCAGCCGTAAGCATTTCCCGGATGTCGGAGGCATTAAACACCGACGTATGGTATCCCTTTTAGTGTCATGTTTCAAGGGTTGATCTCGATTCCTTGCGGCTCTTCTGCTGTCTTGACTTTGCCCGGCGCCGGGTTGAAATCATTGGGCGTGCCCGCTCTCCGGTCGGACTTTTACGCTCAGTGGCGCGCGCAACAGGAGGCTCGGTCCCTTCTGCGCGAACGCGATTCCCCTCTCCCGCCCGAACGCGTGCTGCAAAATGTCTGGCATCACCAACGCCTTCGCCGCGATGAACTACGCACCGTCGATGGCCAGCCCGTGCGCGTGCTTCATCCCGGTTTCTGGAATCACGGCGCGGGACCCGATTTTCGCGGGGCCATCCTGCAATTTGGCCAGGACGAACCGCGTTCTGGCGACGTTGAAATTGATCTGATTCCGCAAAATTGGGAAGCGCATCACCACCACGGCAATCCCGAGTATGCGGGCGTCATCTTGCACGTGCTTTGGACCGCCGACACTGGTTCTACCAAAGGCCGGCCAGCACTGGCTTTGCGCGATTTATTGGACATGCCTTTGGCCGAGATGACCAGTTGGGCGGCGAGCGGCGCGTCCGAAAACTGGCCCGAATCTTTGCGCGGCGCCTGCTCCGCGCCCTTGAGTCAATTGGACGCCGCGCGGACGGAGGAGCTTTTGCATCAGGCCGCGCTGATTCGATTTCAGCGCAAAGCACGAGAGTTGGAGGCGCGCGCCCGGCACGCCGGCTGGGAACAGGCGTTGTGGGAAGGAATGTTCCGCGGGTTGGGTTACAAGAATAATATCTGGGCCATGCAACGCGTCGCCGAGTTGCTGCCGTCTTTGCGCGAGGGCGCCGGCTCGCTGCTGGCGTTGCAGGCGCGCTTGCTCGGAGTGAGCAGCTTCCTGCCGGTGGAACTCCCGCCGGCCAGGCAGTCCGGAGAATACCTGCGCATTTTGTGGGATCACTGGTGGCGCGACCGCGACCGCTTCCGCACGGTGCTGCTGCCGAGGAACCTTTGGCGTATGCACGGCCTGCGTCCAGCTAATCAACCGCAACGACGCCTGGCGTTGGCCTCGCACTGGCTGGCGACCGACGATTTTCAGGCGAGGCTTGAACAATGGTTCACAACTCCGCCGGCAGACACTTCGCCAGTCGCGTCATTGGTGGCTTGTCTGCAACCGGCGCCGGACGATCATTGGTCGTGGCATTGGGGATTTGAATCGGCGCGATTGCGAAATCCGCAACCGTTATTGGGCGAATCCCGCGCCACCGACCTCGCCATCAACATCATCCTGCCGTGGTTTTGGGCGCGCGCCCGCGCGGGCAAGAACGACGTCCTCGCCACAGGCGCTGAGGCGCGTTATCTGGCCTGGCCCGCCGCGCAGGACAACTCCTTGCTGCGCCTGGCCCGCCATCGATTGCTCGGCGAACAGGGGACGGTTCGATTCAAGACAGCCTCCGTCCAGCAAGGGCTTATGCAAATCATCCACGATTTTTGCGACCAAACGAACTCCCTCTGCGCCGATTGCACGTTTCCGGATTTGGTGAGGAATTGTGGGGTTAGCTAAATCGCAATTCTATTTGACTTGGCATTGAGACAGCCAAGAATCACGGAGCATGAGACTAAATTTCATTTCAATAGTTTTCTGCGCGATTCTTTCGGTACGGATATTGGATGCGACTGGCCAGGAAATGGATGAATTAAGGGCATTGAATGAGGATATGAGGGAGCTTATGCAGCACGGGCAATACAAGCAGGCCTTGCCGTTGGCGGTCAAGGCCTTGAATCTCTCGATAGATAAATTCGGACCAGAGGACAAAGTCACGGCCGACTGGATGACCGATTTGGGCACGATATGTCAAAGATTGGGCGATTATACCAACGCAGAGGCATTGTTCAGCCGCGGTTTGGAAATTCGTGAAAATGTCCTCGGAGCAAGGCATGCACTGACAGCACGAAGTTTCAGGAGTTTGGGGTCACTCTATGTGGAGCTGGGCGAATATGCCAAGGCCGAGCCATTGCTGCAGGACGCGTTGACCATCAACAAAAGGGCATTTGGACCAGAAAGCATAGCCGCAGCCGGCTGTAGGGGGGAATTGGGCATTCTTTACGTCCACATGGGGGATTACCCGAAAGCGGAGACTTTTGACCAACAGGCCTTGGCTACCTACCGAGAAGTGCGCGGCCCGGAAGATCACGATACAGTGACAGCCATGAACAATCTAGCCGCCCTCTACATCGACATGGGCGAGTATGCCAAGGCTGAACCGCTGCTCCAAAAGTCTCTTGCCATTCGCGAAAAAATGCTGGAGTTGGACCTTTTCGATACCGGTAATATGCTGCACACGCTAGGGGTGCTTTATTTCTCTATGGGAGATTATGCCAAGTCGGAGTCCTTTTATCAACGCGCGCTGTCCATCAAGGAGAAAAAAAACGGCCCGGAGCATCCGGATACAGCCATTACGCTGGTCAGTTTGGGGAATCTTTACATGAATATGGGCGATGACAGCAGGGCCTTATTGCTGTATCTGCGCGCGCTCAAAATTCAAGAGAAGGCATTCGGCCCGGAACATCCGGTTTTGGCCAATACTTTAAGCAGGCTCGGCGCGATTTATAGCAAAACCGACAATTACTTGAAAGCGGAATCGACGGCCCAGCGCGTCTTGGACCTTGACGAAAAAACACTAGGGCCGAATCATCCCAATACGGCGATTGCGTTGCTAAATCTGGGCCTGTTGTATGAACAAATGGGCGATCTGTCCAAGGCGCAATCCTTTGACCAACGAGCGCTGGCGATCCAAGAAAAAGTCCTCGGACCAGAAAGTCCCAGCCTGTCCGCCAGTTACGGAAGTCTCGCCGCGGTCTATTACGAGATGGGCCAATATACGAATGCCGAACCACTTTTCCTCCACGCCATAAGCATAGACGAAAAGGTTCTCGCCCCAGAGAATCCTGCGCGAGCACTGCATCTGGGGAATCTGGCCAACCTTTATTTCGACCTTGGAAGGACGAATGAAGCGCTGGAATTTGCGGAAAAGTCGGAGCAATCCCGTTTGGGAATGCTGAACGACATCCTGTCCTTCGCTTCAGAGCAGGAGCGCCTGAATTATGAAGCGGAGAACGACCCTTATGCAATGTTTGCGAGCCTGAACGATGCGCCACAGGTGGCCTTGGCCATACTCCGGCATAAAGGCGTAGTCTTGGATTCGCTCTTGGAAGACCAAATTGTTGCCAAGGCGAGCCAGGACCCGGAAGATCACGCGCTCATCGAACAATTGGGGCCGGCCAAACAAAGACTAACCCAATTACTCATGACTGTGCCGGAGGACTTGAAACCGGGCACCACGAAAGAGCGCATTGAAACGCGGGACAAACTTTTGCGCCAGGTAGAACAACTGGAGGGCGCGTTGGCCAAAAAAGCAGCCGGCTTAGGACACGCTCGCCGCGCCTTGAACGTGACGGTCGAAGAAGTCCAAAAGGCGATTCCGCCGCGAACGACGCTAATTGAATTCATCCGCTACCAGCACTGGCTCGGACACCATCAATGGGAGTACCGCTATGGCGCAGGCATATTGGCTCCCACCGGGCACCCCAAATGGGTTTGTCTCGGCCCCGCGACGGTCATCGAAAAAGATGCGCGCCTCTGCCAGCAGTTGGTTCGTGACAAAGAAACAAAGGATGAAGTTTTGCTCTCCTCCGCGCTCCGTAAATTGTATAAAGACGTGTGGCAACCCGTCCAAACGCTTATACCAGCGGATGGGAAGAACATAGTCATCAGCCCGGATGCGAATCTGAACTTTGTTTCCTTCGCCACCATTTTGACGCCCGACAATAAATTTCTGGCAGAAAAGTATTCCATCCGCTACGTCTCCAGTGCCCGTGATTTATTACGCAAACCCGTCAAATCATCGGGGCAGGTCATGGTCATTTTCGCCGCGCCCGATTATGTTGCGGGCGGCAAAATTGACTGGCCCCCGACCGGAGTGCAGTTACTACCGCTGCCCTACTTTGCCAAGAATGCAGCCGCTTTGGCGGCGGAAGTAAAACCGTGGAACTGGCCAGTTCGGATTTATTCAGGAGCCGAAGCCAGCGAGACAAAGCTGCGGACGATTAGTTCTCCTCGCATACTGCATTTCTCCACGCATGGATTCTTCTTGCCGGAAACCATGGGTGGTCCGGCGCATTTTTCGTTTCTAAGCTGGCTGACCGGCGCAAAGGGGTCGAAGCAGCAAGTCACCTTGAAAAATCCAATGTATCGCAGCGGCATCGCGCTTGCCGGAGCGCAGGTGACATTGGATGCATGGAAACGCGGTGAAACCCCGCCGACGGACAGCGATGGCATCCTGACCGCAGAAGAAGCCGGCAGTTTGGACCTGCAGGGCACTTGGTTGGTGGTGCTGGCCGCTTGTGATACGGGAATCGGCGAATCGATTTCTGGGGAAGGCATCATGGGGTTGCGCCGGGGATTCGTTCAGGCTGGCGCTCAAAACTTATTGATGACGCTTTGGCCCGTCTTCGATGTGCCAAGCGGCGAACTTATGCTGGACTTTTATTCGACGCTGCATCGCAACAACGACCCATCTGAAGCCCTGGCGAAAGTTCAACGAGACTGGCTGGTGAAACTTCGTTCAAAATTCGGACTACTGCCTGCGGTCGTCATGGCCGGTGCGTTCATCGTCAATTCCCAAGGGCCACCCACATGAGCATCAATCTTTGGCAACACCGACGGGGATTGCCGTTGAGCGCAACCTCACTGAGTTGCGCCCGCGTCGCGGAACGGGGAGCCAGCTTCATAGCACTTAAGTTGCGCTTGAATGGCCGCAATCATGGCGGCGTTATTCTGGCGCTTGGCCAACTGCAAAGCGTACTGGGCGGAGGCAACGGCTTGATAGAACTGGCCTGCTTCCGCGTAAGCTGCCGCCAGAATTCCGGCTATCATCGGGTCGCTGCCGTGAGCAAGCTCGTCTGTTTGCTGGGCTATTTCCACCGCTTTGGTTCCATTGCGCAGCGCGGGGTTGGGCGAGGTCGCCAGCCGCCACGCAACGCGGGCTAGGTTGCGGCGCGGTTCCACAGCATCGGGCGTGATGGCCAATACTTTCTGGAACTGAACGATGGCTTCGTCCACCTGCCCTTTTCTCACAAGGGCGTTGCCCAGATTGAAGTGAGCCTGGGCAAAGTCGGGACGCGTTTCCAGCGCTTTGCGCAAATGCGTGATCGCTTCATCGAGGCGGCCTTTCTGGAAGAGGGAGTTGCCAAGATTGTTTTGCGCTTCGGCGAAGTCGGGCCGAATGGCGGCCGCCTTTTGGAACTCGAGCAGGGCCTCGTCCGGTTGTCCTAATTGGCGGAGCGCGATGCCGAGATTGTAATGTGCCTGGTCATCGTCAGGATGGATTTGGACCGTCTGTTGAAATTGAATAGCCGCCTCGTCCGCGCGGCCTTTTTGCAGAAGGGCGCTGCCAAGGGCATCGTGAAGCTCGGCCAAGTCAGGCCGGATCGCCACGGCCTTTTGAAAATGAAGAATCGCCTCATCCGACCGACCCTTTCGAAGCAACGCATCGCCAAGATGACGATGGGCTTCGGCGAAATTTGGCCGGATGGCGAGCGCCTTTTGGAAACGCATAATGGCCTCATCCACCAGTCCTTTCTTGGCGAGGGCAGCGCCTAGATTCTGCTGGGCTTCGGCATCGTCGGGCTGAATCGACAGCGAAACTCGGAACCGGATGATGGCCTGCTCCACCAGACCCTGCTTATAGAGAAGAGCGCCGAGGTCGTTTTGGGCCAGCCAGCAGTCAGGATTGCGGGCGATTGTGGTTTGCCAGAGCGTTTCGATGTCGGCGTACATCCGGCTTTGCCGCCACGTCAAGAGGCCCAGAGTCGCCAGCAACAGCGCGCAAAACGTCCTTTCCAAAACGACCTTCCGCCTTATGCGCGCATGGAAGATCGTGTGGATTCCAACGCTGGCCGCCACGATCGGCCCGATGCAGGCAAGATATTGAAAATGATCCGCCACGAACGAATACTTGAACGGAAATACATTCAAAAAGCCCAGCGCTGGAAAAAGTGTTCCGATAAAAAATAGCAGCGCCGCCAACGGCCCACGTGCCCATCGCCTGAGAACCCACAGCGCGCCGACCAGCAGTGCCGCCGCAACCGGAAACAAATATTGCCACCAGATTGTTTGGCTGATCTTCCAGCGCGGGTAGGAAAAAATCAGATCCGCCGGCCAGAAAAGTTTGCCCAGGTAAAACCAGACCGTGCGCCCGGCGATAAGACATCGCTCGACCAGGGAAAAGTTGAACTCCGATCCTTGCGCGCCGATGACCTGCCGTTCGATCCAGGAAGTGGAAAGCCCCGCCGCGATCCCTGCGACGAAAAAGGGAATCAACGGCAGCGCGTCTTGTTTCCAGGAAAGCTTGCCGCGTCGCCACCAGAAAACGACCAGCAACGCGGCAGGCATAGTTGCAATGACGGTTTTTGCCAGCAGGCCCACCACGAAAAGCGATAAGGCGCCGGCGTAGGCAGCCTTGTTCCTGCTTCGATCAAAGCGCAAGTAGGCCAGGGCCGCCCCGAAATAGCAGACTCCGGAAAATGTGTTCTTGAGCTCGGAAATCCACGCCACCGACTCGACCTGAATCGGGTGCAAGGCGAAGATGGCCGCCGCCAATCCAGCGGCTGGAATTTCCAACGTGCGCAGAATTTTGAACAATAACAACGCCGCCGTGACATGGAGCAGGATATTAACCAGATGATAACCCAAGGTCGCATCGCCCCAGAGCTTGGCCTCCACCCAGAACACGGTGGCCGCCATCGGATAATATTGCTGCAATGTGCCAGGATCGGTCCAGATGCGGACAAGCCCGTTCCTCGAACGAAGTTCCGGGTAGGTCAGATGCGCCGCGTCATCCCAAATAGGTTTGCCATGCCAAGCCGGCTGATAAGCCACGAAGGTGGCGACGACCAAGAGCAATCCCCACAGCCAGCCCCGGAGGCGTGAGGTATCTGCGGTAATGGCCGTTGTATCGATCATCTCGGTCCGGATTATCTCTTACAAAATACTACCGAGCTACATGCCACGGACAAGATTAAGAAGGAAACCCTTTTGGTTTGACGTGGCTGCGGAATTGTTCTAGCATCGTATGCAGGAATCCTAACCGCTATGAAAAACACCATCTTGCAGGCAGCCAGCCTGGCCGTCTTGATGTTCGCGGCGTGGCC
>DASYNM010000283.1:0-9638 GCA_036008545.1 Verrucomicrobiia bacterium
GGATTATATTTTCGTTGATTGCGGTATTTCCAATGTTAGCTGTAGATTGGCAGTCATGCAAATTCTGCGCTTCACATCAGGTTTGGAATTAAGGCGGTGGCTGGAGAAAAACCATGCCGCGCCGGAAGGTATTTGGTTGCGCTTTTTCAAAAAGGCCTCGGGCGAGAGATCCGTGAACTACGCTGAGGCGCTTGACGAGGCGCTTTGCTTCGGCTGGATCGACGGCCAGGTAAAATCTTACGACAAACTATCCTGGCTCCAGAAATTCACACCCAGGCGCCCCAAAAGTCTATGGTCGGAGAGAAATACTCTGCATGTGGAACGCCTCACCAAAGCCGGAGCCATGACCGCGCCTGGTTTGAAGGCGGTCGAGGCGGCCAAGGCCGACGGCCGCTGGCGAGCTGCCTATTGTTCGCCCAAAAACGCGGTGCCGCCTCAAGACTTTTTGACGGCGCTAGCCAAAAACAAGAAGGCAAAGGCGTTCTTCGAGTCCCTCAACAGAGCAAATATCTATTCGATCGTTTATCGCCTCCAGACCGCGCGCAAACCGGAAACTCGCGAAAAGCGGATGAAGATCATTTTAGGTATGCTGCGCCAAGGCAAAAAATTTCACCCTTAGTTGACATGCTCTAGGAGAGGTCGAAGCAGGTGAGAACCGCGAAAGAATACTGATCAAGCCGACGCGGGCAGCCGCAATCAAGGCGCGGATGAAAGAGGAGTAAGGCTGGAGCGGTCTATCTCTTAGCCCGCTGGCTCCAGGCTTCTAGCAGTTGTTTCTCAATCTCGAGCCAGGGCTTTTGGCCGGGTCGTGCGGCAAACTGTGGCGCAACCGCCGCCTGAGTTGCCACTGGAAGCGAATGATACCAGTCCAAACACGCCTTCGCCGTTTCGGTTAGCGGACGGAAGGTCAAACCTCGCGCCAGCGCCCGGGAAATGTTGCAGCGATGCAGGCCCGCGCTCGCACCGGTGGGAGGATCGTAAAGGGGAAACTGCCCGTCCTGCACGCCGTGCGAGTCAAGAAAGGTTTTGTCGATCCACGTGAACTCCACCTTGGAGGTCGTTCCTGTTCGGACATCTTCGACCATTTTCCTCATTGAAAGCGGTTGGGCGGGACCCGTGACGTTGTAAACACCAAATATTCTCTGCTCCAGGCAGTGGACAATCCAATCAGCGACATCGCGGACATCGATAAATTGAATCGGATCGGTGGGATCGCCGGGAATTACCATCGTGCCGCCGAGGGACGCCCGGACGGGCCAATAAAGAAATCGCCCCGAAGTATCGCGCGGCCCGACCATGAATCCGGGCCGAAGGACGGTGACGCGGCCGGGCATCGCATCCTCCGCCGCTTTTTCGCACAGCGCCTTGCCGCCTCCGTAATTGGCGAAATCCTTGCCCATCTCCTCGCTGGCTGGATCAGCCATCGTGGCCAGGGCGGCAGTCTCGTCGAAGTTCGGCGTGCTCACATCCTTATAGACAGAGATGGTCGAGATGAAGAGGTATTGTTTTACGTTAGGCGCGAGAAGCTCAGCCGAGGCCTTCACCATGCGCGGGAAAAATCCACTCGTGTCAATCACTGCGTCCCACTTTCGCCCGACCAGCTGGGAAAGGCCTTTCGGGCTTTTGGGATCGCTTGGCGCATCGATCTTGCCTTCATTCTTGCGGTCGGCGGCAGTCTTGTTTGGATCGCGGTTGCCGTAGAGCGTTTCGACTCCATCCGGCACCGCCGAAGGCCGCCCGGCATCGTGGCGGCGCTCCTCGGTTCTGCCACTGTTAAAATGGGTGACCTTGTGGCCGCGCGCCAAGGCAGACTCCGTGCAGGCTGGTCCCAGAAAGCCAGTCCCGCCTAAAATCAAAATCCGAAGCGATGTGTCTGCCTTCATCGTTGGCTCTTCTGAGGCGCAAAAAACTTCCGGCGCCCAGGCTGCGGCGCCGAATGCTGTCGCGGAGGAGGCAATAAACTCACGCCGAGTCGTGCTCATGCGCTGTGAATTTTGTTTCGACAACAATCCAAGGTCAACTCCAAAGCCGCCACCTTGCCTCGGATCCTTCCCGCGCCCGCCCTTGCCAAGGGCGCAACTTTGCCTTTATTCTCTCCCGCTCAAGACGTTGGGAAAATTATGTATCAAGGCAAAAAAGTGGTGGTGGTAATGCCGGCTTACAATGCGGCCAAAACTCTGGTGCAGACCTTTGACGAGGTCATGGAACAGGGCGTGGTGGACCGCGTTATCGTGGTCGATGACGCCAGTCGCGACAACACCGCGGTCATCGCCGACTCGCTCCCGGATGTGACCGTGTTCACTCACGAAAAGAATCTCGGTTACGGAGGAAACCAAAAAAGCTGCTACCGCCTGGCCATGCAGGAAGGGGCCGACATCATCATCATGGTGCATCCAGATTCGCAGTACACTCCGAAATTGATTCCGGCCATGGTCTCAATGATCGCCTCCGGTCTCTATCCGTGCGTGCTGGGCAGCCGCATTTTGGGAGGATACGCCTTGCGCGGCGGGATGCCGTCGTGGAAATACGTCGCGAATCGACTGCTCACGGCAGCGGAAAACATGCTGCTGGGAGCCAAGCTTTCGGAGTATCACACCGGTTACCGGGCTTTTTCGCGCGAAATCCTGGAACGCATTCCACTGGCCGATAACTCCAACGATTTTGTTTTTGACAACCAGATGCTGGCGCAGATTCTCTGGTTTAACTACACCATCGCCGAAGTCAGTTGTCCGACGAAGTATTTTGCCGAGGCTTCGTCGATCAACTTCCGGCGAAGCGTCAAGTATGGTTTTGGCTGCCTGGGCACGGCGCTCGCGTTTCGACTGGCTAAAATGAACCTCCGACCTTCCCGTCTTTTTCCGCCGGTGCAGTGAATTCCGACGGCAAAGCCAAGAGCTGGACCACCCTGGTTTGCGTGGCGCTGGCCGCGGCCACGCTGGTTGTGTTTTGGGGGGCGCGGCAGTGCCAGTTTGTCAACTATGACGATCCGGCTTACATCACCTCCAACGAGGCGATCCGGCACGGGTTGACTGCGCAGAGCGTGCAGTGGGCCTTTGAAACCGGCGCGGCCAGCAATTGGCACCCGCTGACCTGGCTCTCGCACATGGCGGACGTGGATCTGTACGGAATGGAACCCGCCGGGCACCACTTGACCAGCGTCCTGCTGCACGCGGCCAACGGCGTGCTGCTGTTCCTGATTCTGCTCAGGATGACCGGCGCATTGTGGCGCAGCGCGTTTGTCGCCGCCGTATTCGCGCTGCATCCTTTGCGCGTGGAATCCGTGGTCTGGGTTTCCGAGCGCAAGGATGTTTTGAGCACGTTCTTTTGGATGCTCACGGTCTGGGCTTATGTCCGCTACGCTCGAGAGTTCAAAGTTCGAGGTTCAAAGTTCAAGGTTTTTTACGTGCTGAGTCTGGTGTTTTTTGCCTGCGGCTTAATGTCCAAGCCGATGTTGGTCACGCTGCCGTTGGTTCTCCTGTTGCTCGATTACTGGCCGCTGGAACGACTGGCGCAAGGCGTAGCCGGTTTGGTTAAGGAGAAGATTCCGTTTTTTATTCTGGCGGCGGCCTCGAGCGTGGTGACATTTCTGGTGCAGCGGCACGGCGGTTCCGTGTCGTCGCTAACAGGCGTGCCGGTCGGGGCGCGCCTGGGTAATGCGTTCATCTCGTATGTGCGTTACGTGCAGAAATTATTCTGGCCGGCGCGACTCTCGCCCTTGTATCCGCACCCCGGTTATTGGCCGTGGTGGGAAGTCGCCGGCGCGGTGCTGCTGCTGACGGCGATCACCGTATGGGTAGTCCGTCGCGCTCACGCGCAGCCATACTTGGCCGTGGGGTGGTTTTGGTTTGTGGTTATTTTGGCGCCGACCATCGGATTGGTGCAGGTGGGAATTCAATCAATGGCCGACCGCTACAGTTACGTTGCCAGCGTGGGCCTGTTGATCATGTTGACGTGGGGTGCGGCTGAATGGATCGGATCGCGGCGATGGGTTTTAGCGACAGCCGCCGCGCTGGCGCTGGGCGCGTGCGCGATTCTGACCCCGCGCCAGGCGGCGTTTTGGCGCACCAGCGAAACTCTGTTCACGCACGCGGTTGACGTGACGGACAACAATTACCTGGCCTACAATAACCTGGGCTTTGATCTCTCAAACCGGGGCGAGATGGAGCGAGCCATGGTCGATTTCCGAAGGGCGCTGGAAATCAATTCCAATTACGACGAGGCGCACAACAATTTGGGGTACGCCTTGGCGGCGTTGGGGCGCGATCAGGAGGCGACCAACGAATACATCAAAGCGTTGAGCTTGAATTCAAACCTGACCGAGGCCCACAACAACCTGGGCATCGCCCTGGGCCATCTCGGATTATCGGACGCAGGCATGCACGAATTTCAAGTCGCCTTGGAAGAGAATCCACGCCATGCCGGCGCTCACAACAATTTAGGCGTCGCTCTAGCCGTGCGAGGGCGATTGGACGACGCGATCGCCCAATTCCGGCTTTCGATTGCTTGCCAGGAAAACTACCTTAGCGCCCACAGCGACTTGGGCAACGCGCTGGCCATGAAAGGCGATTTGGCCGGGGCAATCCAGGAATACGAGTTTTGCCTGAGTATCGATACCAAGGATGCCCAAGTGCATAATAATTTGGGCAACGTCCTGGCTCAACAGGGTAAACTCGATGAAGCCGTGGCACAGTACCGTATCGCCTTAAACCTAAAGGCGGAAAATCCCGAGGCGCATTTCAACTTGGGATGTTGCCTGGCCAAACTAGGCCGCCAGGCGGAAGCGAAGGAGCAGTTTACCCTAGCCTTGCAGCAGCGGCCCAACTATCTGCAAGCCCAGCAGCAATTGGAGGCCCTGCAGAAGGCGCCGTGAATGGCCGGGATTTTAATTAGAAACGGAAGCCGCAGATCAACACAGACAAACACAGATTTTTTCAAGGAAAACCTTGCAGTGCGGGCTGATTTCTATTGCAATCGTCACGGCTTCTTATCTGTGGCAAGCTGTGTCCGTCTGTGCCTTTGACCGGGATTCCCAAATCAAATAGCCCAGCTCTTGCGGTATTCCCGTTTCACGAACTGAGCCGCTTCCGGCGCATTCAGTGCCTTCATGCCAGGTCCGTCCCACTCCAGTTTCTTGCCGACGCGCAAAGCCACGCACCCGAGCAGGATGATCTCGGTCAGATACGCGGCGATATCGAAATTGGAGTAGGCCACATCGTGTTTGCCATCTTTGATGGCCTGCTGCCATTCCTTGTGTTGACGCTCGTCGGGCGACACTCCGGGGAACGCGTTGCGGGGAATGCTTTGCGGGATGGCTTGGACCGCCGGATGGTGGTTCAAACCTTGCATTTCCTGGTCGCCTTTGAGCTTGATATAAGCCTCTAATTCCTGGTCACCGTCGGAGGGTGAAAAAATAGTGCCGTTCTCGCCGACCATGATGCAGCCGCTGGTATCAACTTTGCCCCGCAAGGCTTCGGCATCCGCGGTGATTTCCGCCGGCGGTTTGTTACCGCCGTCGGACCAGTTCAAGGTCACAGCCGGCATCCCGTCGCGGGCGGGGAACTCGAAACGAATCCTGGAACTGTTCGGGTACATCTCCGTGTTCATTCCCGAAGAACTGGCTTCGATTTCCGTCGGATAACCCAGCTTGAGCGAGCGGAACGGCCAATTGACAGTGTGACAGGCCATATCGCCCAAAGCACCGGTCCCGAAATCCTGCCAACCGCGCCAAACGAACGGTTGATAGACGGCACTTCCGCGCCGGCGCCTTCCTGTTTCCTGCTGCGGTTGCTCTTGCTCAGGCCAATTCAATTTAAATGGGCGCTCCGGCGCGGTCCCGAGCCATAAGTCCCAATCAAACCCCTCCGGCACAGGATCGCTGCCTGCCGGGCGGTCTTTGCCCTGAGGCCAGATCGGGCGATTGGTCCAAACGTACGCCCGGCGAATCGGTCCGATTATTCCAGCTTGCACGACCTCAACCGCGCGGCGTAAGGAATCCGATGCGCTACCCTGGTTGCCCATCTGGGTGGCCACATTGTGCTGGCGGGCCAGGTCGCGCAACATGCGCGCTTCAAAGACATCATGCGTCAACGGCTTCTGACAATAGACATGCTTGCCCATCTTGATGGCGGTGGCAGCGATGACGGCATGCATGTGGTCGGGTGTGGCGACATCCACCGCGTCAATCGTTTTCTCCTTGTCGAGCATCTCGCGGTAATCTTTGTAGACCGTCGATTCGACGCCGAGTTGGTCATGCAGCCCCTTTTTCAAATATTCGGCCGACGGAGTGTGAACATCGCATAGAGCCATGACGTTCGCTCCGGCGCGGACATTGCATTGGAAATCGCTACTGCCTTTGCCCCCGCAGCCGACTTGGGCCAGGTTCAATTTACTGTTCAGATTTTGACCGCGCACCGGAAAAGGGCCTGTTAGAACTACGCCTCCGGCCGCCATCGCGCCGTATTTGATGAATTGACGCCGAGTCGAACGGAAAATGGTGACTTGTTTATTCATGATCCTAAAACTGACGAACTCATCCGACAATTGCAAGCGAGATTGTATCGCCTTGCAAAAGAAGAAGTGGTTTCACTTCATGACAGGCAAGGGCAGGGTTTCGCCGGAATTGGTTGGCATTTGATAGATTCCAGTCCCCAGACCGACAGTTGGGTCCTGATTTCGGTAATGCGTCCAGAAAAAGTAGCTCCCCGCAATAATCACCACGACCCCGACCGTGCCTAGTGCCGGCCACATCGCGCGGCGGCTGAATTTGGCCAGATGAAACATAGCCACATCCAGGAAGCTCTTATCTGCCCTGACCAACGACGGGTCAATCTGGCCGGAGTCCGCCAGTTCCTGCCCTAGTTGTTCCAGGATTTGCTCAGTGTCCAGCTTGAGCACGGTTGCGTAAGTTCGGACGAAACCACGAATATAGACCGGCGCAGAGAAAACGCTGAAATTGCCTTCCTCCAATGCCCGCAGATGGTCGCTTTGAATCTTGGTCAAATCGACAATATCGTGCAGCTCTAAATCTTGAGCTTCACGCGCTTGGCGCAATTGTTCACCAACAGTCGGCACGCTGAGAGAATAACCCTTTTGCCACTGTATGGCAATACTGGAAATAAATTTTGCTCTTTGAACTTGGCGCGACCCGTCTTAAGTTCTCACTCATGTTGCGTTCGCGAGTCATGGCCAAACTGGCCGGGCTGCTCGCGCTGGCCGTCTGCCTGAGCGGTTGCATCCCGGGCGACAGCCATGTCGATGAGGAAAAGGATCCGCATTACCAGCGCGGGATCAACCTGGTCAACAGCCAGGATTTCAAGGGAGCGGTCGAGGAGTTTGAAAAAGCGTTGGAGACCAATCCGCGTTCGGCTGCGGCTCATTTTCAATTGGGCTGGCTCTACGACACCAAAATCAATGACGGCGCGGCGGCGATTTATCACTACCAACGGCATTTGCAATTGATGCCTCATTCCGAACGCGCTCAATCGGTGCAAGAGCGCATCCACCTTTGCCGACAAGAGCTTGCGAACGCCGAATTCCCGTTGCCTAACAGCCAGAATCTCCAGCGCACTGTGGACAAGTTGACGGCGGAGAACGCGGCGCTAAAACAACAATTGGCCGCTTTGCAACACGCGGCGACGGCCAGGGCCGACGTCCCACAGCTTGTCAACGAACCCGTTCGCGTGCCGGTCAACGCGACATCCGCCGTCGAGTCGATAGCTCCATCGCGACCGCGGGTTCATATCGTCAAGGAAAGGGAGACAATCAGCTCGATTGCCGCCCAATACGGCATCAAGACCAGTGCCATCCTGGCTGCAAATCCGCGTGTTGACCCGCGCCGTTTGCAAATTGGCCAGAGCCTAAATCTGCCTTGATCAAATGCGCGAAGCAGATTGATAATGGGAGCCTGGAAAACTCATCCTCCATGACTCCTGCTGGAACATTTGCAAATTTGCTGCGCGGCCCTGAACCGTTTCTGGCGCTGGCCCCAATGCAGGACGTGACTGACCTGGCCTTTTGGCGCGTCATCGCTCCCTACGGCGGGGCCGATGTTTACTGGACGGAATACTTTCGCGTGCATGGCGACTCGCGGCCGGAACGCTGGATTCTCGACTCGATCCTGCAAAATCCCACCGGCCGGCCCGTCGTGGCGCAACTCATCGGCAACGATGTGCCCGCCTTGGTCCGCACCGCCCGCGAATTGCAGCAGTATGCCATTGCCGCCATTGATCTCAATCTTGGCTGCCCGGCGCCGGTGGTTTATCGCAAATGCGCCGGTGGCGGACTCTTGCGCGAGCTAAATCGTATTGACGCCATCCTCGGCGCGTTGCGCGAGGCCGTGACAGTCTCCTTCACTGTCAAGACGCGCATAGGCTTCGCGTCCTCTGCCGAATTCGATGGTTTGCTGGCGGTTTTCGCCCGGCATGACATCGATCTACTGACTGTGCATGGCCGGACGGTGGCGCAAATGTACCGACCCGGCGTGCGCTATGACTTGATCGCGCAAGCGGCGCAGTCGCTTCGCTGCCCGGTGCTGGCCAACGGCAACGTCTATTCGGCGGAGCAAGCGCTGAGTGTGCAGGCCGAGACCGGCGCACGCGGGTTGATGATTGGCCGGGGCGCGATTCGCAATCCGTGGCTATTCCAGCAAATTCGCCAGCTTCAGCGCCGCGAAAATGTCACTCTTCCCACCGGGCGCGACGTGTTGGCTTATATCGGGCAATTATGGGAATCGCAAGTGACGCCGGAAGCGAAGGAATCTGCCCAAGTGCAACGACTGAAAAAATTCATGAATTTTATCGGCGAAGGAGTGCCGCCTTCCGAGCAATTCCTCTACGAAATCCGGCGTGTGGACACTCGGCACGATTTCTTCCGTGTCTGCCAGGCTCATCTCGACCACGACCGTCCCATGGCCTTGGAACCCGGCGAAACCCCAGTGCCGGAAGCGGTCACCAGTTGATGGAAGGATTACTCATGCTGAACGTCACTTCGCCAGGGTTGAATTTCTTGTACTGCTTTACGTGCCAATCCTCGAACAAGATATTGACCCGGTTATTGTGGGTGGGAGAGGGGAGGCCAAAGAGCACGTTGGTGTCGTTGTCATTCAGGTCCGCGTTGCCTGGGAAGGCCGGAAAATTGCAGTCGCCGGAAAGCACATAAAAGGAAGGGTAGCTGATGCCGTGGAGATTCACACTAACCGGCGTCTCATTTTCCGCATAAAAAGCGACTGAGCCCATGAAGTAGTTGAAGGCGGATTGCTTGTAAACTGAATTGAATCCAGGGCACTTGAGAATGTTTGTATTATTGCCGTAGTAAGAAGCCAAAGCCCTGGTCCAAGGCACCGGATTGTTGCTCCAAAAGCCTGCCGCGGGATCGGCGATGTGGGCATAAGAAACCGGCAGCCGGTCCTCGCTGTCGTCCCCATACATGATCATGGCCAGGCCGATGTTATGGAGGTTGTTCATGCAGTAGATGGCGACCCCTTTCTCCTTGGCCCTGCCCAACGCTGGCAGCAACATGCTGGCCAGGATCGAGATGATGGCGATAACCACCAACAGTTCGATCAGGGTAAATGCTCTCTTAAGCCTCTTCAAATCGTCACCTCATTGTCTTGCGTCAATATAACCCTTCCATCTGAAAAT
>DASYNM010000284.1:0-4416 GCA_036008545.1 Verrucomicrobiia bacterium
GGGTACTTGAAACGAACGGATTGGATGCTGCTGCGCTTGAAGCGGGGTGGCCCAAATGGATCCAAAAAGTTTACGACTGGTTGGGAGGCGTGTACGGCATTCACGGGCGAATCGTGAACGTGCCGCAGAATCAACTGCCGAAGGACTTAAAAGGCGATTCATTCGGCGTCATCGAATAATGGGCCACGCACTATCGGGGTCTGATTTGCAAACCGCTGTTCCATCGCCGTCCATCGCAACCTGTTTTCGATAGTCGGTGGAGTTCTGTGCGCCATGACCTGGGATTGACCAAAATGCGCACGTTGAAATGTCCTCCCCCGGCTCGGCCAACGAGGGCTGAGGCACTTCCAAAACCGTCGCCCCTGTGGCCCAACACTCGACTTGACAGTCAAGTGAATCCGCTGGCCGTCGAGAATCACAAAACACGGGTGACATGGGCAAGTTTGTTCTTAAAATCGTTCTTATATCCGTTGTCTTAAGAAGGGCATAAACGCGCAAATCACCTGATGTATAGCTAGTTACGAATGTTGGAGCGGGCGAAGGGAATCGAACCCTCATAGCCAGCTTGGAAGGCTGGCACTCTACCATTGAGCTACACCCGCATCCATCTGCACCCCATCTTATCGCCAAGGCTTGCTTTGTCAATCCCTCCGCCTGTATGCTCGCTGCCCGATGAATTCCTTGCTCGTAACGGGCGGACGCGTGGTGGACCCCGCCCAGCACCTTGATGCCGTCTCCGATGTCCTCATTCTGGATGGGAAGATAAGCGCGGTGGGCGGCAATCTCGCGAGCAGGGCGCCCGCACAGACGCCTCAGTTCGATGCCACTGGCATGGTCGTCTGCCCGGGTTTGATTGATCTTCACGCTCATCTGCGCGAGCCGGGACAAGCCGCCAAGGAAACCATCGCCAGTGGGACGGCGGCAGCGGCGCGCGGCGGTTTTGCTTCCGTGGTTTGCATGCCGAACACCTCCCCAGCTATCGACAACGCCGGGACGGTCGCCTTGATCCGCGAACGCGCGCAACGCGAGAGCAAGATCAATGTCTTCGTCGCAGGCGCCATCACGCGCGGCATCGCCGGCGAGGAATTGGCGCCCATTGGCTCGCTCAAAGCGGCCGGGGTCATCGCCATCACAGACGATGGTCATTGCGTGCAGAACAACGAGTTAATGCGCCACGCGCTCGACTACGCCCGCATGTTCGATCTCCCGGTCATGGATCATTGCCAGGACTATTCCATCGTAACCGACGGCGTGGTGCATGAAGGTTATTGGAGCACCGTGCTGGGCTTGCGCGGCTGGCCGTCCGCAGGTGAGGAATTGATCGTCTCGCGCAACATTCTCCTAGCGGAAATGACCGGGACACCGGTGCATTGCCAGCATTTGAGCTCGGCGAGGAGCATTCAATTGCTGCGCGAGGCCAAGCAGCGCGGCGTGCCGGTTTCCGGCGAAGTGTGTCCGCATCATTTCACGCTGACCGACACGGTGCTGGCGGGCAGCGATAAATTCTGGGAAACGGATGGCAAGGACATCATGCCCAACGGCGGCGAACGGCCGCGCTGGCCCTCCTATGACACCAATTTCAAAATGAACCCGCCCGTGCGCTCAGCCGCGGACCGCGCCGCCTTGATCGACGGGTTGGTGGATGGGACGGTGGAGATTATCAGCAGTGATCACGCGCCGCATTGCAATTACGAGAAGGAAGTCGAGTTCGATCACGCCCCATTCGGCATCGTCGGATTCGAGACCGAATTGGCGTTGACGCTGATGGCGCTCTATCACTCCAAGCGACTGCCACTTTCGGACATAATTGCCAAATTCACGGTGGCCCCGGCGCGGTTGTTGCGCCTCCACAACAAGGGCGCGTTGCGCGTTGGCGCGGATGGGGATTTGACTATCATGGACGTTGACCGCGAGTGGGTCTTTGATCTCAACGAATCCGCCAGCAAGTCGCGCAACAGTCCGTTTAGCGGCTGGCGGCTCAAGGGCAAGGCCGTGGCGACGATCGCCAACGGCCAGATCGCATGGGCGGAACGGCCTGAGCGGGTCTGAAGCCATCGGTAAGACAATTGTAAAAGATTGGTTGCGCAGGTTGAAACCATGAGGCATGGTGTTGGCGAAAGGAATTCTAATTCTTATGAAAAAAGTTTTATCTGCCTTATTTGTGTGCGGTCTGGCCGGCGTCTTGCTGGCGGCCGATTCCAATTGGTTGACAAGCGTGCCGGAAGCGAAGGCCAAAGCCGAAAAGGAACAGAAACTGGTGCTCATGGATTTCACCGGATCCGACTGGTGCAGCTGGTGCAAGAAACTGGATGCGGAAACGTTCTCCAAGTCGGAATTTATCGATTACGCCAAGAAGAATTTGGTCTTGGTGGAGGTCGATTTTCCACGCAGCAAAACGCAGGCCGACGAACTTAAAGCGGCCAACAAAGCCTTGGGCGAAAAATACGAGGTCACCGGGTATCCGACCTTGGTTGTGACGAAGCCCGATGGCACGGTGGTCTGGAAGCAAGTCGGCTATTTGGCCGGCGGACCTTCAGCCATGATTGCCAAGCTGGACGAAGCGAAAGCCAAATAACGCGAGGGCGTTACTCCGCAAATTCCAGCACGCCAAACCGTTCCGGGGTGTGGAAACTCGACGTCAGACACGGGCTCCACGCCAGGCTGGCCTTGTTGGCGCGGTCGCCGCGGTAGAGATTAATCCGCCACTTTGTTCCCGCCACGGGCGCATCGGCGGCCAACGCCGCCAGCGGTATCCGTATTTCACAGTCCCAGACCTTGGCGGATGCGTCCACCTTCACGGCGGATTGGAAATGGCTTTCCCACGAGAAATCCTTGTCCGGGAGATTCACGTCCAAGTCCAACCGCTCATTGGAAGGCGCCACCTCAAATTCCCCGTAGTGCTTGATGTTGTTGACATCGCTGCCGATGAAAGCCTCAACCACGTCGCGGTCCCACAGACTGGCGCCGTCAGAGCCGTGGCGCTTGTGGTCTTGCTGCGGCGGATCAAAGACCGTCAATTCCGAGAATGGGCACCGGTAGGCCAGGTAAAGATATTTCGAGGACCACAGGCAGCGGACCGTGGTGGAGAGATCGGCGCGAATCGTCCCGTCGTCGGACACCGCGTCCACATGCACGGGCGTCGCGGTCTGCCAAAGTTCTTTGGAGAGGTCGCCGTCGGGCTCGAAATCGCGCGTGGTGCGACGGGCGCGCAAAATTGGAGTCGGCAGCGAACGCGCCAGCAGATGACGCGTGTTGTCGAAATAAATTTTGCGCAGCACGTCCGCCGGGAGATAGATCGAGCTGATGGCCCAGTCACCTTGAATAGGCGTCATGTGCTCCCAATGCTGATCGGCGGTTTCGAGCCAGCGCCATTCCTTGGCAAAAAAAACTTCCGCATCGGCCTCCGAGGGCGGCGGCTCGTTGCCGCTGGAACCGAGGATCATTTTGTTTCCCAACGACTGAAAGTCCGTGCCGAAGATGATCCGGTCCTGATACTTGACAAAGAGGTCGTGCATCATTTGCGGATCGTGCCGGCCCAACTCTGGGATGCGCGCAGCCAGATCGACCATCATGTTCGGGTACTTGTCCAATTGCCCCGCCACCCAATCCGGTTCTTCGGCGTCATTGCCAAAGTGCAGGCAGACGAAGGTGGTGTGCGGATGCCGGGCAATAACGCGGGCCAGCGCTTCGTGCAGTCCATTGAAGGTGGGAAATTTATTGGTGTCTCCGAACCACCAACGCGGGTGATCCTTTAATTCCTTCCACCGTTCATTCTTGTCATTGTAAGGTTCGAAAAAAGCCTTGGGATCGCCGGTATGAATGGAGACCGGCATGTTCAACTCGCCGAGGCGTTCCCACATGGGATCCAATTTTGGGTCGTCCACACGAAGAAGTTTTCCACTGCCATCACGCAAGTAAAGGCCGAGCGTTTTCTCCTGCTTGAAACCGGCCGCGCCCAGGCGATGCGCCTCCTCTGCTTGCTTGACAGCTTGTTGCGCGAAATCCGGCTGATCCCAATTCTTGTAATCCAGGTTAAAATATTGAATCCAGCGGCCTGGATAGAGCGTGTCCTCCATTTTCTTGTGGGCTTCGAACTCGCTCGGTTCGCCGTTGGGGCCAGGCGTGACCGTTCCCGGAGTCAAGTCGATTGCCAAACCCACGCCGGAGTCATCCATGACGCGGATGGCGCGCGCGAGCAATTCGGGCGTATAGTCCAAGTGTTGGTGGAGATCGATGATGCGATGTTCCGCCCGCCATTGCTCCGCCTGCCGCAGCACCGCCGCGATGTCCTCCCTCGAGGCTTGGGTGCCCATAACCCATTGATAGCTGAGCGGTGCTGTACCCGTTGCGACCACTCGGAAGGTGACAGCGCCCCCGGGCACGACCTCAGCGGGAGGCGGGTCGGCCTGCGAGCGA
>DASYNM010000285.1:0-11567 GCA_036008545.1 Verrucomicrobiia bacterium
GGATGGCAATTGGGACGATCTGTCAATACTATCGGAATTAGCAGTGTCGAATGCCTCGCGGCCGGAGCCGAGCAGGAAAAGATGTTCGGTTCGGTCAACATTATTGTTGACGCTCAGCGAACGGAGTTTTATCTGGCGCGATATGAAATCGGCCCGGGTGCCTGGCGCGAAACCGAACAATTGCGCCTGGCGCCGCTGGCCGAAATCAAGGAACTGGCGCGGCGCGGCGAGCGGCTGCTGGGGCCGGGCGCGACGCAATGGTTCCCGTCCGCGCGCGACCTGCTTCCGGACGCAGCGATCCTGGGCCGACTGGCCAGCGTTCGGGCGTATTTTGTACCGGCAGAAAAGCTGGAGCCGATCTACCTGCGCGAAACCGCGTTCAAGAAAGCACCGCCCACGCGGGTTGTCGTTTGAGCCCGCACCCAACGCCTGCCAGGCCAACGCTACGACTCGTCCGAATGCAGAATTGTCCGAAATCATGAAGTTTAACGACTTGCGATGCAATGGGTTACATTAGCTGGTTTGACTGGGTGCGACTGGGTGCGACTGTGATGAGGGCGATTTGCGCTCATTCGCAGTTGCCGCTGGCTTGCCGCGCAACCTCCTCTCCTTCAATGAGATTGATATGTGTTCTCATACTCATGCGCGAAATCTTGCCATAAGTGCCAAAAACCAAAAAACCTACGGTAGGCTTTTTGGTATGATTTATTTTGGAGGGATTGTGTCGATGCTTGTCTTTGCGGCCCAGATGCTTGCAACTCAATAAATCTCAAAAAGCTGGAAAAAACGGTCCGCAAACTCGAAATATTCTCCTTCGGAACTCCGTTTTTCTGCCAAATCGCCTCATTTTTTGGAGGCTGTGTTTGTAAGTTACTTTCGTTGTGCATGTTAGCCAAGGCAGCTTTCTGAAGACACAGTAGCACGCCAAAAAGTACCGCAAAGCGGCGAGGGCTTATTTTGTTCTGTTTCAGTCGAGCCGAGGCACAAGCCGCAATCTGGCGTTGTCATCGCGCGTGGGGAATTGCACACTGCGCGCTGTTTCGATGGCCGGCCACGACACCTTACGAATAGTCCAGTTGACGCCGGGCGCCGGCAAGATGTATTGCGGCGCCTGCCTGCGCGATAACGCCCTGGTCAGCGCCTTGCGCCGCATGGGTCACGCTGTCGTCATGGCCCCGATGTATCTGCCGTTGACGCTGGATGAGGATGACCAATCCGTCGGCGCTCCGATTTTTTTCAGCGGCATCAACGTCTATCTGGACCAGCAATCGGCGCTGTTTCGCAAGGCGCCCGATTGGTTGCACAAGCTGCTGGCGGCGCCCTCATTGTTGCGCCTGGCTTCCGGCGCGGCGACTAATACGCGGCCGGAGGAATTGGGGGAATTGACCATCTCTATGCTGCGTGGCGAGGAAGGCAACCAGGCGCGCGAGTTGGACGACGTGATCCGCTGGCTGCGCACGGAGAAGCCCGACGTCGTCTGCCTCTCCAATTCGTTGCTGGTGGGTCTGGCGCGACGCATCCGGGCGGAAGTGGGTGCGCCGGTGATTTGTTCGCTGCAAGGCGAGGACTATTTTCTTGACTGCATTCCCGAGCCGCATCGGACCATGGCCTGGCAAGTGGCCGCCGAACGCGGCGCCGATGTGGAATTGTTTGTCGCGCCTAGTCAATACTACGGCAAATTGATGGGCGAGCGGCTGAAAGTCGCGCCGGAGCGCATGAAGATCGTTTACAACGGCATCAACCTCGCCGGGTATGAGGCCGGCGCGCCGACTGGAGCGAAGCAAGGCCCACCGGTGCTGGGTTATTTTGCCCGCATGTGCCGGGAGAAGGGATTGGACCAATTGGTCGGCGCTTTCGTCCGCCTCAAGAAGCGCAAAGGCCTGGGCGATTTGAAATTGCGCGTCGGTGGAAGCTGCGGGCCGTCGGATCAAAAGATCGTTGACCAGTTACGCGAAACGCTGGCCGCGAATCAAGTCCTGGGTGACGTGGAATTTTGCCCGAACCTTTCCCACGCTGCCAAACAGGATTTCCTGCGTTCGTTGACGGTTTTCTCAGTGCCCGCCCCGCATCCGGAGGCGTTCGGTCTTTACCTCGTCGAGGCGCTAGCGGCTGGGGTGCCAGTCGTGCAGCCGGACCACGGCGGATTTTCCGAATTGGTCGCCAGCACCGGCGGAGGACGTTTGTTTCGCGCGCGGGACGAGGAAGCATTGACCGATGCGCTCGAAGTGCTTTTACGGTCGCCGGAACAAGCGCGGGCGCTGGGCGAAGCGGGCCGCGCGGCGGTGCGTCAGCGATTTACGATGGAAGCCATGGCGGAGGAATTCGCGCGCCTTTGCCGGGAGACCGCGCGGAATTTCGCCTCGTAAATCGGCGCGGCGGAAATTACCATTGGCTTATGGCTTACGAATTCAAAGCAACGCGCCGGGTGGAATTCTCGGACACGGACATGGCCGGGATCATGCACTACGCGAATTTTTTCCGTTTCATGGAAACGGCCGAGCATGCTTTTTTTCGCACGCTCGGATTCTCCATTGTCATGGGCAAGGTGGACCCGCCCCTCGCCTGGCCGCGCGTTCATGCCGAATGCGACTTCAAGGCGCCGCTCTATTTCGAGGATGAAGTCGAAATCCATCTTTTGGTCAGCGAGAAACGCAGCAAGTCGTTGAGCTACGTTTTCAAATTCATCAGGATCCATCCCGCGCCGGCGCAGGAAGTGGCACGCGGCGGATTGACCGTCGTGTGCGTCCGCCACGAGGGCGGCAAAATGGCCGCCTGCACCATCCCAAAATCGGTGGCCGATAAAATCGAGGTGGCGCCGGCGGAGATGCTGCGGTAGGATGTACGTTTTTTCATGCTTACGATTTCAGATGTTAGCAAAGCTTACGGGCCGCAATCCCTTTTTGAAGAGGTGTCGCTGCAAATTAACCGCACCGATCGTGTTGGATTGATCGGCCCCAACGGCGCGGGCAAATCGACTTTGTTCTCGCTCATACTGGGCCAGGAGGAGCCGGATCACGGCACGATTGCGCGCGAGAGGAATGTTGCGGTCGGACATTTGCCCCAGGAAACCGCCCCGGCGGGCGACGGGACGGTTTTGGAAATGGCGCTTTCCGCCGGCCACGAGCATCACCACGACTCGGGCGGATACGAATTGGAGCCGAAGGCCAAACGCATTCTGTCCGGGCTGAGCTTTCGCGAAAAAGATTTCGCCCGGCCTTTGCGCGAGATGAGCGGCGGTTGGATCATGCGGGCGCACCTGGCCCGCCTGTTGGTGCATGAACCGGACGTGCTCATGCTCGACGAGCCGACCAATCATCTTGACTTGGAATCGTTGCAATGGTTCCAGTCGTATTTGCGCGATTACTCCGGAGCCATCCTCATGATTTCGCACGACCGAAGTTTTCTCAACGAACTGGCGACGCACATCGTGGAGATCCGCCAGCGCAAACTGATACGTTATCGCGGCAATTACGATAACTCCCTAGAACTGCGCGCCGCCGCCGAGGCCCAACAGTTGGCGGCCTACAAAAACCAGCAGCGCGAAATCGCGCACATGATGGAGTTCGTCCAACGCTTCCGCGCCAAGAACACCAAGGCATCGCAGGCCCAGAGCAAGCTCAAGCAGATCGAGCGCATGGAAAAGATCGAGGCGCCGGTGGCCGAGGGCAAAAAAATCCATTTTCGATTTCCGCAACCGGAACGCGGCGGCTTGAAGGCCATCGCGCTCAAGCAAGTCGATTTTTCCTACGGCTCCACCGTCATTTACCGCGGGCTTGAATTCGTGGCCGAACGCGGCCAGCGCACGGTGCTGGTCGGGCCGAACGGCGCGGGGAAATCGACGCTGCTCAAACTCCTGGCGGGCGTGCTGACGCCGCAATCCGGCGCGCGCGAATTGGGGCACAACGTCAAGAGCGGCTACTATTCGCAATTCCGGGTCGATATGCTGCAGCCCGACCGGACGGTTTTGGAGGAAGGATTGGACACGCCGCAACGGGTGACGGAGGAATTCGTGCGCACGGTGTTGGGAAGTTTTCTGTTCCGGGGCGACGACGTGTTCAAGAAGGTGTCGGTCCTGAGCGGCGGCGAAAAAAGCCGGCTGGCGCTGGTGAAATTGCTGCTCGACCCGCCCAATTTATTGTTGATGGACGAGCCGACGACGCATCTGGACATGCCGAGCATCGAAGCGTTGCTGGGGGCGCTGCAACAATTTGCCGGGACGATCATTTTCATCAGCCACGACGTGTATTTTATCCGCGCCTTGAGCACGCACGTCGTGCGCGTGGAGTCCGGGCGGCTGGCGCATTATCCCGGCGGCTGGCAATATTATCTTGACAAGACCGCCGCGCAGGCCGCCCCAACCCCTGCGCCGACCGTGGCACCGGTTGCGGGTATGAAGACCAGGAGCAAGGAACAAAAGCGAATGGAGGCGCAGGAGCGACAGGCGCGCTACAATAAACGCAAGACACACGAAACTGCCGTAGCCAAGCTAGAGGCGGAAATACAAAAATTGGAAGCCCGCCAAAAGGAGTTGACCGCCGAATTGGAGAACCCGGCCAGCTACGACAAGCCCGGCGGGGCGATGGAGTTGAACCGCGAATGGGTGGAGATCGCCGACCGCCTAAAACACCTGGCCCAGCAATGGGAGCAAGCCGCAGCCAAATTGGAAGAGGCAAAGCTGGTCGGCGCCGAGGGTTGAGCACAGGCGGAAGGGAAGTCACAGCGATTTAGCGCTGTCAATCCTAGGAAATAAAACCAAGACCACCCACGCTTCGTGGGGTTAATTCCGCGAGGTCGTGCGCTGCGTGATCCAAAGCAAATCTTTGTTGTTGGGCGAGTACACACCGTGTGGAATAAATTGATCGCCGATTGGCGCGCTCACCATGGTTCTTGGGTCGAGCCACTTGTGGCCTTCGACGTGGCTGTCGGCAAAGGACACCACGCCTTGACGCCGGTGCAAATAGGACGGGAAATGAATAAAGGTTTCGTCGGTCATATCGACCCCGAAACCAGGCGTGCAAATGCTTCCTGGGTTGACGTCCATGAAGACAAAGCGATTGGCTGCCGAATCCGCCGCCAATTGGGCATATCTCATGTAAACGCGATAACCTGAATCTTGCTGAAGCGGTTGAATGAGGTTGGCGCCGGCAGCGCCCATGTAGCTATTCATGGAATAGCTGCGCATCTCGAGTACTTTGGCTCCGCCGTCGGTCACGGTCCACTTGGAAAAATCGGCCGGGCACTTATAGAGCGCCGCCGCGGGCTGAACCGAAGCCAGGAGCGCGTAGCGGTCGCCAATTAGGTATTGCGCGTTGGTCAGCGTTTCGGGATCCCCATGATTGCCGCCGTAAACCCACAGATGAGCGATGGTGGAAATCGGACTTGTATCGCCGCCGTTTAGAACTAAAACCTCGCGGTTGTCGCCCGTATAAAGGGACCAAGCCACGACCATCTGCTTCTGATTGTTGACACATTGGATGCGAAAAGCTTCCATTTTGGCCTGCGCCAAGGCCGGCAGCAGCAGCGCGGCGAGAATGATGATAATGGCAATGACAACCAGCAACTCGATCATCGTGAAGGCACGTCCGCCATGAGACCGAACGGGTCTTTCGACGGCCAACAGCGTCGCAGGCATGTAGCTGACTCTAGCGTCAACCGCGGGCATTGCAATCAAAAACGCGGCCGTGATAGAAGCCCGAGGGCATGGCGCTTATTGCGCACACGGAAAAAAGCTGAGCCACAGATTGACGCAGATGAACTCAGATCTCTTGGAGACAATTATTTCACGCTTTGAAGCATCCGTTTGCTCAATCCGATGGGTTTATCTGTGCTTTTCTGTGTCCATCTGTGGCCCGCCTTTTCTCTGAGTTACTCAAATAAATTCCACCTTCGACGTGGCCGCTTCCGGGTCCCAGCCGCGCGGCGGCTTGCTGGCTATCGCTCCGACTTCCTTGATCGAAATCTGCCGGCCACGCGTCTTCGGGCCTTTAACTTCCACGTCGCCGGGCTTGCACGTCTGCTGGCTGATTTTCTGATACGCCGCCGGTTTGTAGCGGATAAACAATTCGGCGGGCGTGTCCGGCTCGAAAAACAGGATTTTCGATTTGGGCGGGATGCAGAAATACTCCTTGTCAAGAATCGCGCCGCCGAACGTGAAGCGCTTCAGATAGGTTGCGTCGCGATTAGTATAGGCCGCGGTCATGACCCGCTCCCGCTCCGGCACCGACGCATAGACCAGATCCGGCCCGACAAACATTTTTTCCGGCAACTCAATCACCTTGTAATGCCCATCCTTGAACACCATCAGCAGTTTATCGAATTTGGTGCATTCGCATTTGAATTCCTCGCCGGAAACCTTGTAGCCGATGTAGCCGGACTCGCGGTCGTAAGCGACCTTGAAAGACTTGAAGGCCACCTCGCGCGCATCGACTTCGTCGTAGCGGCTGGATTTGGTCAGGCGCGGGTAGAGCGGCCCGTATTTTTCCAGCAACGCCTCCAGATGCGCGACGGCGTATTTGGTGACGTTCTTCAAGTGTTGCCGCGTCTGCTCGAGCGTGGTCTTGACCTTCTCCATTTCCTCCAGGTGCTGGTTGATGTCAAATAGAGAAATGCGGCGGATACGGATGCCGAGCAACATTTCGATATCCTCGCTCGTCAGGTCGCGGCGCATCTGGCGGCGGTGGGGACGGAAGCCCTCCTGCACCGCCGCGACGACAGCCTCATTGGTGCGGGCCTGTTCGATTCCTTTGTAAATGCGTTTCTCCACAAAAAGGCGGACGAGCGTTTTGAAGTGCAGTTCTTGATCCAGCTTCTGTTCCTTAAGCTCCAATTCACGCTTGAGCGTGGCCACGAGTTGTTCGGTATTGTGCCGCAACACCTCGGAGACGGTCATTTCCACCGGACGATTCTCGCGGATGACCACGATCCGGCTGGCGATAGTGACTTCGCAATCTGTGAAAGCGTAAAGCGCATCGACCAATTGTTCCGCGCTCACGCCGCTGGGCGCGCGCACCTCGATCTCCGGTTCACCTGCGGTGAAATCGTTGAGGCTCTTGACCTTGATCTTGCCTTTGCGCGAGGCGTCTTCGATCGAGGCGATCAATGTCTCCGTCGTGGTCGTCGGCGGAATCTCCTTGATGACCACCGTCGAGTCGTCCTTGACCTTGATCTTGGCGCGCACTTGGATCTGGCCGGCACCGTCGCGGTATTCGCGCGCATCCATCAAGCCGCCAGTTTGGAAATCAGGCAGGACTTTGAACGACTGCTTCTTCAGGATGGCGATTTGCGCTTCGAGAAGTTCGGGAAAATTATGCGACAAAATGCGCGCGGACATCCCGACGGCAATCCCCTCCGTGCCGAGCATGAGCAGGAGCGGTAACTTGCAGGGCAGCGTGACTGGCTCCTTGGAGCGTCCGTCGTAACTGGAAACGAAATCGGTGATCTCGTCGTTGAAAAGCTCCTGCCGCGCCAACTCTGTCAGGCGGCACTCGATGTAGCGGCCCGCCGCCGCGCCATCGCCCGTGTAGAGGTTGCCAAAATTGCCCTGGCCCTCGATGACATAGCGCTTGTTGGCCAGCACCACCAACGCGTCCATGATGGAGGCGTCGCCGTGCGGATGATATTGCATGGCCGCGCCTGCGATCGTGTTCACTTTAATGAAGTGCCCGGTGTCCTTCTCGTGCAATGTCCATAGGATGCGCCGCTGCACCGGTTTAAGGCCGTCGCTCAGGTTTGGAATGGCACGGTCGCGAATGACATAGGAAGCGTAATCGAGAAAACTGCGATCCACGCGCCGGTGCAGAGCCGATTCGAATTTGCTCGGCACAAACGGGTGGGCCGGCGCCACCTCCACCGCTTCCGCCTGGACGTGCATCACGCTCTGACCATTACCCTGTGCTTCCGGCTTGGCGCCGTCGATGGGCAATTCCGGTTGTTGCTGAGAATCCTTGCGTTTCGCTGCCATAATTAATGTCGCGCCCACCATAGCCCTCCCGCGCCCAGCACGTCAATTCCGCACACGCCAACTTGCGATGACGTGGTTTGACACATGGAGGCTTTTGCGTTCTAATTATGTTGTCTTGGTCAAGCGTACTCAAATCCGGGCCTTCAGCAAAGCGATTGCGCGTGAATTTGGCCCGCGCAAGATAATCCTCTTTGGTTCCTACGCCTACGGGAAACCCACTGAGGATTCCGACGTGGATGTGCTTGTGATCATGCCTTTCAACCGCAAGCGGAGCCGCAAATCGCTCGAAATCCGCCAGCGTATTCCGGCTGATTTTCCACTGGACCTCATCGTCCGGACGCCGGAAGCCATTGACCGGCGCCTGCAGTGGGGCGATTGTTTCATCCAAGAAATCCTGGCCAAGGGAGACGTCCTCTATGAAGCCACTGACGCGGGAGTGGGTGGAAAACACGGAGAGCGCCACTCGGAGAATTGGGTCGTGTACTAACCGATTGTTGATCGGTACTCGAAAAGTCAATTTAGCTCTGGATTATTGACGTGCCTCCAAAACGAAGACATGAAACCAATTCTTGCGCGTCGACATCTTCCGGTTTTGGCGGCCCAGTGCAACGCGCATTGCCGCCAAAAGTCAATGAGGAGCCAGTGATAGACTATTCTTTCATCCTGATTCCAAGCGTATTCTTGCCGTTTCTCCACACGGCCTCGGCAGAAATCCAGTGCGCATTCGCAGCGCGTTATTAGTTGCCAGCGAATATCCTGACCGAAAACAGGATAGTAATTTTCCAACTGGCCATCCTTCAGGCTCTCGTAAATGTGGTCACACTCAGCATCGCACCCTGCCAGTTCGGTGAATTTGAGCCCGATTATCCATAGGTCGAGATCGGCCAGATTGAACGGCGGAGCCCCGGCATCGCGCATCAAATGCTCCATCATCCGGTCCAAGTTCTGCCAATATGGTCGCCACGGCTTCATCGTTTCAAGCCAGATTTAGCCTTATGAAACCATGCAGGGTCGATTGATGAACTCTTAGCGACTGGCGGCCGGCCCTTAGCCACTTGAATCTTCCGATGTCGTCGGCGCTGTTTCGTCTGGCAAAGTGTTGAGTTGCAATTCTCTGCCTTTAAGTTCTTTAAACTTCTCAATCAGACTGGAGGCCCTTTGCGCCAATTCCGCCCCTTCAAATGAGCCGGATACAGGAATCCGATCCAAAACTTCTAGCAATTCCCTTTTTGTCTGTTGCAATTCGCTCATCCACCAGCAAACTAACGCTGTTCGTCTTCAATGTCCACGATTGTTTTCATGTCTTTTGACAGTTTTGCTTTAGTGAATTGATCGGCTTTTTGCTGAGCAATTAAGGTTAATACTCTTCCCCCTGCAAGGCCGGTAACAAACGAACTTGCTAATTGCGATAGCGTCAGTGAAAAAGTCTTCGGGGCGGCACTCACAAAGTCATAAGCCGAAGCAGGTCCATACAAGCACCAGACTAGGCCGGCAGCTACAGCACCACTTAATATAGTTCCAATCGCGCCGGGCTTCCATATTTTGGTACGCCTATCGTATTTGGGCAAAACGACGGCGTCCTTATGAAAGCAGGCCGCCAAGCCACCCGCAGCGCCAAAAGCGGCGACTAATAAAAGACAATGCGCAATGCTCATTTGTGAATGCTTTTTTTACAATCCGTCGCAGCAATCGGCCTGTCCAGGCTAAATTTCGCCAGCCGAACGATTCATTTAGCAACAATTTGTTAATACGCGACCGCAAATCGAATTGCCCCTCAATTCCTCTTGCCCCGGCGCAGTCTCTGCGTTTCAATGCTTAACGGCGATATGTCTTCTGATCCGACTGCCAGTTCCATTTTTCCGCGCACCGACTGGGCTGAGTTGGGGGCCACAGCCGTCGCTGACACGGCCCGGCTGGATCGGTTAATCCGCCTCTACTGGCCGCCTCTGAGAATTTTCCTCGTCGCCTCCTTTCCCAGTCTCAAAGACCAGGCGGAGGTTTTGTTGCAAGAGTTTGCCGAAGACAAAATTCTCAAAACCGGCTGGCTGCAACGCGCCGACCGGCAGCGCGGCAAATTTCGCGATTTCCTCAAAATCAGCCTGCGCAATTTCGTCCTCGATCGCCTGAGCCGGGCTGAGGTCAAGCACGCCCCGGTCTCGCTGGACGAATTGGAAATCGACCTGCCCGTGCAAGAAGAAACGTCGGAAGCGTTCGACTTGACGTGGGTGCGCACGGTGCTGGCCGAAACTTTGCGCCGGATGGAAGCGGATTGCAAAGATCCCTCCGCCGACCAGCCGCGCCGCAGCCAGATTTGGGAAATGTTCCGCATCCGCCTGCTGGAACCGTTTTTCAACGATGCGCCGCAAGTGCCCTACGATCAATTGATCGAGAGCTTCGGCTTGAAATCACCCACCGACGCCTCAAACATGCTCCTGAGCGCCAAACGCATTTTCAAGACGCATTTGACCCGTGTCATCAAGGAATACGCCGAACAAGACGCCGCCACGGCTGAGGAAATCCAGTCCTTGGAGGAATTTGTGGCGCGGCTGGCGCGCAAGATGCCGTGAAACTCGCCGTATAGAAATTGGAACGTATGTCGGAATTTGACTCCGCCGGGACTCTGTCCAAGAGTCCCCCGAAGAGCCTGGCCGCCTTTCTGGCGGCCGGGGAGGAGCGCGCGCGTCTCTGGCAGCCGGAGGAATTGGGTGCCATTTTCCGGCATCAAATGTCCGCGCCGATCCTGGTGGACCTGGGCGGGTTCGACCCCGCCACCGCGGCCCGGTTGAATACTTTGAGCCATGCCCAGGGCCTGCTGCTGAAAAGTTTTCTGGACCTTTTTCTTCATCCGGTTCCACCAATCGAATTGTTGACGCTGACCAAGGATTTCGCCAAGGGCAACATGGATCAGCCCGACAGCAGCCTGCCCAACGACGTGGCGGCCGTGCTCTATTATTTGAGCATCGCGGCGGCGTTGGTCCGGTTGGACAGACGCATCACCCAGCTCAGCGACGCCGAACTTAAGCGCGGTCTGGAGTGGGCCAGAGGCAAGACGTGGGTCGAACCAAGGCTACTGCAATTGCTGGACGAGGCGGTGCAAAAACTGGCGCAAGGCGGCCCCATCCCATGAGCGAAGATCCTTCCAAGCAGGAGCCGGCCGCCGTGGCGCCGCCCGTCTCCCTTTTTTCGGGGCCCATTGCCGAATTGGTTGGTCACCATTTGCTTTCCCCGCCGAGTCGGCCCGGCTTGCTCGCAACGCTCGCCCGCTACGATGTCCTGCGGGTGTTGGGCGGCGGTGGCATGGGCGTGGTGCTGCTGGCGCGCGACAGCGAGTCAGGCCGGGAGGTCGCTCTGAAAATGGTGCGGCCCGAATTGGTGGCGAACCAGCAAATCGTTCATCGTTTCGTCAAGGAAGCCGGCCACCTGCAAAAGCTCAAGCACCCCAATATCGTGCCTGTGCTGGAACTTTCCGACCGCCCGCAAGGCCCTTACTTCGTCATGCCTTACTTCGAGCAAGGCAGCTTGGCCCAGCGCATCAAACCGGGCCATGGGCTGGAAGCCACGGCGGCCTTGGACATTGCCATGCAAGTGGCGGAGGGGCTGCAATTCG
>DASYNM010000286.1:0-2835 GCA_036008545.1 Verrucomicrobiia bacterium
CCTGGGGCAGTTGGCCGATGCCGCCACCAACACGCTGTGGACCTGTCAATTGATGCCGACGCCGGGCACCACACCTCCCGCGCGTCGTTCCAGCTTGCGCGGTTTCGACCTCGCGACCGGCAAGGAGAAGCTGCGCTGGAATCTGCCCGGCGACAATTCGGTCTGCAACGATTTCAGCATCGGTCCGGACAAGGCGCTCTATATCTCCGACACCGCCAACGCCAAGATCTATCGCCTGGCGCCCGGCGCAGGGTCCGCCGAGCTGTATCTGCAAAACAAGCAACTCGACGGCATTGACGGCCTGACCTTCCTGGACGGCGTGCTGTACGTGAACAATGTGATCTTCAGTAAACTCTATCGCATTCCCGTGGATGCGTCGGGAAAGCCCGGCACGCCGGTGGATATCTGGATGGATGCGCCCCTCAAGGGACCGGACGGCATGCGCGCCGCCAACGGGAAGTTGTTCATCGCCGCCAATGGTTCGGGCGCGATAGATGCCGTGACCGTCACGGGTGACACCGCCCATGTCACGGTGCTGAAGGACGGGCTGAAAATCCCGACCGGCATCGAACCGGCTGGCGACACGCTGTGGCTCACCGAACGCGGCACCGGCAAGGTCTGGTCTATCCCTATGCCGAAATAGTGCGACCGGGGCTTATTGATTGCTGCCGAGGTCAAGACGGAATCTATTGCCCCGTTTTATCAGGCGTAAGAATTCCATTCGTGTTCGATATCCTCGCGTTTGCAAAATGCCCTGAACTCATCAACCGCTTCGTCTCGACCAGTGTATTTTTCTAGAAGCAGAGCAAATGCCAGTTTACGAAGCGCTGTCGCGGGAACATCGACCCAGAACTCGTAATCGCTGTCGCCCCATATTTCCTTGACATGCGTGCCCATGTCTTGAGCATCCAAACGTACCGAACCATCAGCTTCGACGTGCAGATGGATCGATCGGAATGGATCACCTTCCTTGCGGTATAAGTTTGTTGAATAGGTTTCGCCCATTCTCCACCTCGTCTGTCACCGCGCGCTCAATTCCGTTTGCAAACCGCGCCGACATAGGAACATGGTGCGCAATTGTCGGCCGCAGGCGTCGCCCCATTGAAGCATTCGCATTCCGCCCAGCATGTATCGCCTGAGCCCGGCGCATAGCCGGCGGGCGGGCGGAATGTGCCCGGGCTGTCGACGCAATTGCCGTTGCCGTCCCGCATCTGCCAGGGTTGGTCGCATTGCTGCTGGCCGGCCTGCGCGAAACGCAGCCACGGCGTCATCGCCTTGTGAGCCTCAGCATATTGAAAGGGAAGAGAAACTGCGCACAGAAGCAGAGCTGCGCCAAAGATCGATCGCCTCATATGCCTGTCCCCCGGGGCGGCATTGCGACCGTAGTCTAGCCCAATATTCCTGCCGTCATATAACGCGAAAGGGTATCGTGACGGTTGCTCCACCAATTTCTCAAGTGTCCAAAGTCTATCAGAAACACCCGCCGCCATGGCAGGTGCCATCCGCGGGCTCTTGGCGTCACGGACCATGCTTAGAGCATCGGCGAGCTTGGCGAATCCGCCCTAACCGGCGTGACGCAGGAGCCGCAAGGGCTTAACGTGGCGCGGTAGGCGCGGTTTTTGAACGGGGGCAAAAGCATGTTGAAAATCGGGATTGTTCTATCCATTGTGATTTTGAGCCCCGCCTGCGCATTCGGCGACCCGATCTCGGGAGGCCCCCCAGCAAATGTTCAAGAGGCGCAGAACTCCACCTCTCCAAACGCAGCAACTGTGGACGCGTTGATCAAGACCGCTGCAACAAAATCAGGGTCCGGGGATTTTCAGGGTGCGCTCGCGGATTATGACCAGGCCCTCACCATTGCCCGCCAAATTCGGCTTACTGCGATTACCGGCCAACTGCTGGTAGACAAAGGCAATATGCTGTTGAAGCTGAAGCGCAACGATGACGCTATAGCCGCCTACACGGAAGCCGCGACTCTGGACCCACATCCGGCCACGGCCTATTTCAATCTCTGCGCGACCCAATATAATTTAGGCCGGACGGATGCTGCTGCCTTGGATGCGTGCAGCCACGCAATCCAGGCCGACCCGGCGAAAGCGGACGCATATTTCATTCAAGGGTCGATGCTGTTTTCAGCTGGCAAATCGGACTCTAGCGGAAAGATCATCATACCGGCCGGGACCAAAGAGGCATTGGAGAAATACTTGCAGTTGGCACCCAACGGTCCTCACGCGAACGACGTGCGGGCTATGCTAGACTATGTCGGCGCGAAATAAGTGGAGAACTGCGCTTGGAAAGCAGACGGCACCATCACCGATAGGCAAGCCGGTTCTTGTCCGGTTCGCCGTCCTCGATCCTCTTGGCGACCTCGGCCAGTTGTTTTCGCAGCCAGGCATGGGCCGGCTGATTGTCGTACCGCCTGGACCATACCATCGATGTTTCCATCATCGGAGAAGGGATGGGCAGAGGCCGGATCGCCAGGGGACCATAGGAGACCAGAATCTCCAACGCGCGCTGACGGCCGATACAGAGATATTCGCCCTCCAACAACATGAGCACGGTCGAAAGCGTGGGCGCGCGCACGATCACATGCCTTTTCAGCCTGCTCTGCGTGAGCGCCTCGTCGACAAACTCGGTCGTGTATGGCGCGGACGTGATCTCGATATGCGGTATTGCGGCAAAGTCCGACAATGGGAGCGGTTTCAGCTTGGCGCTCCGGTGCCTCTTGTTGAGGGCTATCACGAAATCATCCTTCACCAGGGACTGGCGGGAGAATCTGCTGCCTTGCTTGGCGAACGGACCGATGGCCAAATCGCACTCCGTAGCTTCCAGGAC
>DASYNM010000287.1:0-1811 GCA_036008545.1 Verrucomicrobiia bacterium
GCTGGCGCGGCGGGTGGCAGCGGCGTGCGGCGAGAGCGGAGTGGAGTTTTTGGATGCGCCGGTGACGGGCGGAGACTGGGGCGCGAAAAAAGGCGAGCTGGTGTTCATGATCGGCGGCGATGCGGAAACACTGAAGGAAGCCGAGCCCGTTCTCGGCGTCATGGGCAAGAAATGGTTTCACCTTGGGCCGAACGGAGCTGGCCAAACCATCAAGCTGGCCATGAACATGATCCTCGCGCTCCAGGTCGATGCTTTGGCCGAAGCTCTGGCGCTCACAACGCGCGCCGGCATTCAAGGCGAGAAACTGGTCGAAGTCCTGCAATCCAGCATGGGGCGCTCAGGTCTGCTCGACGTCAAAGCTCCCAATCTCATTAAGGGCGAATACGCTCCGAGTTTTCCTTTGCGACTGATGCACAAGGATCTAGGTCTAGCGCTCGACCTCGCCAACCAGCTTGGCGTGGCTCTGCCTGCCACCGCCGCCGCCCGCGAAACCTATAGCTACGTGAAAGGTGCCGTCCAGGAAGACCTCGACTACTCCGCCGTCATGAAATTCTGGAAAAAATGACCCACCACTTCACGATACTCCCTGAAATTCATCAAGCCAGGAAAGAGGCGTGACGTGAAAATCGGCTTCCTCGGCCTTGGCGACATGGGGCAGGCGATTGTTCCGCGGTTGCTAGCCGCCGGCCACACCGTCACCGGATGGAATCGCACCAAGGAAAAGGCTGCGCCCATGTTCAAGCGCGGCATGCTTTGGGCCAATACGCCACGCGACGTCGCCCGCGAATCGGAAATCGTTTTCTCCATCGTCACGGACGCCGTCGCGGTCGGCGCTCTCGCCCTCGGTGAAAACGGCATCATCGCTGGCCTGCAGAAAGACGCCGTTTACCTGGACATGAGCACTATCGATCCCGACAGCAGCCGCGCCGTGGCTGCGGAATTTTCCAAAGCTGGGCTGACGATGATGGACGCGCCGATTTCCGGCACAACTCTCACTCTTGTGAAAGGCCACGCCTCACTCATGGTTGGCGGCGACAAAGTGGCATTTGAACGCGTCCAGCCGGTTCTCCTCGCCATCGGCCCGAAAGTCAGCTACATCGGCGCGCAAGGCTTAGCCGTGCAGCTCAAAGTCGCGCTCAACATGACTCTCGTCATCGGAGTTATAGGCTTCTGCGAAGGCATTGCGCTTGCCGAAAAAGGTGGCGTCCCGCGCGAAGTCGCCGTCGACGCCTTTCTGAAAAGTGTTGTCGCATCACACGTGCTCGACTACCGTGCGCCGCTCATTCTGGAAGGCCACATTTCCGACGCGACCTATGGCAACGTGAATCTCCAGCAAAAAGACATGCTGCTGGCGCTCGACCTCGGCCGAAAAATGGGCGTCCCCGTCCCCCTTGGCGCCGCCGCGAACGAAATGCTCAATGCTTGCCGCGGCCTCGGCCTCGCGCACCACGATTTTGTAGCCGTCTACGAGGTCTACCGCTGCTTGGGAGGAATGTCGAAATGAAGCCTTACCGCACCAATTTACGCGATGTCCCCAAAGTCGGCGGATTGTCGCGCGACGAAGGCTGGATCGACATGCAGGTGCAATTCCTCATCGATCAAAAAACCGCCGGCTCGGACAAGCTTCTCGTTGGCTGGACCGTTCTTCCCCCCGGCGCGCGCCACGACAAACATCGGCATCCCAACGTGGATGAATTCTTCGTGGTGATCAAAGGAAACGGGTTCATCTACACAGACCACGGCCGTGAGCCCAGCGCCCATGGCGATGTGATCTTCACGCCGCGCGGCCATTGGCACGGTTTCGACAACAC
>DASYNM010000288.1:0-3514 GCA_036008545.1 Verrucomicrobiia bacterium
GAGATGACCGTCACCAACAAGAGCAAGATCAAAGGGCTGGTGCTCGATTTGCGCTTTGCCGGCGGCTATGATTACCCGGCCGCGGCCAAATTGGCCGATAGCTTTCTCAATTCCGACCATCCGCTGCTGAATTGGCAGACCGGTTCCGCGCACGCGACGCTCAAAGCCGATGCGATCACGATTCCGGTGGCCATATTGGTGAATTCCCAAACCGCCGGCGCGGCCGAGGCCGTGGCCGCCGTGCTGCGTGACAATAATGTCGGGCTGATCCTGGGCACTAAGACCGCCGGAGCGGCCAGCGTTTTCAAGGAATTTCCGCTGCGAGACGGCAGCAAGCTGCGAGTCGCAGTGGCGCCGGTTGGTTTTGGCGCGGGCAAAACACTCGCCAACGGCGTGGCGCCGGACATCGCCCTCAACACCAGCCCGGAGGACGAACGAGCCTATCTGCAGGATCCATTCAAAGTTTTGCATCCGCCTCCAGTCGCGAAAGCGGACGCCGCCGCCAAAGAATTCGCGGACGAGCCGCGCATGAACGAGGTGGAACTGATTCGCGAACATCGCGACGGGGATGCCCCCGACCAGATTCCCGCCCGCAACACACCCGAGATGGCGGAACCGCCGCCGGTGGTCGCCGACCCTGTGCTGGCGCGGGCCTTGGATTTGTTGATTGGCCTGGCCGTCGTCCAGCCGAACCGCCCTGGCTGAGAACCTCCCGCGCGTGCAAGAAAAAAGTCCGCCAAGGATCGTGGTGCTGGGCGCCGGGTTCGGCGGGCTGACTTTCTGTCAAACATTTTCGTTTCCCGCGGCCGAAGTGACACTGGTGGACCGGCAGAATCACCATCTTTTTCAGCCTTTGCTTTACCAGGTTGCCTCGGCCGGCTTGGCGGCGCCGGATATTGCGCAACCGATCCGATCCATCTTGCGCGACAAACGCAACGTGACGGTGTTGCTTCGCAACGTCACCGGCTTTGACCTGGACAAGCGCGAGGTTCGCCTCGACGATGCCATCCTCCACTACGATTACCTCGTCCTCGCTCTGGGCGGAGTGACCAGTTATTTCGGCCATCCGGAATGGGAGCGACACGCGCACGGTCTCAAGTCGCTGGATGACGCTTTGCGAATTCGGCGGCAGATTCTGCTGGCATTCGAGCGGGCCGAAAACAGTCTCGACGCTGCGGAGCGAGAGCGCCTAATGACCATAACGGTGGTTGGTGGCGGGCCCACCGGCGTGGAATTGGCCGGCGCCTTTGCCGAGTTGGCCCGCCATGTGTTGAAGCGAGACTTCCGCCGCATCGATCCGCGTCAGGCTCACGTGATCTTGCTGGAGGCAGGACCGCGCTTGCTGCCGCAATTCGCGGCCCGCCTTTCGGATAAGGCCGCAGCAAGATTGACCAAACTCGGCGTCAGCGTGCGCACGAATGTCCGTGTCGAAAACATCGGGGACGGCGTCTTGGAATTGGCCGATTCCACACGCGTCGAGAGCGCCAACATCATCTGGGCCGCCGGCGTCGGGGCTAATCCGCTCACGCAGAAGCTCGGCGTCGAAGTGGATCGCGCGGGCCGCGTGCGCGTCCAACCCGATTTGAGTCTGCCGGGGTATCCAGAAGTTTTCGCGGTGGGCGATCTTGCGCTGGTCACGGACAAACACGGCAAGCCGGTGCCGGGAGTCTCGCCGGCGGCGATGCAAATGGCTCGCCACGCGGCCAAAATTATCGAGACAGAATTGGGCGGCGGGAATGCGGACCAGAAGGCGCGTTCGGCCTTTCAATATTGGGACAAGGGCATCATGGCGACCATTGGCCGGTCGGCGGCGGTGGCGCAGATAGGTCGGGTGGAACTCTCGGGCTGGCTGGCTTGGGTCGCCTGGTTGTTCATTCATTTGCTTTTCCTGATTGGATTCCGCAACAAAGCCGCGGTCTTGCTGGAGTGGACCTACTCCTATTTCACTTACAAACGCGGTTCGCGCATTGTGACTGGATTGGATGACTCTCGCGGCGCGCGGCTATCGACCGGAAGCGGTCATGTGAAGTGATTGCTTATCCGCTCCCACCTGCCTAACGTCTCGCCACATGAAGACTCTCATGCGCCTTATTCTTTGCCTTGTAACTGTCTATGTTCTCAACTCGCCTGCTCGTGGCACTGCGGATGAGGCGGACGTCAAATGCATCAAATCCGCCAATTTTTTTGCACCCATCGCCGGTGGCACGGACCGCAATTATCCGCCCGATCGCGCGGTGATCGTCAGCCACCTGGCGCTCGATCTCACGCCGGATTTCAAGCAGCGCACTTTTCAGGGCCAGGAGATTTTTCAATTCAAACCCAATGGCAAGCCAGTCCAGGAACTGAGCCTAGACGCAGTTGATCTCACGATTATTTCGGTTTCGTCCACCGAGGCAATCCAAGCCTGGCAATCGACCACGAACAAAATCATCATCACGTTTTCTGCACCGATTCCCATCGACAAGGAAGCGAGCGTGACCATCACCTATAGTGCGCAGCCCACCGTAGGAATTTATTTTCGCACGCCGGAGATGGGCTACAAGGAGGGCGACACGCACTTGTTTTCGCAAGGCGAGGCCATCGACGCGCGGCATTGGTATCCGTGCTTTGATGCGCCGAATGCAAAATTCACTTCCGAGGTAACGTGCCGCGTGCCGGATGGCATGACGGCCGTATCCAACGGCAGACTGGTTTCCCAGGAGAAGGACGCGGCTACCGGATTGACGGCGTTTCACTGGTCGCAAGAGCAGCCGCACGCCAACTATCTCATCATGGTGGCGGCCGGTTATTTCAAGACGCTGGAAGAAAAGCACAACAATGTCCCGCTGGCTTATCTGACGCCGCCCTCGGATTTCAAGGAAGCGCCGGCATTTTTTCGCGACACCAAGGACATTATGAGTTTTTTTGAGACGGAAATCGGGGTTCCGTATCCATGGGCAAAGTATGATCAAATTTGCGTGAACGATTTCGTGGAGGGCGGGATGGAAAACACGAGCGCGACGCTGCTCACCGACAATGAGTTATCCACCGAGGAGATGGAAAACATTGTTGACGGCGACAGCCTGATTTCGCACGAAATGGCGCACCAATGGTTTGGCGACCTGGTCACCTGCGATGACTGGAGCGATATCTGGCTCAATGAAGGATTCGCCACTTATTATGAAGTTCTTTACGAGGGGCACAAAAATGGCCGGGACCGGATGTTGTACGAGCTTTATCAGAATGCCCGGCGGATTACGGGAGAGCAGGACGATACCAACGCGATTGTCCGCCGCGTCTATGGCAATCCGATGGAGATGTTCTCTTATCTAGCTTATCCCAAAGGCGGCTGGGTGCTGCACATGCTGCGGTCGGAATTGGGGGAGGACCTTTACCGCCGCTGCATCAAGACTTACCTGGAGCGCCATCAATACGGCAACGTCGTGACCGAGGATTTGCGGAAGGTCATTGCAGAGCTTTCCGGCCGTTCCTACGAGCAATTTTTCGATCAATGGCTTTATCACGCCCATCATCC
>DASYNM010000289.1:0-2213 GCA_036008545.1 Verrucomicrobiia bacterium
CTGTGCTCAAGGCTGTCTGCGCCCGCAGCAAGGACGCCGCTCGCGCTTTCGCGGCCAAGTGGGACTTCGAATCGTTCGAGACCGATTGGCGCAAATTGGTGCAGCGCGAGGATATCGACGCCATCGACATCGCCAGCCCGAATGACACGCACGCCGAAATCGCCATCGCCGCCGCCAAGGCCGGCAAGATGATCCTGTGCGAAAAGCCGCTGGCCATGAACGGGCCGGAAGGCAAAACGATGGTCGAGGCGGTCGAGAAAGCCAAAGTGCCGAACATGGTCTGGTATAATTACCGCCGCGTTCCCGCCGTGACGCTGGCCAAGCAATTGATCGATGAAGGCCGCCTGGGGCGCATTTTCCATTACCGCGCGAAGTTTTTGCAGGATTGGACCATCAGCCCCGAGTTGCCTCAAGGCGGGGCGGGCCTGTGGCGTTTGGATCTCAAGGTCGCCGGCAGCGGCGTGACCGGTGATTTGCTGGCGCATTGCATCGACACCGCGCTGTGGCTCAACGGCGGCATCGACAAAGTCACCGCCATGACGGAAACGTTCGTCAAGGAACGCAAACATACTTTGACCGGCAAGGTTGAGCGGGTAGGGATTGACGATGCCTGCGCTTTCCTGGCCCGTTTCCGCAATGGCTCGCTGGCCACGTTTGAATCGACCCGCTACGCGCGCGGGCACAAGGCGCTTTACACGTTCGAGATCAATGGCGAACACGCTTCCATCGCATGGGACCTGCACGATCTGCATCGGCTCCAATATTTCGATCACCGCGACGAAGGCCGGGTGCGGGGATGGCGTTCCGTGCATGTGACAGACAGCGACCAGCCTTACATGAAGAATTGGTGGGTGCCTGGTCTGCAAATCGGATACGAGCACTCGTTCATCCATCAAGCGGCCGATTTCCTCGAAGGATTGGGTAGTGGCCGGTTTGCCAGCCCCACGTTTCGCGATGCATTGGAGACGCAATACGTTTGCGACGCGGTGCTGAAATCGGCTAAGACCCAGAAGTGGGAAAAGTTGCCGGCGTCGGTGAGGAAATAACGGTCTTACGCAAAACAAAGGATCCGCACAAGTAAAGTGCGGATCCCGTCACTGGCAAATTCAAAAAGAGCGCGGCTTACCGATGCCCGCCGCCGCCCCCATGTCCGCCAAAAGCGGCATGCCCTCCGAAACCACCATGGAATCCGCCGCCCCAGCCGCCGCGGAAACCGCCATAACCACGTCCCCAACCCCAACCCCAGCCACCGACGATCCCCGGTCCGTAATAGTAAGGCCATCCGGCGTAGTAATACGGGTAGCCGTAATCATAAACGGGATAATCTGAACCCACCACGGTGACAGTGGGTGGCGGCGTGCTAGGAGTCGCGACGTCCGCAGGCGGTGGAACCATAGTTGCGCCGTTCGGAGGCGGCGGCATCGCTCCGGGCATGGGCTGCGGCTGGTAAAACTGCTGATTGGGCTGTTGCTGCTGCAGTTGAGAGTCGCGTTGGAGCATGGCTTTGGTGATTTCCTGCGGCAGCCCCAAGCTCTGCAAATAGATTATGCCGTCGGCGCTCAGACGATACGGCAAGGCCGTGCTGTTGATGTAATTGATGATGATTTCCTTGTTGATGCCACCTTGATACATCTTGAGCACTTCGCCCACGCCATAATTCATGGCCGGGGGCTGACCACCACCTGGTCCCGGAGTAAAAGTACTGGTGCCTGGCCCTCCTGGGAAAACGCCACTTGGATTGGCCGGGTTAGCCTGGGCGACGCCAGGCGCGGGCGGCGGAGTGGAGGTGGCATTGGTGGTGGAGGTGTTTTGGGCCTGGGCGATGCTGCACGAAACTCCGAGGTAGATCGCCGCAGCCGTGATGGCCGCAAAGGCCATCCGAAAAGCTGACGGATATTTTTTCATATTCTGAAATCTTTTGATTTGGCAGGTCAATTCATTTGACTTTCTTACCCACCACAACGTAAGGCCCAATCCCCATTTTGGCAAGTGCGTTCTGGCCTCAGCGAGAGGTTGGTCGCGTGTGATTAGTTTGCATCTTTCGAGGCTTGCTCAATGAGTCGTTATACAAAATCCACGAAATCGGTGTCTGTTTAATAAATGAAAACATCTCCATGAGATGCAATTTGCTCACACACAGCCGAAAAGGCAGGGACGATGTTTCATCAGAATGCTGGACGCGCGAAACTGCGCATCTCACTTTCTGGCAAATT
>DASYNM010000290.1:0-20989 GCA_036008545.1 Verrucomicrobiia bacterium
TCGCGCCAGCCACGGCGCGCATCGCTGGATTGGCCGCCCGGGTCTGCCCCAATTCCAATCCTCTGAACTGGCCAAACTGGCGCTGATCATTTTTCTGGCCGCCTATGGCGATCGGTATCAAAGGCAGATGACTGGATTCAAGAAGGGCCTGGCTATTCCGGGTGCGATTATCGTCTTGGTGCTGGGTTTGATTTTCATCGAGCCGGACCGGGGCTGCACTATTCTGCTGGCCTCGGTTTGCGGCGTAATAATGATCGTGGCGGGCGTGCGCTTGATCTATCTGGTTCCACCGGTCGCGCTGTTGTTGGTTGGGCTGGCGATCTCGTTCTTGCATGATCCCATGCGCATGCGCCGCATCATGGCATGGGTTCATCCCGAAGAGAATAAGCAGGGTGCGGGTTATCAGGCTTATCAAGCCATGATCGCCTTGGGATCGGGAGGGTGGACTGGTTTGGGGCTGGGCAATGGGCGGCAAAAGCTGGGGTTCGTGCCTGAACACACTACCGACTTTATTTTTTCCATCATCGGCGAGGAGCTTGGTTTGGTGGTGACGATGGCTGTAGTGCTGCTCTTTGTTGTGCTCGCGATTTGCGGCGTGTTCATTGCCCGTCGGTCCAGCGATGCGTTTGGATTGCTTCTCGCGACCGGCCTGACTTTTATGATCGGCCTCCAAGCCTTCATCAACATCGGCGTCGCCACCAGCATGCTGCCTAACAAAGGCATGCCTCTGCCCTTCATCAGCTACGGCGGTTCCAATTTAGTTCTCATGCTCGTTTCCGTCGGCCTGCTCATCAGCGTCTCCCGCCTGGCGAGCGAAGCTGTGCCGCAAAAGGCCTCCAACCCGTTCGAGGCTGCCCTGGAACCCTCCCCATCCCATGGCTGAAGTACCAACGCCAATCCAGCCCAGCGCTTCCGCGGTTGTTGCCTGCGGGGGAACGGGCGGGCATTTCTTCCCCGGCCTGGCCGTGGCCGAGGAGTTGCGGCACCGCGGATGCCGGGTGACGCTCATGGTTTCGCCCAAGGATGTCGATCAACAAGCCATCGCTTCCATTGCCGGGATGGGCGTTGTGACGCTTCCAGCCGTGGGTTTGAGTCGAGGAGGCCGGATCAGCTTTTTGGCCGGATTCTGCAAATCCTACCTGCTGGCTCGGCGGCTTTTCGCGCGCCAACGTCCCGACCTTGTCCTGGCCATGGGCGGCTTTGTCAGCGCTCCGCCGGTGCTGGCAGGCAAAGGGTGCGGCGCCAAAATTTTCATTCACGAATCCAACAGCATCCCGGGCCGGGCCAATCGCTGGCTGGCGCGATGGGTGGACGGCGCGTTCGTTTATTTTTCAGCGGCGCAACCACGCTTGCAGGCCAAACGTGTGGAAGTGTCCGGCATGCCGGTGCGCCCGCAATTCGTTCATCCGATAACGTCGGCGAAAGCTCGGATGGCATTAGGATTAAACCCAAACACACCGGTCTTGCTGATCATGGGCGGCAGCCAGGGTGCGAGCAAAGTCAACGAGGTAGTGATGGGAGCGCTGCCTTTATTGCGACAAGCCGCGCCCGATTTGCAGTTCATGCACTTGACTGGGGCGCGCGACGTGGAAAAAGTCCGCGCCTGCTACCACGCGCACCGCGTTCCGGCGTTGGTGCGCGCATTCTTTGACGAGATGGGCGTGGCGCTGGCCGCGGCGGATGCGGCGGTGAGCCGGGCCGGCGCTTCCTCGCTGGCGGAACTGGCGGCGCGGCGCGTGCCCGCGGTGTTGATTCCGTATCCGACCGCTGCTGACAACCACCAGCATTTCAACGCGCGGGCTTTTACGGAAGGCGGCGCGGCGCACATGATGCAACAAGAGTCGGCCATGCCCGGCCCGCTGTCGCGTGAGATTTTGCAATTGCTGGATCCTTCCAAGCGATCGGCCATGCAACAGGCCCTGGCCGCGTGGCACGCGCCGGAGGCGTCGGCTCAAATCGCGGAGAAAATTCTGCACTGGAACAGGAGTGAAGGTCAGGCCAACTCCGTTTCCACCACGAAGCCACAGCCCGCCTTGAACTTCTGACGCCATGACCAAACCCAGCCCGATTTTCGAGAAGCTCAAAGAGCTGTTGCCGCGCGCTGTGGTGCGTCAGAACGAACCGCTAAGCAAACGGACCACCCTGCGCGTAGGCGGATGCGCCGAGATATACGTTGAACCTTCGTCCGAAGAGGACTTGGCCCGAGTCGTCCGGACTTGCGGTGAGGAGGGCATACATTGGATGCTCTTAGGCCGCGGCTCCAATTTATTGATTCGTGACGGCGGCATTGCCGGCGTTGTCATCTGTCTGGCCCACGCCAATTTCTCCGGCATTACGGTTACGGGCTGCGAACTGCGCTGCGGCGCGGGCGCCAAGCTCAAAGCTGTGGCCGCCAAGGCACGTGAAGCGAGCCTCGGCGGCTTGGAGTTTTTGGAAGGCATTCCAGGCGAAGTCGGCGGCGCGTTGCGCATGAACGCGGGCGCGATGGGCAGTGCGACCTTTGAGTTTGTCACGCAAGTTCGGTTCATGGATGCATCCGACCAGGTGTGGGAACGAGACATTGCCCAGGTGCCCGTCGAATATCGCTCCTGCCCGCTCTTCAAAACGAACATCGCGCTGGCGGCGACGTTTCGTGGTCGACCGGATTCCGCCGAAGCGATTGCTGAACGCGCTAATTCCTTCAACCAAAAGCGCTGGAAATCGCAACCCAAGGAATCGAGCGCCGGCTGCATATTTAAAAACCCATCCCCTACCGTCCCCGCCGGAAAATTGATCGATGAACTCGGCCTCAAAGGCACGCGCCGCGGCGGAGCGGTCGTTTCCAAGGTGCATGGAAACTTCATCGTCAATGACGGCTCGGCCACAGCGGGGGACGTGCTGGAATTAATTGACTTTATCAAAACGCGCGCCAAGGCGGAGCGAGGCATCGAGCTGCGCGAAGAAGTGGAGATTATCGGCCAGTGAACAGTCAAAAACTAAATGTGACCGTCATGCTGGGCGGCCCCTCGACCGAACGAGAGGTGTCGCTTCGCTCGGGCGCAGCGGTAGCGAAGGCGCTGCGTTCACTCGGCCACACTGTCAACGAATTGGACCCCAAGGAGCCAGGCTGGAAATTGCCGCGAGGCACCGAGATTGTCTTTTTGGCATTGCATGGGACTTACGGCGAGGACGGGACGGTGCAGGAAGAACTGGAAAAACTGCGCGTGCCTTATACGGGCTGCGGCCCGGAAGCAAGTCGCGTGGCATTCGACAAAGTGCAGACAAAGAAACGTTGCCTGGCCACGGGCATTCCCACCGCGCGCTTCGTCGTGCTCGATTCGCCCAAAGCGGCCTGGCCTGCGGGTTGGAGGCCGCCGGTGGTACTCAAGCCTGTTCGCCAAGGTTCGAGCGTCGGGCTGCAAATGGTCGAACACACCGGCCAGTGGGAAGCTTCGTTGGCGGAGTCCTTTCGCTTCGACACCGAAGTGTTGATGGAAGAGAAAATTGTCGGGCGCGAAGCCACGGTGGGAATTCTCGACGATAAACCGCTGCCTGTAGCAGAAGTCCGCGCCAAACAGGGCTTTTTCGATTACGCCAACAAATACACGCCCGGCGCCTCCGAACATTTTTGCCCGGCTCCTTTTGATCCCGACGTGACGAGACGCATTCAGGACGCCGCGATGGGCGCATTCCACGCAGTCGGCGGGCGCGACTATGCGCGTGTCGATGTGATGGTGCGGCCCAATGGCGATCCCATCGTGCTGGAAATCAACACCCTGCCCGGCATGACCGAGTTGAGCATTCTGCCGGAAGCGGCGGCGGCGGCTGGTTTCAGCTACGCCCAATTATGCCAGCGGATGTTGGAGCTGGCGTTGAACCGCCCCAAAAAGAAATAGCATGTTTGCCTGGCTCAAACGAAAAAGCAAAAACCGACGCTCCCAGGAGCGCGAACAAGTGCTGGACGTCAAGTTGCGCACCAGCCAGACGCGCGCCGCCAAAATGAGAATGGCCGGCGTGGGCATGACGGTGATTTTCTGCGTGGCGCTCGTCGCCCTGGTACTTTGGCGCGGCGGCAAGTGGGTGTTGGATGGCTTGATCTACGAGAATGACGCCTTCGCCATCCAGCAAATCGAGGTGCAAACCGATGGAGTGTTGACACCTGAAACCATCCGCGCCTGGGCCAGGGTCCGGCCCGGCCAAAATTTGATGGCGCTGGATTTATTGCGCGTCAAACGCGACTTGGAATCCCAGCCACCAATCCAATTCGTGGCCATCGAGCGCGTGCTGCAGCACACCCTGAAAATCACCGTCAATGAACGTGAGCCGGTGGCGCAAACCATGGTCACGCAAGTCCACGCGGGCGGGGCGACGGACGTGGCCGTGTATGACTTCGACGAGGATGGTTACGTGATGAGACCGCTGGACCCGCGTTGGCGGACCGTGTTGCCGGCAGCCAATGAACGGCTGCCCATCCTTATGGGAGTCCCCGCGAGTGAACCCCATCCGGGCAAACAAATCACCTCGGCGCAAATCCGGGCGGCGCTGGCGCTGGTGGGCGCCTTCGATCATTCGCCCATGACCGGCTTGGTTGAAATTGAACGCATCGACGTCTCGCAACCGGACATTTTGAAAGTGATCACCAGCCAGAAGGCAGAGATTACCTTTTCCCTCAGCCATTTTGACACGCAGTTGCGCCATTGGCGGCTCATTTACGACCAGTTCCAGAGATCAGGCCAAGCCATCGCCTCGCTCGACCTCTCCATTTCCAACAATTTGCCGGTCCATTTGGTCGCGGCCGCCTCGGTTCCACCGGTGGCCCCGCGCGCACTACAACCATCGCGTCCAAAAAGGAAACATGTTTGATTCCTCCTCAATCATTGTCGGTCTCGAAATTGGCACTTCCAAAATCTGTGTCGTGGTGGGCGAAATCAACGCCGCCAATTCCCTAAACATCATCGGCCTCGGCCAGGCTCGCTCGCGCGGCGTGCGCAAAGGCGAAATCGCCGACGCTTCCCTGGCCAGCGAAGACGTGCGCAACGCCATCGTCGAAGCCGAACAAATGGCCAACGTGGAAATCCGCAGCGTCTATCTCGGCGTCACCGGCAATCACGTGCGCGGCTTCAACAACCACGGCGTCCATCCCGTCGTCTCCGCCGATCGCGAGATCACGGCCGAGGACGTGCAGGACGTCATCAAGAACGCCAAGGCCATCAATCTGCCGGTCGATAACACTGTCGTTCACGCCATTCGCCAACTCTTCCAGGTCGATACGCAGCACGGCATCCAGAATCCGGTCGGCATGTATGGGGCCAAGGTCGAGGTCGATGTCCACGTTGTTCACGGCCATGTCGATCGCCTGAAGAATTCCATCGCCGTCGTGCGCGGCCTGCAATTGGAAGTCGATGAAATCGTCTTTACAGGATTGGCCTCGGCCCTGGCGCTGCTCTCCAACGAGCAAAAGGAACTCGGCTCACTCGTCATTGATCTGGGCGCGGGCGCGACCGAATACGTCGTGTATTCTGAGGGCATCATCAAGCACACCGGCGTGCTGGCCGTGGGCGGAGACCATATTTCCAACGACCTGGCGTACGGTTTGAAAGTGCCGTTGGGACGGGCCGAGCACTTGAAGATCGAGCGCGGCGGAGCCTGCGTCGATGACTCGGTCAAAGGGCAGACGATTTCTTCGGATGGCGAGTTGGGCCTGCCTCCGAAAATTATCAACCTCGAACATCTCCGCCGCATTATGTCGCTGCGGCTGGAGGAAATCTTTTCGTTGATCGAGGCGGAGCTTGCCAACGCTGGCTTGACCGACCGCCTGCGGGCCGGGGTTTTGGTTTGCGGCGGCGGGGCGCGGATTCCCGGCATCCAGGGGCTGGCGCAGAATATTTTCCAGATGCCGGCCTTCCTTGGCAAAACCAATTCCATCAGCGGCCTTAAATCCGCCCTGGACCAACCCGAATTCTCCACCGCCATCGGCCTGGTCAAATTCGGTTCGTTGCAGCAAAAACGCAAACCCGCGGCCGGCGGCCTGGCGGGCGGGATCAAAAAAACTTTGGTTGAGCTTTTTAGAAAGTGATATGAGCACTCCCGTTGAACAACCCGAAGAAGCGGCCATCAAGAAGAAACTCGTTTTCAAAGTCTTTGGCCTCGGCGGCGCGGGCTGCAATGCCGCCGGCTTCGCCTGCCAGGCCGGTTTTGCCGGCGTGGAATTCCAGGCCGTCAATACCGATTCCCAATCGCTCGAGGCCTGCGCTGTGCCGGCCAAATTTGTCCTCGGCGCGACCCGCACTCGCGGCCTGGGCGCCGGCGGCGATCCCGAGTTGGGCCGAGCGGCGGCCGAGGAGGATTTGGAAAAAATCCGCGCCTTCTGCGACGGAGCCGACGTTATCTTTTTGCTGGCCGGCCTGGGCGGCGGCACCGGCACAGGTGCGGCGCCAGTGTTTGCGCGCGTGGCGCGGGAAAAGGGCGCGCTCGTGCTGGCCCTGGTTACGCTGCCCTTCGACTTTGAGGGCGACCGCCGGCAATTCCAGGCCCAGACCGGTTTGCAACAACTCAAAGCCAATGCCGACGCCGTGATTTGCCTGCCCAATCGCAAGCTCTTTAAATTGCTGGATGAGAACACCAGCGTGCTGGAGGGGTTCAAAATCAGCAACGGCCTGCTGGCCGAAGGATTGCGCGGCATCTGGCGGATGCTCACGCAAACCGGCTTGATCAACGTCGATTTCGCCGATCTCTGCTCCGTCACCCGCGGACGTCACGCCGCCAGCTTTTTCGCCACAGCCGAGGCTTCCGGCGAGAAGCGCGTCGAGCAAGTCATCGAAAAATTGCTGGCGCATCCGCTTTTGGACGGCGGCCAGGTGCTCAACGAATCCGATGCGTTGCTGGTTAGCATCGTCGGCGGACTCGATGTGATGATGAGCGAAATTCACAAGTTGATGGAGCCGCTGCACCGGCATTGCGAAAACGCGCATATCATTTTCGGCGCGGCCATTGACGAGGCATTCGCCGGCCGGCTCTCCGTCACGCTGATTGCCTCATGCCGCCGCCCCGAGGAAGTGCCGCCGCCGCTCACCACCGCGCCGCCGGAGCCGGTTGAGTCCGCGCAATTTCTTGACACAGCGGACAAGGAGCGGCCGGCTTCGCGTTTCATCGTCCCGCCACCCGCGCTGTCGGAAGAGAGGAGGGCGCACATCATGCGCGTGCAGGGCGGCCGTTCGCGCAAAAAGCTGTCGCGCCTGCAAAAAGAGTTGCCCTTGGAGATCGTTTTCCGAGGCCGTTTCGAGAAAAGCGAGCCCACCATCCGCCACGGCGAGGACCTGGACGTGCCGACCTATATTCGTCGCGGCGTGCCGTTGAATTGATTTTGTGTCATAGCCGCTGCTTTACGAGAAGATTTCGTCAGGGGAATGATTGTCAGAGGAATAAGGCAGAGGAATGATTGGCAGGGGAATGGGAAAAAGGCTTTTCAGAAAGCAGCATTACTTTTCCTATTCCACTGCCAATCATTCCACTGACAAATCGGGATTTTCCGTTTGCAATCCATTATGCTCCCTTTGATTGCGGCTGGCCGGCTGCGCATCGTATCGGCTCAAAGACCACGCCGCCGTGGCCGGAAAAGAGGATAAAAACAAGAGGATCAAATCCAAGTCCAACGACCCAAGCTGCGCCGAGGCGAGACCTTCGACCGCAGAACCGGCGAGCAGAATGGCTCGCTTTCGGGTTGTACTCGTTCTACATCGCTGCTTACGGTTGTAGAAAACGCTCGATTTTCACTGCATTTCGGCCACGCTTTCCACATGGGGAAGAAACGCCGCATTCTGTGGGCTGTTTTACTTGTCGCCGTCGTCGCGATGAAGGTGTGGCTGTCAACGCTCTCGCCCGAACCGGTTTATCAGGGCAAGCCTTTGAGCTATTGGCTGGCAGGTTACGATACCGGAAATTACAATGTCGCGCACCCCAACGGACCAGCCCCACCGGCCCATGCCGAAGCCGATGAGGCCATTCGCCAGATCGGAACCAACGCTTGCCCCATCCTATTGCGGATGCTGCAACAGCCGAATTCCAGTCTAACGGTTCGCTTGTTTGATCTGCTCCAAAAACAACATTTCATTAAAATTCCGTTCGCACCCGCGAACCTAAACTACAAAGCCATGAACGCGTTTATGGCTTTAGGATCACGTGCCAGCAATGCTGTCCCCGGCCTTGTCGCGATATTCGAGGCCGATCCTTCTCCATTTCCCCAACAAGCCGTTCCCGCCATCCTTGGTGAAATTGGCCCGCCAGCCGAGGAGGCGATCCCCGCCCTGCTGCGAGGCCTAGCTCATACCAACGTGTTGGTGCGCCACAATGTCATCTATGCCCTCGGCAAAATCCATGCCCAGCCCAAATTGGTCGTGCCGGCGTTGATCAAGTGCTTGGATGATCCTGAACCCCTGGTTCGAGCAGAGGCCGCGACTGCTTTGGGAGAGTTCGGCAAGGACGCCCAATCAGCCGTCCCTGCGCTGCGGGAATTGCAGCGCAAGGAGGAGCTTGACCCTGGCCCGGCTAGCAAAAAGAGTATGATTAAAAGCACTAGATTTATCGTAAAAAGCACCGGTTTTATCGTAAGTTCCTCATGGGCTACGGCTACGGCCCCAACCGGCCCCTTTGATCCGGATGTGGTTGGTCGCACGACGACAGCTCTCAACCGAATTGACGCCGCAGCAGCCGCTGAAGCAGATCCGAAATAATTGGAAACGCCCTTACGCTAATCTTGGGGAGCGCGACCAGCCCGCAAAGCGGGCCGCTCTTATGTTGTTCTGATCGCTCGGTCGCTGCGGGGTGCGTCTCGCGCCCCGCTCCGACAGGCAAGGAAAAAGCGGGGATGCGTTTGGCGAGACGCCAAACACGGCGGTCGGGACGACCGCGCTCCCCAAGAATCAGAAATCCCAACATTCGCGTCTCTTGGCGTTCATTCGCGGTTTCATCAACAACGCACAGAAAACCAAACCCGCCGCGGAATCAAATATGTTGATTTATTTTCGGCAACAACCTTAGTCTTCGCGGCATCGCATCAACTTTAATTTTTGAATTTTATGGCCGATAAATGTTTTCATCCCAGCATCGAAGGCGCGCAGCATGGCGCCAAGTCCCTCGCCGATTTTCTCGATTACGCCAAAGCCGCCGGCGCGGCGGGCGCGCAACCGTCCAATTACATGCTGACGGACGGCGCCAAATTGAAAAAGCCCGCCGAAATCAAGGATGCTTTCGCCTCGCGCGGCATGGCCCTCGACGGCATTTCGGCCCATTGCCCGTTCTGGGTGCATACGACCGCGTGGACCCAAAGCCCGACCATCCGCCCGTTCCTGCCGGCCGACGTTGCGCACAAATCGGTGGCGGAAATTGAGAAATGGAGCGAGACCTACCTGTTGCGCCTGCTCGACCTGGCCGCTGAACTGAAGGTCAGGATCATCCCGATGTTTTGGGGGGTGGCCTTTGGCTGGGAAATGGCCACCGGCTATCCGTGGGGCTTCTGGAAGGGCGGCGATTACGACCTGCTGCAGGAGGGCCAGGAGCGGTTTGTCAAGAAGACCGCCAAACTCCGCGCCCACGCCAACAAACTCGGTCTTTTCCTGGCCCATGAAATCCATCCCGGCACCGCCGCCATGTGTGCGGATGACTTTAACATGTTGGTGGGGGCGTGCGATGGGGACCATTGCCTGGTCGTCAACGCCGACCCGTCGCACTGCTGGGAGGGGGAGAATTGGGAAACCCGGTTTCTCAAAGTCGCCTCGCGCGTTTACGCGTGTCACGTCAAAAACTTCGTCATCCGCCCTGGCGTGCCACTACGCTTCATGGAAAGCGGCTGGCAGAAGCGGGGGATGCAGTTTGTCGATATCCCCACTGGCGATTTGAACATGACGCGCTACGTGGAGTTGCTGATCCACATCGGCTATCCCAAGCGCTATTGTTCGGTCAACAAAACCAAGACGGCGCCGCTGATCGTCGAAGCCGAGAGCGCGTATCGCGACCTGGACAAGACCAGCGCCAACGGCATCGCCTATGTGCGTGACAACCTCTGCTTCCCGATTGCCGCCGGTTCATTTGAGGAGGGAATGGGGGCATGAGTTCTTGTAAGGTTATCCCCTACAAGAAAAGCTCAAGAATAGGGGTTGCCAACTTTACCTCCTCTTATATAGTATGACGTTGTGAGAGTCGGGCTTATGGTGAAATCCTTGTTGCTGGCGTCGGCGATTCCTTTGATCGGCGGCGGTTGCGGCGGTCTTTCGGCCACTCCCGCCTTCTCTCCCTTAATGTTGTTGTTGCCGGGTATAGGTCAAACCAAGCCGGCACCTCCCCCAGACGTTAAGCCGATGCAGGTTGCGTCGAACAGGGACTTGACCCAAAATAATTAAATCATTATGCGATTTCCACTCGCTTTGACGGCGAAGATCGCCGCCCATATTGTCAAACATAGGCTCTTGCGCACACCCAAGTTTGCCTTGGTGTTGCAACTGGAACCGCTGCACACGTGCAACTTAACATGCACAAGCTGCGGGCGCATTCGCGAATACTCCACCAACCTCAAGGACATGATGTCGCTGGAGGATTGCCTGGCTTCAGCCACAGAATGCGACGCGCCGATGGTTTCGATCTGCGGCGGCGAACCCTTGATTTATCCCAAGATCGAAGAGCTGACCGCTGGTTTGCTCAAGCAGGGCCGCATCGTTTATCTCTGCACCAATGGGATGTTCATGCGCAAGAAAATGCGGGATTTCCTGGCCGCCACTTACAGCGCCAAATTGGAGCAGAAGCTGGCCAAATTGCTGGAAGAAAAACTAATTTCAGAAAAAGACATCGAGACCATTCGCAAGGGAAAATCCGACGGCCGCCCCGTTATCAAACCCACCAAGTGGCTGTACTGGAACGTCCACATCGACGGGTTGGAATACACGCACGACTTGATCGTGGAGCGCGAGGGCGTGTTCAAGGAATGCGTTGAGGCGATCAAGATGGCGAAAATCCTCGGCTACCAGGTCGCCACCAACACGACCGTTTACAAGGAAACGCAAGTGCCGGAGATCGAGCAGATGTTCGAGTATTTCTCCTCGCTGGAAGTCGATGGCCACACTATTTCCCCGGGCTACGAGTACGACGCGGCTAAGAAAGACATGGTCACGCGCTTGGGCAAGCAACCCGAGGATTTCTTCCTGACACGAAAAATGACGCGGGAGAAATTCGCCAAGATCGAGGAGTGGGGCAAGCGATTCACCATTTTTGGAACGCCGGGTTACCAGGAATTCCTGGCCGGAAAACGAGAATTGACCTGCAGCGCCTGGGCCATCCCCACCCGCAATGTCCGCGGTTGGAAGGCGCCCTGTTATCTGATGACGGACGGGCATTATCCGGGTTATCAAGAGATGTTGACGAAGGTCGATTGGAACAAGTACGGCGTGGTCGATGGCGTGGCCCGCGATCCCCGTTGCGAGAATTGCATGATGCATTGCGGCTATGAGCAGACCATCGCCTTGAGCGGCAGCCCGCACGATTTGTTCCGAAATTTTGCGTTCAATTTCGGCGCCAAGCCAAAGCCCTATTACGAGGGGAGAAACGTGCAGGCCTACAACGGAGTTTCCATCGGCAAAGGCCACCTAGCGGAAGCCAAGGCGGCTATTAATACCCCCGCCGGCGGCTGCGGTTCCGGCGATTCCACTCAACGCGACGAATTGCTGGCCAAGATCGCCAGTGCAAAGAAGACGAAGTGAAAACGCTATTTCTATCTCCGCCCAGTTTCGATGGGTTTGATGGCGGGGCTGGCGCGCGTTATCAGGCCCGGCGCGAAGTCACTTCGTTCTGGTATCCGACTTGGCTGGCGCAACCGGCCGCCTTGGTGCCCAACAGCAGGCTGCTCGATTGCCCGCCGCACGATGTCGATGTCAAGCAATGCCTGGAAATCGCGCGCGATTACGACCACGTCATCATCAACACCTCCACGCCTTCTCTCAAGAATGATTGCAAGGTGGCCGAAGCGATCAAGGCGCAGAAGCCCGGCGTGAAAATCGGTTTTATCGGCGCGCATGCGGCCGTGCTGCCCGCCGAAACTCTCAAGGCCTCCGCGTGCATCGATTGGGTTGGACGCAAGGAATTCGATTTCACCTGCAAGGAAGTGGCCGAAGGCAGGCCTTTGGCCCAGATTGACGGACTTTCCTATCGCAACGCCGAAGGCAAAATTGTCCACAACCGGGAGCGCGAGATGATCTCCAACATGGACGTGCTGCCCTGGGTGGTGGATGCTTACAAACGCGATTTGCAGATCGAGAAGTATTTCATCGGCTATTTGCTGCACCCTTATATTAGTCTTTACACCGGGCGCGGCTGCCCTGCGCAATGCACCTTCTGTCTCTGGCCGCAAACCATTGGCGGCCACAAATACCGCGTGCGCTCGCCGGAAAATGTCGCCGGCGAAATGGCTTACGCCAAGAAACTCTTCCCGCAGGTGCGCGAGTTTTTCTTCGATGACGATACTTTCACCGCCAATTTGCCACGTGCGCGCGAAATCGCCAAGAAGCTCGCTCCGCTGGGCCTCACCTGGTCGTGCAACAGCCGGGCGAATCTCGATTACGACACGATCAAATCGTTCAAGGAATCCGGCTTGCGCCTGTTTCTAGTCGGCTACGAAAGCGGCAACCAGGAGATTCTCGATCGTATCAAGAAGGGCATTCAACTGGATGAAGCGCATCGTTTCACCAAGGCTTGTCACAAGGCCGGTGTGGTCATTCATGGCACGTTCATTCTCGGATTGCCTGTGGAAACGCGGGAAACCATCGAGCAAACGATCCGCTACGCGATGGATTTGGATGTCTTCAGCATCCAGGTTTCACTGGCCGCGCCGTATCCCGGCACGGAGTTGTTCGAGATGGCGCGGCAAAACGGCTGGTTCGCGAAGAAAGACAAGACGGACATTGTGCATGACGACGGCTTCCAGCAAAGTTCGCTGGAGTATCCCGGCTTGAACAAGGACGAGATTTTCGAGGCGGTGGACCGTTTTTACCGTGCCTATTATCTGCGACCCAAACCGATTCTCCGCATCATCAAGACGATGCTGGAGGACAAGGACGTCTGCGTGCGCCGCTGCCGCGAGGGTTACGAATTTTTCAAGAGCCTGCGCCAGCGCAAGGTGGACTTGGCGGCCTCGCGCGCTCTGCAATCATCGGTGGCGACGCCCGCCTAACAAGACCCGAATCCGGGAGGGGCGAGCGCCTGCGAGCCCCTGACCCGGTCCGTGACGATTCCCGCGTTGGTCGCTTTCGGCGGAAGAGAAAGACATATCACGGACTCGCAGGCGCTCGTCCCTCCCGAAAAATCACGCACCGGCGCCGCGTCAAGCCACCCAGCCTTTGCGGTCTTCGCGTTTGATCCAGCGATTGAGGTCGGGGATGTTGGTCACGCGCATGTTGGGGCCGTCCCAGATTACCTTGTTCCCTTCCCCCGCGTGTTGCGCCAAGTTGCCCAACAGAGTGAATTCCGTCAGCCGCGCGCCGTACTCAAAGGGAGTGGCTGTGTCCGTCCGACCAGCTTTGCACGCCTGGACGAAGTCAACAAAAGGATTGGGATTTGGCCGCGGCAGCGTGCGGGGCGGCTGTGTGATCTGGTCCATTTTCTCCATCGGCACGACGTGCATCGGGTGTGTGTTGCTGCTGCCGTAAGTGGGAGTGTAAATCACGCCCTTGTCTCCGACGTAGAGTGTCCCGCTGTCGCCTTTGAGCAGTTCTTCGTCCGGATACTGCTCGTTCAATTTGAGGGCCAGCTCCGGAAAGAAGCGCGCCTTGCCCACGGCCGCGTGCAACCCACCCGCCGGATTGTCGGTGGTGGTGGGATTCAACCCTTCGTACCAATACGCTTTGCAAGCCGGCATGTTCCCGCGGGCTGGAATGTCCCATCGCACCTTGCTGCCCAGCGGATACCGCTCGTCGCTGCCGCCGCGAACGAATTCCATCTCGACGCTGGTGGGATGCTCGACTTTGAGCGCCCAGAAAACGCCTTCCAAAACGTGGCAACCCATGTTGCCGATGGAGCCGTTGCCGAAATCATACCAGCCGTGCCATTCGTGCGGATGCAGATCGGAATGATAATCCCGATAGGGCGCCGGCCCGATCCAAGCATCCCAGTGCATGCCGGCGGGCACAGGCAGCGTGGGCGGTCGCGGCCCGATGCCGCCGTTGGCGCGGTCGGTCCAGCTATGAGTTTCGGTGATATTGCCGATCACGCCGGCCCAGACAAATTCGCACAGGCGCCGATAGCCATCCATGCAGTGGCCCTGGTTGCCCATTTGCGTGGCCTGCTTGGGGTGTCGCGGGGCGGCTTCGCGCAATTTCCGCGCCTCGGCGATATCGTGCGTCAGCGGCTTTTCGCAATAGACATTCTTGCCCGCCTCCAGCGCCAGCATCGCGGCGTTGCAATGGTGATGGTTGGGTGTCGCGATGAACACGGCATCGACTTGCTTGCCGATCTTGTCAAACATTTCCCGGTAATCGCTGAAGACCTGCACGTCGCTCGTCTTGACGTTCTTTCCTTGGAGCCATTTCTGCTTGCCGGCGATCTGGTGATCCGCCGGGTCCACCAAAGCGACCAGATTTTGGCGCTGGCTCACGATGGCTTCCGTCAGATGCGTTTCGCCGCGTCCTCCGCACCCGATCTGCACGCAGTTGAGCGTGTCACTGGGCTGGCGGGCGGAAAGAATGCTGGGAAAGGCGAGGTATTGGGCGGCAGAGGCTGTCCCGGCAGCCAGGGCGGACCGCTTGAGAAAAGAGCGGCGAGTCAGTTTGGATTTCATAGTAATTTCCTTTTAAGCCGCGAGCGGCGAAACTGCAAATCAAATGGATTGGCAAAATTCATGGCGTCCGTTAGTGTGCGGCTTCCGTTTAGTGGAATTGAACCTGAACATTAGACTGCCATCATGTTTATTTCATTCAAATACCGCGCGCGGTTGGCTCTCGTTACCGCTTTACTTTGCCTCCGTCCGCTATTCCTCTTCGCAGCCGACGACGTGAGCGCCACTCCTGACGACCCCAACCTCTGGCTCGAAGACGTCACCGGCGAGAAAGCCCTTGATTGGGTGCGCGCCCAGAACGCGGTCAGCACCGCCAAATTGGAATCCGCCCCGGGATTCAAGGCGTTACAGGAGCGCCTGTTGAACATTCTCAACTCGCGCGAGCGTATTCCGCAAGTCGCCAAGCACGGCGCGTTCTATTACAACTTCTGGCGCGACGACAAGAATCCGCGCGGTCTCTGGCGTCGCACCACGCTGGAAGAATACAAGAAAGCCGCCCCCGCCTGGGAAACCGTGCTCGACCTCGACCAGTTGGCGGCCACGGAGAAGGAGAACTGGGTTTGGCACGGTTACAATGTTCTCAAACCGTCCAACGACCGCTGCCTGATTGAGCTTTCCCACGGCGGCGCGGACGCGGCGGTCATCCGCGAATTCGACATGAATTCCAAACAGTTCGTGCCGGACGGGTTCACGGTGCCCGAGGCCAAAAGCGACGTGGCTTGGCGCGACCGCAACACGCTTTACATCGGCACCGACTACGGCCCCGGCTCATTAACCAGCAGCGGCTACCCGCGCATCATCAAACAATGGCAGCGCGGCACGCCGCTGAGCCAGGCCCGCACGGTCTTCGAGGCGCAGCCGACCGACGAAGCGGCCAGCGTTTCGGTCGATCGCGACCATGGTGAGGTTTACGAATTCGTCGGGCGCGCGCCGACTTTTTTTACAGATGAACTATTTATCCGGCGCGGGGAAAAATGGGTGCGCATCGATAAACCAGCGGATGCCATTCTCGAAACATTCGGCAAGCTTTTATTGTTGCGCCTGCGCTCGGATTGGGCGGTCAATAATAATACGTATCCGGCCGGATCGCTTATTGCCGCCAACTTTGAGGATTATTTGCAAGGGAAGCGCGACTTCTCGGTCGTTTTTCAACCCTCCGACCGTGTCTCCCTCTCTGCCGTTGCCGATACGCAACATTACCTCGTGCTGACCGAACTGGACAATGTCCACAGCCGCCCGTGGCTCTTGGTTTATAATGGCGGCCAATGGGGGCGCCAGCCCATCGAGGCGCCGGCTTTCGGCTCGGTTGGAATCGAGGGCATTGATTCGGATGAATCGGATGATTACTTCATGACCGAGACAGACTTTCTGACGCCTTCGAGTCTTCTGCTCGGCACCGCCGGAAAGGCCGGAGCGGAGAAAATAAAAAGCCTGCCCTCCTTCTTCGACGCCGCCGGATTGGAAATTCAGCAATTCGAGGCCAAGTCCAAGGACGGCACGCGGGTGCCTTATTTTCAAGTCGGCCGCAAAGGACTTAAGCTCGACGGCCAGAACATCACATTGTTGACAGGTTACGGGGGATTCGAGATTCCCATGCTGCCGTCTTACAGCGCCGGCCGGGGCGTGGCCTGGCTCGAACGCGGCGGCGTTTTTGTCCTGGCCAATATCCGCGGCGGCGGCGAATTCGGCCCCGCCTGGCACGAGGCCGCCCGCAAGGAACACCGCCAGCGCGCTTACGACGATTTCATCGCGGTGGCGGAAGATTTGGAATCGCGCGGCGTCACTTCGCCCAAGCGGCTCGGCATTGAAGGGCGGTCCAATGGCGGATTGCTGATGGGCGTTATGCTTACGGAGCGGCCCGATCTTTGGGGCGCCATCCATTGCGGCTCGCCTTTGCTGGACATGCGCCGATACAACAAGTTGCTGGCGGGCGCGAGTTGGATGGACGAATACGGCGACCCGGATAAACCGGAGGATTGGGCCTACATCCAAAAATATTCGCCCTATCAAAATGTCAGTGCCGACAAGCAATATCCACCGATCCTCATCACCACATCGACACGCGACGACCGGGTGCATCCCGGACACGCGCGCAAGATGGCCGCGCGCCTCGAAGAGCAAGGGCACCAGGTCTTGTACTACGAAAACATCGAGGGCGGCCATGGAGCAGCCGCCAACAACAAGCAATCGGCCTACATGGACGCTCTGGCCTACACGTTTTTCTGGAACGAGCTATCGCGCTGATACGGGGCAGCACGGATTCACCTTGAGTTAGTCGGTTGGATGCCAGGGAGGAACAGGAGCCACAAGACGGGCTTGCCAATTCTGGAGTTTGCTGACATATTTGTCAGCATGAAGACGCTCTCAAAACGGGAATTGGTTCGCAACCCGGCTTTGGCATCGCATTTGAAGCCGGGGCAATCGCTGCAATTAGAGGATGGCAAGGAACCGCTGGTGCTCTCACGCCGGAAGCGCGCGCGTCTTACGGCAAAGCAAATTCACGCGGAATTGGACCGCCTCTGTGAAGGCGCTCCCGCCCAGGATGCGCAAGCCGCGCTGCGGGACCTGCGCGAATGACGATCTACCCGGACGCCTCGTTTTTGGTCTCCTGGCTTTACACGCCCGATCCGCTCAATGCCCAAGCCCGCGTCTGGTTTTCCCGTCATCAAGCCGACGATTTCATCGTCTCCGATTGGTCTCGATTTGAGACGATCAACACATTGCGTGATTTGTGTTTGCGACCGCACCCGCCGAGGCGGGAATTGGTTGAGGCCTTGAGGCGCTACTTTTCTCACTTGCTGCAGGTTGGCCCATTTGAATTAGGGGCGGTGGATTGGGATGAAGTGCTCAAGGATGCGCATCAAATCAGCGCCGGCTTTGCGGCGCAGCTCAAGGCCCGCAGCGCGGACGCGCTTCACGTGGCCATTTTGGAGCAACTCAATCCGGACCTATTCGTGTCGGGTGACAAGGATCAATTGACTCTCGCGACTGCGCGCGGATTCCGATCGGCGCGCTTTTACTAAGCGGAACCACGCAGTTGAAAGACCGGGAAGTAAAGAGATTTAGACAGGATTTACAGGATGAACAGGATGGATTGCCAATCCGGGAGATATCAGCAAACGGCGAGGCCTCGTTCCTGATGCCAATCCTTTTTTTCATCCTGTAAATCCTGTAGCCCGCACAGCGCGCCGCTCTTAATTTGTTCTGGCTCATCCTGTCAAAATTCAGTACCAAAACTGAATCGTTCCGTAATCCGCGCCACGTATGTCCGGGCGGCCGAGCAAGAGGGAACCCTTTAAGTCAAGAAGAAATTATCGCGCCATGTTCAATCCGCGTCTATCTATTTTGATTTATGGCTTGAACGGATTTGAACGCGGGCGGCGGCTTGAAGCGGGCTGAGTTGCCCCTGGCCGTAAGGACCACTTGCTTCTTCAATTCGTGCAAGCCCAGCTCCAGGCCCGCCAAGTATGGGCGCGGGTTCTCGAATTGCAGTGTCTCGGGATGCAGCATGGAAAGTTGGCGCTGAACGCGTTCGCGGATCGACTCCAGCGAAGGCAGTTCGCGCACCGGCTGGCCGCGGCGCAGAACGGGCGTCAGCAAATCCTCCCACTTCGTCTCGGGCGGGATGGTTTTGCGTTTGGTCCCGTCCAGCGGATCGACAATGGTGAACGGCTCCGGCGCGGCCCCAAGCTCGTCGAAAATCCCGTCGCTTATGAATTCGTCGCTGTTTTGAAAGCGGCGGACCTGGAGCATGCCGGGGTGGTTCACCTTCGCCGGTTGATCTGAAAGCTTCAGTTTGTGCTCCCACTTCCCATCGGCTCTGCGCATCGCCGCGAGTTTATAGACGCCGCCCAACGCCGGCTGATCGTAGGCTGTGATGAGCTTGGTGCCGACACCCCAAAGCTGGACGGCCGCGCCTTTGTCCTTCAGGCTCAAGATAGTGTATTCGTCCAGATCATTGCTGGCCAAAATCAGAGCGTCTTTGAAGCCATTATCATCCAACATCCGGCGCGCCTGGACGCTCAAGGAAGCCAGATCACCGGAATCGAGGCGGATGCCACCCAGTTTACGCCCGGTTTTCGCCAATCGTTTCCCCACCTCGATCGCGTTGCGGACTCCCACCAACGCGTTGTAAGTGTCCACCAGGAAAAATGCATTGTTGGGCAAGGCGTCGGCGTAGGCGTTGAAGGCGGCCAGTTCATCGTCAAACGCCAGCACCCAGCTATGGGCATGACTGGCGCGGACCGGGATGCCAAAAAGTTTGCCAGCCATCAAATTGGAGGTGGCGGCGCATCCGCCCACGTAAGCCGCGCGGCTGGCCGTGAGCGCGCCATCCACGCCTTGGGCACGCCGCAGCCCGAACTCCACGACCGGATCGCCGTGCGCAGCCAGACAAATACGCGCGGACTTGGTGGCGATCAACGATTGAAAATTCATGACGTTGAGCAGCGCCGTCTCCATCAGTTGCGCCTGGAGAATCGGACCGCGGACGCGTAGCAGCGGCTCGTGCGGGAAGACGACCGAACCTTCCGGGATGGCATCGACATCGATGCGCACGCGCAGGTCGCGCAAGTAATCCATAAACGCCGCGTCGAACAGCGGCTGGTCATCGAGGCCCTTCAATTCCCCCAGGTAGGCGAGATCATTGTCGCCGAAGCGAAAGCCGAGCATGTACTTGACGCAATCGCTGAGGCCGCAGGCCAGCGTGTAGCCGCCGCGAAACGGGTTTTCGCGGAAGAAAAGGTGGAATATCGCCTCGCGCTCCGCGATCCCGGCCTTCCAATACCCATAGGCCATGGTGAGCTGGTACATGTCCGTCAGCAGCGCCCTGGAACCGGCTCGGTGTAGCAATGTCGTACTCATGTCTTGGTTGTTTTCCCGACGAATCAATCCCCCGGAGATACCCTAAGCAACGTCCTCCCCTAATTCGACGTTCCAATAGGCGACGTCCAGGAAATGTTTCCAACTGTCGTGTTGGACGCCCAAATTGACCTGCACGAATGGACGCCATTTGGGCCGCTTGGGCTTGCGCACCAGGTGCATGGTGGCTTCCTGCGGGGTGCGATTGGCCTTCTGCGTGTTGCAGCGAACGCACGAGCAGACGATGTTTTCCCAGGTCGTCGGGCCGCCGCGGTCGCGCGGGATGACGTGATCAAGGTTCAAATCCTTGCGATCAAAAATATGTCCGCAGTATTGACAGGTATTGCGGTCGCGCTCGAAAATGTTGTGACGGGTGAATTTGACTTCCTTCTTGGGCAGCCGGTCGAACATGACCAGCAAAATGACGCGCGGGATGCGGATTTTAAAGGAGACCGTGGCGATGGATTCCGGGTGCGGCTGTTGCTCGGAGAAACTGCGCCATTGGGTAAAACTGTAGGTTTGGAATTCGCCGCCGGCGTCGTCCAAAACCACCTGGGCGTGCCCTTCGAACAGCAGCGTGAGGGCGCGACGTGCCGTGCAGACGTTCACCGCTTGCCACAAGCGGTTGAGCACCAGCACATGCTGATTGAGGAACGAACTCATAAACACTCTGTTCGCGCGCAAGGTAACATGGGCCCCGAGCGTATGTCAACGCGCCCTTGGCGTGGCGTGACGGGTGCGGAACCAAACTGATTCCCGATCTTGAACTTAACCGGAGCCGAGCAGTTGATGCAGAGGCTCGCCCTCACCCTAACCCTCTCCCCCAGGAGAGGGAACGGACTAGCGCCGCGCGATGAACAGTCACTGAACAGAGGTCCTTACCCAAGGCTGTAAACGCTTCTCCCTTCGGGAGAGGGCCGGGGTGAGGGAGAACGCGCTGCCACACCGCTGAATTGTTCCGGCTTAGAACCCATCTAATCCTTTTCTCGTCCCTTCAGCGCTTCCGCCGTTGACGCCTGCAAATCTGGTGCGACTGGGTCGGACTCGGTGCGACTGGATGCGACCGGCTCGTTCCCGGTTGAACTCGGATCGACGTCTTTAAACGTTGAACCTTGAACATTGAACTCTTCATCGCAGGTTTCTTCCTTATCCAGATCCTCATCCGCTCGCGGGGGCTTTTCCTTCGGAAATGGCATACCATATTTGACGGAAATGATGGCTCTAGCCAGCCACTGAGCCCGCGGCCCGCCGCCAAGAACGGCGGCGATGGAGTCACGCTCCGTGAACGAGCACAGCTTATCCAGGCAATTTTGCCTAAGCCCCTCCGTTTCGCGGTTGTCG
>DASYNM010000291.1:0-6947 GCA_036008545.1 Verrucomicrobiia bacterium
ACCAACTTCAGCCCTTCCCTCATCCAGCCGGTTTCCGTTTCCCCGCCCGACACGCAAGATTTCTATCGCGCCGTGGCCAGCCCTTGAAGTGCCTCTTTCCCTAAAAGAATATCCTCAGCCACTTGTATCCGCCGAAAATCCAGATCACCGCCGCCACCGCGATATACGGCCCATAAGGCATCCGGGCTGACCACTCGCGCCGCCTCATCACGATCAAGGCCACGCCGACGGCCGAGCCAATGATCGAACTGAGTGCCAGCGAAAACACAACCGCCGGCCAGCCCAGAAAAGCTCCGATGGCCGCCATAAATTTCACGTCCCCCAGACCCATCGCCTCGCGCGGAAGCACGACATGGTCGGCCACCGCTTCAAGATATAACACTTTGTCCGGGTCGAACGTGTCCTGGCCGATGCGCAGTTGTTTGGCTTGCAGTCGCAATTCCACCTTCCGGTAGCATCGGTCAACCAACTCGACTCTTTCGGCCTCGATGCGGATCATGTCGCTGGGGCGATAAAACAATTCCTCATAGGGCATCTCACCTTCCGGCAGTTTGAGGGCGGTCTCCGTGAAAAGAATGCGGCTGCCCGGCGGCAAGGCCACCTTGTAACGCCCGAAGAGCAACTTGCCTAGGCGCAGTATCGCATACACCACACCTGCCCCAACAATCATCCCCACCACGCTGTCGCGCATAGCCGACCCCGGCGATTGCAGAGGACGGAAACCAGGGTAACTCAAAATACTGAAATGCGAGGCCGGGACAAAAAAGGCCAGAATCAATCCCAGCACCATGCCGCCAACGGTTATCTCGTCGGGAATGATGAAGTGCTCAAAATCGATAAACGTCGCCGCAATTAAGCCCGCGATCAGAACGCATTGCACGGCGGCCACTGCCGGCGATTGGTGCCCAAAGACAAGCCAGCACAGCGCGAAAACTGTTCCCGTCAACGCCTCGACCAGGAAATAGCGCATGGAGATTTCTTTTCTGCAGTTGGCGCATTGGCCGTGCAGCCAAAGCCACGTTATCAGCGGGAGGTTCAAATACCACGGAATCGAATACCCGCAATGCGGGCAATGCGAGGGCGGATGGATAATGCTCTCATCCCGCGGCATCCGGTGGATGCATACGTTCAAGAAGCTGCCTACCACGCAGCCCAACGCGAAGAAACACAACGTCCAAAAATGAAACGGGACCTGTGCCAGGACTTTTGGATCGAAAATATTGATCATCCGTAAAGGTTCTTTTCCAGCGCCGCACGCATCACCTTGACCGGCGCCGGACGGCCCGTCCACAATTCCAGCGCCCGCGTCCCCTGGTGGAGCAACATGCTCGCGCCGTTGGCGGCTCTGCAACCGGCGCTCCGGGCCGCGCGCAGCAAGCCGGTTTCCATCGGGCGATAGATCATGTCAAACACAAATCGCGGTCGGCGCGCTTTCAGCCATTGCAAATCGATCGGCAGCGCGTCCTCCGCCTTTAGCCCCAGCGACGTCGCGTTGATCACCAAATCCACCGATTCGGACGGATACCCGACAACGGTGCGCGCGCCGGGATAACTTTTGGCAACTTCGACGGCGAGTTGGTCCGCCCGCGACTGAGTGCGGTTGACCAGATAAAGCGCCACCAGGCCTTCCTGCGCCAGGCGCAACGCCGCCGCCCGCGCCGCTCCTCCGGCTCCCAACAAAAGGACAGCCGCGCCGCGCAGACTTTCCAAGCCAAACTCCTCCTTCAACGCCTGCACGAGCGCGTCGGCATCTGTATTCAATCCGCGGCTACGCACATCCTGCCCGGCCCGGACATCGACGCCGCCGACCGGCGCCCAGGATCCGGCACGGTCACGCGTTTCAAACACGATGGTATTGACAGCTCCTAGTGTCCTCGCTTGGTCGTCGAGGACATCCACCATATCCACCGCCAACAATTTGTGCGGCACGGTGAGATTCACACCGATGAAGCCCATCCGCTTCGTCCCGTCGATAGCTTGGCGCAAAAAATCCGGGTGAACGTCGAAAGCCAGGTAACGCCAATTCAAGCCCAAGGCCGCCAGACCGGCGTTCTGCATCGCCGGCGACGCGGAATGGTTGACAGGATGCCCGAAGACCGCGCAGTAGCGCGTGCTGGCATTGACTGAATCACCGGCGTCATTGGACACACGCTGATTATAGGCCAAGCACGGCGGATATTCAATTTACAATGTGGGCCACGAACATCGAGGGCTACGCAACAAAATTCGCGCCGCTTCATTCCGCCCATGCACGCGAGCGGCCACAGATGAACACAGAACAACACAGATGGACTAAAAGACCATGCGCTTGAATTCAACCTTGGCCCGGCCAAAATTTATCAACAATCCCACTTTGATTCCGGTGGCTTTCAGCTCATTGAGCAATTGCGCTTCGTCCGCGGTTTGATATTCGGGTGCAATCTTCAACTCCACCAGAACCCTGTCGGCAACCAACAAATCTGCAGCGTAATCGCCCACGATTACGCCTTTATACTGGACGGGTATGCGGTGCTCCAACTCGGCACTCTGCCCTCTCAGCTTTAACTCTGCCTGTATGGCGCGCAGATAAACCTTCTCCAGAAATCCATACCCCAGTTCCCGATGCACCTCGAACGCCGCTCCGATGATGTCATGCGTCACCCGGTCACGTTCGTTGTTGTCCTCCGTCATAAGCCATCTGTGTTCCTATCTGTGTTCATCTGTGGCTCCATTTGCAATGTCAGCCCCGCAATTTCTTCAGCGCCGAGATAGCCGCCTCGCTCTCGGCGGCCTTCTTGCTCTTGCCCAGGCCGCGGCCCAGTTCGATTCCCGCGTGTGAGACCACGCATTCAAAATCGCGGTCGTGATCCGGCCCGGTAGCGCGGACCACGTTATAGTGCGGCGCTTCCGGCGACTTAGCCTGCAAAATTTCCTGCAGCTCCCCTTTCGGATTGTCGAGTGTGGGGATGACTGTCAATTCACCAAATGCGCGGTGAAAGGAACGAAGCACAAAACCGCGCGCCGCGTCAAAACCGCCGTCCAGAAAAATCGCGCCGATCAAAGCCTCGAACGCGTCAGCCAGGGCCGAAGCGCGGCTGCGGCCCAGATTGGCCTCCTCGCCCTTGCTCAAAATCAAGTAGTCCTGCAACGCCATCTGCCGCGCTTGCTCAGCCAGCGTGCGGCGATTGATCATTTGCGCCCGCGCCTTGGTCAACGGCCCTTCGCTGACTTCGGGAAACTTTTCATACAACTCGCGCGTCAATACTACCCCCAGCACCGCGTCGCCCAGGAATTCCAACCGCTGATTGTGCTGCACCATCCGCCCCTGCTCATGCGCGACCGAAGGATGCGTCAGCGCGAGCTGCAGCAGCGCGAGGTCCCGAAACTGGTACTGAATCTCCTTTTGCAGACTGTCGAGGTCCGACACCATCATCGCCCTACGAATTTGCGCCCAGGCTCTCCGCCGGCGCGGGCGCAGGTTCAAGCGCGGCTGGAGGCGCAGCATCCTGCGGAGCGGCATCGGCAGGTGGCGGATTCAATCCATGCGCCAGAAGTTGAGCCGTATCGCGCTGGACTTCCTCCAATTGGTTGAGCTGGAGATTGGGATCGGCAATGGTGAAAACGTCGCCCGTTCCTGCGTGTTCGTAAATAAAAACGCGTCCGCTCGCACCCTGGACTTGCTCTTTGACTTTTAGAATTCGTTTCCGCTCCAGCATCACCGCCAGGATGTAGCAAACCGGGCCGTGCTTGGGATCATTGGCCTCGATCAATTTGCGCAGCAGCGATTCGGCCGATTCCTTTTGAATGGCATCCACGGGCGCGGCGGGCGGCGCATGATAAATGCCCTGCCACTGGGAGATGAAGCCCTTGCGTTCGCTGGCGCCCTCGCGGTATTGGGCCTCCCAGCACGACGGGCAAATATCCAACCGGTGATACTCCTGTTTTTCCTCGAGGAGCACCGTATGGTAAGGCTGCTTGTCGGCAAAAGGCGTCTCACACGCCTGGCAGAGACGGGAGCGCGACTGGATATTCCATTCGTTCATCAATTGTGCCGGTATTATCGCCGAGGCTCCTTCAACCGCAATGGCAAAATCCCCATTCCAAAAGGCAAAAGGCTAAAGCCTTAGGACTGAAACGCCGCAGCGGCGGCCCTTCATGTTTCCTCTTTCTTTCCTAATCATAATCGTAATCTTAATCTTAATCTCATCCGGTGCGACTGGTTTGACTGGGTTTGACCGAACCGCCTCAAGAAGAACTTGAAATTATCAGCAAATATCGTGAAAATCAACGACTTACACGAACTCGGGCCTTTCCACCACGAAGACCAAGCGGCGACAAACCCACCCTCGCCGAGGATTCAGCATTGAGCCATTATCCTTTAGCATTCAGAATTCAGAACTCACGATTCAGCCTTTCCCCTTTAGCCTTATTTCAAAGAACAGGCGTGTAAGCGCCCAATACAAGCCACAATACCACCATCCGCTGGGAACGCAAGAACAATATAATTTCGTGCCGGGACGGGTTATCCGACGGTCGCGGGCGACTTTCGCTTGTTGGGCGCGGCTAAGCACTTGCTAATCGTAACGCAGGTTTCCAACCTGCCGTATCGCGGATTTCCAATCCCCAAGCTGGACCAACAGGCCGCGGTCTGCCGACTTGAAGTCGGCGACACAGCAGGCTGGAAGCCTGCGCTGCAGGGATTGCATGGTTGTCATTCCTGCAAATGTGGGTTTAATTGTTGGTGTGAAGAAGAACGCCTTAATGCGAATTCTGCGTCCGAACCATTCTCTTACTCGTTCTTTGTGAATACCGATGAGCTTAAAACTGAATTCGGAGGTGAGTACCCTGCCGCAGTGGTCATGGATGGAATTCGGATTCCGTTATCTCGGGAAAGACGATTTTCGCGCAGCTACGATTCAGAGGAACTCAAGAAAGGCATGTGGGTATCGCGCTTTATGGACGAGTCGGCCTCGATCACGGCCTACGAGCTTCAACGCGCTTGGCCGACTTGGACAGATGACGAGCGCTCGGACTTTTGTGGCAACTGCGGTTGGTTGGAGAAACAGTCGGATTTTCCGGAAATGCTTCGGTTCATCATGCAGCACGGTGACCCGACCGACTGGTCTGGTATCGCCCAGTCCGTTGCTTCACAATTACCAAGTGACGAAGCCTTCCAACTCCTGCTCAAAGCACTGAAAGGCACGGAGATTGGACAATGCTCCAACGTATCGCAAGCGCTAGCCCTATCGAAGCATCCCAATGCCGAGACGACATTGAGACATCACCTCCAGGTTGTTTGGGCGCATGGAACCTTGTGGGATAATGACAAGTTCGTCAATTGGGTCGCGTTCGACGCAACGACATGCATCGCGCATCTCATTGAGCTAGGGGCGCCGATTGCCGATTTCGAGGAGCAAGTGCGCAAGCTTTCGCTCCACGTTTGCGAACACAACCGCGAATCCTGCCGCACCTTCCTCTCCAAGCATTACTCATGGCTAAAATAAAACGACAAATTTGAGCATCCATACGCTACTCGTCGTTTCAGCAATTCCACAAGCTTTCGCCCCGGAGCCATCTCCATCCTGCGCAGCGATCGACTAAATCCTTTGACCCAAGCCCAGCGCCGAGCCTACGCTCTGCTTATGTTCTCGGCCTGCTCATGGCGCCGATTTTGCCTGCTCTTTCTGCTTTGCCTTCCGTCGGCGGCGTGGGCGGAGCCTCAGATTCTCCGACTCGCCACGTTTAACGTCGAAAATTATCTTGACGCCCCTTCCGGCACGCGCCACGTCAAATCGCCCGCCGCCCAGGCCAAGGTGCGCGATTGCATTCTGGCCATGAAACCCGACGTTCTCGCGCTGGAAGAAATGGGCGCCACCAACGCTTTGCTGGATTTGCAGTCAAACCTAAAATCCTGCGGTTTGGACCTGCCGTTTTGGGAGGAGATCACCGGTTACGACACCAACATCCATGTCGCCGTCCTGAGCCGCTTTCCCATCGTCGCTCGCCGCCCGCACACCAACGAAAATTTCCTGCTCGACGGCCGCCGCCTGGCCGTCAGCCGCGGCTTTGCCGAGGTGGACATCCAGGTCAACGCGCGCTTGACGTTCACGCTCATTGCCGCGCATTTGAAATCGCGCCGCCCTTCCGGCATCGCCGATGAAGAGGAATGGCGCTACGAGGAAGCCGCGGCCTTGCGCCGGGTGATCGACGCTCGCCTCGCCCAGGACCCCGCGCAGAATCTAGCCGTGGTGGGCGATTTCAACGACATGCAAGACTCCAAGCCGTTGCGGGCGATTATGGGGCGCGGCGCGACGCGTTTATTTGACACCCGCCCCGCCGAGCGCAACGGCGACGGCGCTACGAATGCCCCCGGCACCCGTGAATCGCGTCGCATTACTTGGACGGATTACTACGCCAAGGAAGATGTCTATAGCCGCATCGATTACATCCTGCTCGGGCGCGGTTTGCAAAGCCGCTGGCTCAAGGACGAGACATACGTATTGACCACGCCCGATTGGGGCCTGGCTTCGGACCATCGCCCGTTGGTGGCCGGATTCGCCATACGCGGCCCATGATTCCGTTCCTAATCTTAATCGTAATCTTAATCCTAATCTCTTTATGCCTCAAAGCCCGACCGCCATTCGCCTTCGCCTGCGGCTGGTGCTTGGACTGTTCATGTTGGGACTCGTGCTCAGTGGCCTGACGGCATTTCCGCTGCAACGGGAACTTGAGGCCGCGACCTCAATTCGAGGCCTTGATAGCGCTGCCACCACCACGGCTCAAGGCAGTTTGGACACTTGGCTCCTGCGCGTCCGCGACGGGCTGCGGGACACTTACGGCCACTATCCGTGGGTCGCTTACGGCACCGACTGGCTGGGTTTCGCGCACCTGGTAATCGCCGTGTTTTTTGTCGGTCCGTTGGTCAATCCCGTGCGCAATATTTGGGTGCTCTGGGCGGGGCTGGTCGC
>DASYNM010000292.1:0-3791 GCA_036008545.1 Verrucomicrobiia bacterium
TTGAGAGATAGTTTATATCCCGGACGCACATAACGATACGCCAGCGTAGTACTCGGATCGGGATTGCCCGCCCAATCCGGAAAATCTCCGGTATCTACCCGTTGCAGACCCTCCGCGTCCGCTTCGCTGGCTTGCATCGGGGCTTTGGCCGAAATGGTGAGCAGGCCGGTTTCACGCTCCACGCCTTCTGCCGAAATGCCATCGAATTCCGTCGCACCCGACTTTGAGGAGAATGGCTGCTCCCACGTGACCGTCAACTGGCAGGTTCCCTGGACCGGGCTCTGCAATTCCACGCGCCAGACATTTCCGTCCTGCTCGCGACTGCGAATGTTCGGGCCGGTGATTTCAACGTTCTGGAAATTCTCGGGTATGCGCACGCGCAATTCCTTTACTGGCGCGTTGGCGATGTCATAACGGACGAGCGCGCGGCCATTGGCCAGAGTTTCCGTAAGCGAAATCGTGTTCACGATTTCCGCGCGCACCCACGGCAGAACGCTTTCTGTTGTTACCGAGAGGTTCCACTGAGCGTCCGACTCGGATCCGGATGAAATGAATTTGTAAGCCAGGACGTTTCCGCTTCCGCTCACATTGGAATCCACCGGCAACGACACCGCGGGAATTTCCATGAGACCATCGAAGGATTTCATTTTGACGGCTACGCCCGGGTTCGCGGAAACGGCAATATAATCCGTCAGCCGCGCCATGCCGACAGGTTGCACGCCTTCGATAGCTAGAGATTTCGGCAGTTCTTTGAAATCGCGTGTCAGTTGGATGTTCAAACTATAACCACCCGCGACGCGTTCCTTGAGCACGAGATTCAACGTGCGTGACCCATGGTTGTCCTGCTCGTTTTGCTGCTCGATGTTATGGCCTTCAACGCTCTCCACGCGGTAACCCTCCGGCAGAGCCACTTCCAGCCCAAAGATCCCGGCGCGTTTAATCGTGTAATCAATCCTGGCTGAGAGCGAAATTTGTTCGGGGCCTACCTGGAAATTATTCACTGCCACCGCTTCGATTTTCGGCTGGATGGTTTCAACCTGCGCGAGCAGGGCAAATTCCGGTTTGGAAAACTGGAAGACACTCAGCAGGCTGCTGGCATCGGTGTTGGGAAACTCCTGCGCGTCCACGCGCTCCAGTCCGGAAGCGCTCTCGACGGAAAGCGCCAGTTCATCGCTTCCCTGCAAGGCAACCAAACCCGTTTCGCGTTTCACATCCACGACATGCGGAACATCAATGGCTACGCTCGCCGGCAACGCATCCAAGTTTTTTTCAGTTTCCACAGTGAGCCGCCATGACGACGACATCCCTTCCAGCAAATCCACGATCAGCACTTGCACGCCATTTTCATTTTTGATTTCCCAGGTGCGGATTCCCTCGCCTTCCACACGGAGCAAGCGCTGACCGGCGGGCAATTGCACGCGTGCCTCATGCAACTCACCCTGTGTGATCTGATAATCCATCACGGCGCGCATATCCGCGACACCGCCACCGAATGTCACCAGCGTGGCGTTCTGGCAAAATACGGTGGCGGCGACTTCCCCGGCCTGTTTCACGCGCGGCGTCCAAAGCAAATCAACCTGTCCAGCCGAACCCATCACGGCTTCCACCCGCGTGCGGTTTTTTTCTGGAATGCGCTTGAACGAAACCGCCGTTGGAAAATCTACGTCGGCTTCCGATTCATTCAGCACAAATGTCATTTGGCTCGAGAGGGCAGGCGGAATGCTAAAGGCCAGTTCCCGCTTTGTAACATCGCCCAAGGTTTTCACGAGCATTTTGACATCAATGGTTGTCTTCCCACGGCTCTCGAGCCGTATGGCCAGATTGTTGCCATCGCGCACCAGTTCGGCCTTGCCGTCTTTGACGTCGAATTGTTGCACGGCTACCTCACTGCCAAATAACGGGATGATCCAATTCGCCTGCCCCGGAGCAAACTCCAGCGTGGCGTCCACCACTGCTACTCGGCTATTCACCGTGCCGGAATAACTGGCCGAAACAATAGAGCCGGGCTCTGCCGAAAAATCCGCAGCCCTGACGCCAGCCAAACTCATACCAAATAATAAAACGATCGCTGCCACCACCGGCGGAATATCGCCGACAAGCGGAGGAGGTTCGGGGGCGGGAGACGAACCCGCTGGACCCGCTTCTGCTTGCCGTCGGCGGGGCCAATATTTCCAAATCAGCAGGGCAATGACCGCCAGCAGGATCAAGGGAAAGCCGACAATAAGCGCATCGTGCAGGGCGCGCCACTGGACGAGCAGGCTGCACATTGAGCCGATGACCATGGCAAGCGCGACGGTTAAAATGAAAGTGTTCGGGTTCACGCGCCGCCATTGCACCCACCAAACAATCAGACCGACCAAAAACGCGGCCGTCTGCCATGCCATTTGAAATACCTGATAAACCGTTAACGGCATTATGCGGGCATGGATGGAAAGTGGTTCATCGCCAATGTTGAGAACTTTTGTGAAAAGGAACGGCTGGCCTGTTTGCGGCAGTTCAATGTGAATGGAACGCACTCCGGCGGCCACCGGCGGCGGTGACATGGCCATGTTTCCACTAATGGTGGCGGGCGCGCTGGCAGAATTATTTTCCGGCGCGACCGGTTGCGACGCGGCCTGTACTCCCATCTCAGGCACAGAAGCAGGAGGCGCCGATGGATTTTCTTCAAATTTCGCTGCGCCAGGCATCTTGGATTTGGTCATAAAGTACCCTCCGGCATCGCCAATTGGGGTCGAGGCTTGGGCGGGCGGTGGAGCATTCATTGCTTCCCGCTCGACGACGGCGCTTTGTTCTTCCGACATTTCATTCGGTGCCGCCAACCGCACCAGGCCGCGCTGGGAGAGATCCTGAAAACCGTTGGCGCTTTCTTCTGCCACGCTGCCATCGGCAAAAAGCACATTGCAAACGCCGTTGACTGGCGGGCTGTAGGCCAGCACCGAGTCAGGGCTCAGGGAATCGAGCGACATCCCGGCGCCTAAATACACGAACGGCTGGCCACTGAAGACGTCATACATCAGTTGGGTCGAGCCAAGCTCATCCTTTATGGCATCGAGTGAAGCGGGCAGGCAGTTGGTATTGTCACCGGCAAAAATTCTTGCGGCCAGCCCGATTTGTTTTAATTCGCTGACCGAGTTGATGCGTTGCGCCCGCCGTTTGGCGGCGCCCAAAACCGGTAACAGCATCGCCGCCAGGATGACAAGAATCGTCATCACCCCAAGCAAAGTAAGGACGCCGTTCCATCCCCGTTGCACCGCGGAAATCACGAACGCGATGACCAGGAAGGCCAGAAATCCGATAAGTAAAATCTCATTACCCGCGGCGCGCAGAACCTGCCCATAAAAGACGAGAAATTTCTCCCACGCATCCAGCAATCCATAAGTCGTCCCTTCGGCCACGCTCATGCTGCCGCCGAAATTCGACAGGCGAAATGTGGGCGGCACAAACAGCCGCCATTCGGCGTAAGTATTGGGCACATCCGTACGCGGCGCATCGAGCACGAGCGACTTTCCTAACGTAGAAGCCAGCGCGCCATTCGTCTGGGCATACATGATGTCCACGGCAAAAGCTTGGTCGCGATCGGCGTCACGCGCCAATGGGACGAGCACCCACGCGCCATCGCGCTCCGGCTTCGCCGGCTGGCCGTCAACGTAACACGCCCATAACGTCGCGTTAGCCGGCAGTTCAAAACGTTGGAATTGTTTTTCATTGTTCTTCACCATGAACGAGGCTTCCGTGAGCATTTGGCCGGAGTCAGTCAATACGGACGTGATTTGGGTGCGGTCCGCCACAGC
>DASYNM010000293.1:0-5768 GCA_036008545.1 Verrucomicrobiia bacterium
CTCTGAGATGGCTCGAATTCTCGGTTTTTCAAAATTGCAGCAGACGGACATTGATAAGTACTACATTCCCCAAGCCCATATAGACCAAGCACAAATAAACGCGGAATGCCAGGCCGAATGGCTTCGCGTCTTAAGAAACACGGATCGACTGAGTGTCGTCGCAAAACCCATCCCGCAGACCGACATCCGCGACTTTTCGGACGAGTAAGAACCAGCACCCGTTCAGAAGCTCGTCATCGGACATAGTGGTTACCGTTCTCCTTGGCTTCGGTCGCTAGAATGCCATGTTGTTCTCGTAAACAAAGCACGGCGCGCAGACATCTAGTGCAGAATGTTTCCTGCCCGCAAAATGCCGACCAGGCCGACCAAAATCCAAAATCCGTTCAGCAACATGCAGAACCCGCGTTGACCTTTGGGCCTCCGCCCCTGATCTACCAAACCTGAAAGGTTTGAATCATTCAGCCCAGGGTTGGCCCGAGCCTCGAGGGCCTACCCTGGGTCGCGTTAATTAACATCCTCAACTCTGTAGGAGTTGAATCAATCCCAGACAAACCGTTCGTCAAATTCAATATCGTATCCTCGCAATAATTGGCGGAACTCATCCTGAAACGACACCTTCCGATGATGTTCCTCCTGGCCGGCGATGTAATTCCGCACCGGTTTGATTTGCGAAAAGCCGATGGAGAAAATGCCATAGCCTTGCTGCCATGCAAAATCGCGCAAATCCTGGTTCCTGGTTCTTAACCACAAAGTTGAACCGCGTTTGACTTCCTTGACCATGGAGGCCGCCTCGCACGTGCGCGCCAACGCGCACAGAAGATGAACGTGGTCATCAATCCCGCCGACGATTATGGGCTGACAATCCAGCCGGGCCAGGATTCCGCCCAGGTAACGGTGGAGTTCTTCGCGGAGCGCGCGGTCGCGCAGGAGTGGGCGTCGGTCCTTCGTCGAGAAAACCGCGTGAACCAAAATTTTCGCCAGCGATTGTGGCATGGCGGCAGAATGCCCGGAGTGCGAATCTGATTCAACTCCTACAGAGTTGTTGTTCTTTCTTGTTCTTACCCAGGGTAGCTCGTTCCTCGCAACCCTGGGCTGAATGATTCAATCCTTTTCAGGATTGGCCATCAGGGGTGCATTTTTGACAAAAAAGCGCGGTTTCAGGAATCAATGCAAATTCCTCTGCCATAGCATCTTACCCATCAAGACGCGCGTGGAGTTTTAGTACTGACAGAAAAAGCAGGCCTTTTTTGGAGCGTTTTGGCAGCTAAATCGATGTTTTGCGAAATAAAAATGATACTTTGCTTTCGGTTTTTTGCTGTTTTTTGAGATTTACCGAGTTGCAAGCCGTTGCAGGTTAGCAATTAACAGCGAGCCAAACTCTTCAAAAAAAATCATACCAAAAAGCCTACGGTAGGTTTTTTGGTTTTCACGAACTGGCGTAGAGTCGTTTCCATGATGGAGTATAAAAACATCACTGGGAATCAGATTGGAAAGGATGACAGGGTGGGCAGGATGCATGGAATCTCGAAGTCAAGCGCTTTGGCCGCACACCTTCGTTACCTCCGTGATCTTCTGTTAAAAACTGAAACGTCCATCTCTAACTCGTTGATTTCCAAGGCGGGTTTTACGCAAGTCGTTGATTTTGCCGATATTTGCCGATATTTCCTGCATGTCTTGAGGCTTGGGGAGCGCAACCAGATGGCCTTACGCAACTCGTTGATTTCCAGGATAGTTTCAGATAGTTTCAGGCACCTTCGAAAGGGCGAGGCGCCGGTATGCGCGGTCAGCGGCGTTGGGCAACGAAAAAGATGGATGCCACTGAACCTACCACGGCTAGGAAACCATGCACGGCAGCATCCCCCTCCTGGCTCCCCGGCAAAGAGCACCTGCGCAGTCTTCCAAGAGCTTGCGCAGTGTTTCGTTGAACTGACTTTTCTGCCGGGACTACCTGCGCTCTTCTTCCCGCCGGGCCGGCCCGCGGCCGCGCGCGTCGCGTCCTTCATTGCGAACGGCGTGGTTGCGCCAATCGGCATGGCCGCGTTCCCACCCGTGAAAGCGATCGAGCCGCCAAGGCTCGCAGACCAGCCAGCCTCCGCCCGGCCCCAAGTACATATACCGGCCGCCCACAAAGCCAACGAATTCGAAGCCATCCCAAACATAGGCGTCAGGCACGCCGACCTCGACCACCGCCGGCCCCGGAGGGACTACAGCAACGACGGGCGGCCCCACTGTCACCGTGCAGCCAGCGGCCAGCGCGGAGATGACCACGGACAAACAAACAACTCTGCTATTCTTTAACATCATATTTGAAAGATGGCAGGAAGACGCCCTAGGTGCAATACGGTTTTTGCCTTGGACGCAAGTTCTACTTTTCGGCCCGATCCGCGCGGCGATCCCGGTCGATTTTCAAGGTTGACCGCTGTTCACGCAGAACGCGATCTGAAGTATGCCCGGCGGACGTTCAAGGCATGAAAAACTGCACAGCCTCGTGGCAGACTGCGCAGTCTTTCGTTGAAATAACTTTGTGTCGGAATTATCTGTGCTCTTCTTCGCGTCGTTCGGCCCGGTGCGCCGGCGCTCTGCCGCGTGCGTTGGGTCCGACATTGCGGACGGCGGTCTTGCGCCACTCCGGATGAACTCGTTCGTAGCCGTGGAAGCGCTCCAGCCGTACTGAGTCGCACACCAGCCAACCACCGCCGGCCCCCAGGTACATATAGTTGCCGCCAATGAAACCTACATATTCGACGCCATCCCAAACATAGGCATCGGGCACGCCGACTTCCACCACCGCGACAGGAGGGGCAACATCGACGACGGGAGGCGCGACCGTCACCGTGCAGCCGGTAGCCAGCGCGCCGACGATTGCCGTCAAACAAACCATTTTGCTATTTTTTAATATCATGCATCAAGGGTGGCAGGGGGTCGCGGCGGACGCTATGGGGTGATACCCTTATAGCCCATGATGGTTCGCGCCGAGGCTTCGGCGGCTTTCCCGGTCGAATTTAAGGGATGACAGTCGTTAACGCGGCGGACGATCCGAAATATGCCCGGCGGAGATTCAAGCCATGAAAAACTGCGCAGCCTCGTGGAAGACTGCGCAGTCTTTCGTTGAACTAACTTTGTGTTGGACTATCTACCTTCCGTTGGAATTATCTGTGCTCCTCTTCGTGCCCTTGGGCCCTGCGCGCCGGCGCTCTGCCGCGCGCGTTGTGTCCCTCATTGCGAACGGCCGTTCTGCGCCAATCGGGATGGCCCCTTTCCCATCCGTGGAAACGATCGAGGCGGACGGAGTCGCAGGCAATCCACACGCCTCCAGGCCCGAGGTACATACACGATCCGCCCACGTAGCCGACGTACTCGACGCCGTCCCAGACATAAGTGTCCGGCACGCCGACCGTCACCTCCGCCACGGGCGGAGCTACGTCAACCACAGGCGGCTGAACGGCTACCTGGCAGCCGGTCGCCACTGCGGCGATGAGGGCGGACAAACAAACGATACTGCGATTATTTGTTTTCATAACTTGAACATGGCAGATCAGCTTTGCGGACGCTATGGGGCGATTCCCTTATAAACGCCTCATCATTTTCACGAGACGAAGCCGGCGAGACCGGTGGAATTGAAGAGCTGACCGGTCATTGACTCGGAGGGCGATCCGGTTTAGTCTCGACCAAAATTCAACCAATGAAAAAATACGCTGCACTCCTGCTTTTGACGCCTTGGCTTTGCCTGGCCGACGACCCGCCGGCCAGGGCTCCAAGCCTTGAGTCGCTTCAAACCCTGGCGGCCAGCCTTCACTATCAGCAAGGCAAGATCCCACTCAAGAGCGGCCTGGCTACGATCACCTTGCCGGATAATTTTCGCTACCTCTCCCCGGACGACACGGACATCGTGCTGCACAAGATGTGGGGCAATCCGCAGGGGCCGAAAACGCTGGGGATGATCGTGCCTTCGGAGCAGAGCATTCTCGACCCACGAGCGTGGGCGGTGGTGGTCACTTATTCGGATGACGGCTACATCAAGGATTCCGACGCTGGAAAAATCGACTACACCAAATTGCTCAAGGAAATGCAGGAGGGCACGCGCGAGGCCAGCAAGGAACGGGAGAAGGCAGGTTACCCATCGATCGAACTGGTGGGCTGGGCCAAGCCACCGCATTACGACCAGGAGACGCACAAGATGTATTGGGCCAAGGAGATCAAGTTTGGCGGCACCCGGAATAACACCCTCAACTACAACATCCGCGTCCTGGGACGAGGCGGGGTGCTGGTACTCAACGCGGTCGCGCCGATGTCAAGCTTGCCGGATATCGAAGAACAAGTGCCGGCGCTGGTTACGATGACGGAGTTCGATTCGGGCAAGCGTTACGCGGATTTCAATGGCAGCTCCGACAAAGTGGCGGCTTACGGTTTGGCGGCATTGGTGGCGGGAGGCATTGCGGCAAAGGCGGGGTTGTTCAAGGTGCTATGGGTGGGGTTGCTGGCGTTCAAGAAGCTGATCATTATCGGGTTCATCGCCGTCGTTGGCTTTTTCAAGAAGATGTTCGGTCGCAATCAGCCACCGCCCGCTCCGCCTGCCCCTCCCACAACCGCGCCGATGGCGTGAGTAGTGAGAGGCAGCGGCTCATGCACGCTCTCTAAATTTCAAGTTGAACTCTGCGCGCGCCAGAGTAAGTTTTGGCCATGCCGATGACCTTGGATCAAATCGTTCAGGAGACGCGTGAGTTGCCGGCCGAAGTTGTGGCGGAATTGGTTGACCGCATCATGGTCGCGCGACACGGCGACATAGAGTCACCCGTCGCGGCGGCTTGGAAATCCGAGACCGACCGGCGGATTGCGGAGATCGAAACTGGAAAAGTAAAAGGTGTTCCCCTCGAGGAATCGCTGGCGCGTGCGAGAGAGTAAATGTTGGCGATGTCCGATGTCATACAATCTCCTGCCACACTTTCTTCAACACGTCCGCAACGCTTCCAGTATGCGTGGAAATTGTGAAGGTCTCCGCGACGCACTCGAATACGGTGTCGTGAAAGGCGAAAATAAAGTGGCGGTACCGAGCAAAACGCTCTGGACGGTGCTGTGGATGGACCGCGTTCATACCCTCCAAGCGACGAATCCATGATGAGGCTCGCACCTCAAATACTCGGTAAGGCCCCAAGCCACGCGATGCCAGTGGGTGGCCTCGAAACGCCTCGTCGTTCGGGGGGCCGAACATGTGAGCGCGGGCACGCGAAAACACGACAAGAGCAACAGGTTCGCCAGCGCTCCGCTCACCAACGACTCGAACGGTGGTGCCGTCCCAAAGCTGCGAACTTTGCTGCAAATAATATGCAAGGTGCAAATGATGCTCCCCTGCCAGAATCATCGGGCAAGGCGCACCGACGGACGACTGTGGCATATCAATGTTCTCAACGACGGTATCTTTATCATCTACGGAATACATAAAGTCCTGACATCCGCCACGCGGGAGTAAAAGCCGAGAGGGGCGAGAAGCAAAAGGGATCAGCGATCCCGCCTTGAATGCAGCAACCAATTAGACCCCACGCTTTTTCTACAGCTCTTTGTGACGATACTTTTGCCATACTGCATATCCGCCGGAAAGCAAAGACTCAAGCTCATCTGGCGAACCGCAAAAAACTGGCTGTGGGTCGTTTTTGCCCATGAGGTTGCCACTGCAAATAAAACGCGGCGTGGACACTCATCCACGCCGCTTACCCGAGCTTGTCTTCCCAAAGGGATTACACGTCGTAGTACAAATAGAGTTCGTAAGGATG
>DASYNM010000294.1:0-10620 GCA_036008545.1 Verrucomicrobiia bacterium
GGCTATGGGCGGCTCGGCGCGCAACGCCCGAAGCGTGTCTTCGGCGGCCTTGGGAACGTTAAAGTCCAAAGCGGCGGTGCAATTGTCGCCGGCGAACTGCATCATGGTTGAAACTTCCTTAGTCAAGTCCCCGCGAAAATAGTAAGCCTCGACACCCAGAAACGCCGCGCCCGCCAGCAGCAACGTAAGGGTGCTGGTTAACATGATGATCAGCGTTTGCTTCCCGCGGATGGAGAGATTGTTGAGGAAGCGCATAAATCCTTAGTCGGCTTTGCCCTTGACCACATCCGCCACCGCCAGCAAGCGCGAACTGATGGTCAACCCGGCTTTCTTGGCCGCAGAGAGATCGATTTCCAGCCGGACATTTCCATTTTTGAGGACGAAGTTGATAATGCCGCCGTTTTGGGCGAAAGCGGCGTCCTCTCCCACCGTCAGAATGGGCAAGGCGCTGATCTTATCGATTATTTGCCGATACCGCGAGGACTCTGCACCGCTGATGAAGAGGATGTGGCATTGGCTCAATTCTTCCGGACTTTCGACTTGCCGGATGACAATGGCGCGCCCGGCTATCGTTTTGCCAGCCACGACGCTTTTCAGCGCCTCGCCGAGTTTGCTTTCGCCGCTGAGGCCGATAGTGATGGGTGTGTCACTCGCGGCGAACGCGATGGGCGGCCACTCCACGTATTTGGTGAAGTTCAAAAGGAAAAGAGCCTTGACCTGATACTCCGGCAAAGCAGCATCGGCCAAGCCGACCTCGCAAACCTGACACCACAAACCCAGGCACATGCACCACGTCAAGACATGAGCCATCCAGCCCATTCCTCCCAACCTCCGGCCTTTGCAGGTGGACGTATTCATGGATGGCAGGCCTAAAACCGGACTGTGACTTTGCCCAGCACACTTCTCGGCACGTCCGTCAAAGCGGGGGTCTCCTGGCTGGAGAATTCCAAGTGCTCACTTTGCAGCAGATTCTGGCCCCAAATGCCAACCTCCCACCATTGGCGCGGACTCCAGATCAGACCCAAGTCAGCCCTTACGTAGGAAGGAATTTCGTCGAATCCCGTCGCAAGAGGCCCAGTGCTTCGACCCACCAAATAGATCGCACCGTTCAATTCCAAGTGACAAGGCAGATCGAGATAGGATCGGATTTGGAATTGTTGCTGCGGACTTTGCGCATAGTCCGACTCGGGCGCCAGTCGCGTCCCCAGCCAACTATAGCTCGCCGTCAGTCTCCAGTTATCCACGACGCGCCACTGACTTGACAGTTCGACTCCGTACGTATCTCCGGATCCCGCGTTCAGATAGGTGGAGGAGATGAGCAGATGCGTCGGGGATGGGCTGGTTTCAATGACCGTGGGATTGGGCACCGCGATTAATAGATTTTGATAGACATTGTAGAATCCGGTCACGTCGAAGCTCAAATTCTTCACTGGCGCGACGCGGTAGCCCACTTCGTAGGCAAGTAATTTTTCTGCCGTGTTGTTTTGATCGCCAAAAATCGACACTAACGCGGGGGGACTCGGTGGCGGCGGCTGAAAGGCGACTGCATTCAAGCGCGAATCCAACTCGAAGAGCGATGGTGTTCGTGCCGCGCGCGAAACCGCAGCCCAAACGGTTTGGTTTTCGGTCGGCGTCCATAGCAGTCGCCCATTTGGTTCCGCTTCCCATCGGATCAGGCTGTTGTCTTCGAGTTTTGTGCCCAAAATAAGATGGAGCCGATCGGGCACGACCTTGATGTCATCCTGACCGAATATATTGAAAAGGCGGATGTGTTGGGTCTGAGGCGTCCAGGTTAACTCAAAAGTCGGGGAATCGTCCACGGCTTGATAGCGATAGCCAGTTCCCCACACGAAATCGTTCCAGGAGCCGAGAGAGAAGCGGTCCTGCAAATCGATGTCATAGGTATTGAGATATTCAATCCCGAATCCGGTGTTCTGCTCGACATGATCATAGTAGGTTTGCAACGTCATTTGCCCTGAATCCGAAAAATTGCGGGTCCATCGACCCAGAATATTGCCTCCTTGATCGTATTCGCTTTGGCGGACCGAGTAGGCGGCAGGCGGAGCGAGGCTGACTTGCTCGATTGATTGGACAGTCTCATTGTAATAGTAATCGCCTTGCAGTGTCAGGACGTTATGGCTGGGCGGTTCCCAATCCGCGCGAAAACCTCCCATGCTGGAATTCCAGGCGTCCCCCGCTGACTTTCCGCTGGTATCGATATAATCAGACAAATCAGACCGTTTGGCATACACACGGTAATAGAGGTTGGTGGCGAGTTCCCCGCCGTAACGCACCGTCACTGAATCCTGATCCACGCTTCCGGCGCTGCCGGAGAGCAACAACCCTTGCGTATCCTTGGCGCTTTTGCTGATAACATTAATGACTCCGTCCACCGCGTTGGCGCCCCACAGCGTCGCGCCTGGACCCCGAATGATTTCGATTCGGTCCAAATCTTCCATCACCACGTCCTGCGAGTCCCAATATACTCCGGAGGAGCCGGGCGTGTACACGGTGCGCCCATCAAGGAGAACCAACAAGTCCCGGCCAAATTCAGCATTAAATCCGCGCGTGCTGACCGCCCATTCGTTCGCGTTAATTTGCGCGACATCCATGCCTGGCACCAGGCGGAGCGCCTCGGGCAGGGAGGCGATGCCCAAACGGCGTATGTCGTCGGAGGTCACCACTGAAATGGCGGCGGGCGAAGTAAAAAGATCGGTTTGCTCTTTGGCGACGGAGGTGACTTTCACGTTGACCAACTGCTCCAGAGTCATGTCGGTCAAATCGCTGGAGGACTTGGCGGGTTGGTTGGTGTCGGCGGTCTTGGCCAAGGTAGCCGTCAACAATAACCCCCAACCCGCGCCGGCCAGGATCCATTTCCAGATTGGTGATGGTCTGAAAATCGAGATTTTCATTCATTTTTTGTCCAACATTTCGCGCACTTTGCGGGCCAGCGTCGCGGGCGTATAAGGTTTGGGCAGGAACTCGATTCCTGGCTCAAGGACTCCATGCTTGGAAAGGGCGTCATCCGTGTAACCCGAGGTGAAGAGGATCTTAAGATTGGAATCGGCCGTTTTCAGCCACTCCGCCATGACTCGACCACCCATCAGCGGCATGATCACATCGGACACCACCAAACGAATCGGTGATCCTTTATGATCCCGCGCCGTGTGCAACGCGTCCTGGCCATTGTTGGCTGTGAGGACGTCATATCCCTGGGCCTCCAGCACATTGCGAGCTAGATGCCGTACGGATGGGTCATCTTCCACGACCAGCAGGGTTTCCGTTCCGCGCGGCAATGGCCCGGTCTGGTCCGATCTGATCGCGACCTCCAGCGGCAGATCAACGAGAGGAAAATAAATTTTAAACGTCGTGCCTTTGCCGCGCTCGCTTTCAACCTCGATGTGGCCGCCGGATTGTTGGACTATGGTCTGGCAGGTCGCGAGGCCCAACCCAGTCCCTTTGCCCTTGGGCTTGGTCGTGAAAAAGGCTTCGAACAGGCGCGCTTTGACTTCATCGGACATGCCGGTTCCGGTGTCGCTGACGTTGAACATCACATATTCGCCGGCCAGGACCCCCGTGTGCGTGAGCGCGTAGTCTTCATCGAGCCTGGCATTGTGGGTCTCGATGGTGAGCTTGCCGCCGTTGGGCATGGCATCGCGGGCATTGACAACGAGGTTCATCAATACTTGGCCGACATGGCCGGAGTCGGCCTTGACGCGTCCGATGTTCTTTCCCGGAACAATGACCAACTCGATATTCTCGTCGATGAGCCGCCGCAGCATCTTGTCCAGGTCTTTGAGCACGTCGTTGAGGTCCAGAACCGCGAGTTGCACCGTTTGTTTGCGGCTGAAGATTAGCAATTGCCTTGTCAACCCGCACGCGCGCCCCGCTGCCGAACGGATGGTCTCAAGATTTCCCGTGAGTTCTGCGTCTGAGGCGAGTTTTTCCGTCATCAATTCGCAGTAACCCATGATCACCGCCAGGATATTGTTAAAGTCATGGGCCACGCCGCCGGCGAGTTGCCCGATCACTTCCATTTTTTGCGCTTCGACAAACTTTGCCTCCAGATTCCGGCGCTCGGTGATATCCTCGACCATCTTAATGGCGAAATCGGCGCGGCCCGCCGACTCATGCGCCACGCTGACCGAGATGCGCGTCCAAACCACCTGGCCGTCCTTGCGGATGTACCGTTTTTCGAGTTGGTAGTCTTTGAGTGCGCCCTGCATCAATTGGTGGTAATTGTTGGTGTCCCTCGCGCGGTCCTCTGGGTGCGTGAAATCATGAAAGTGCATCCGGCTCAACTCCTCGCCGGTGTAGCCGAGCATTCTCTGCAAGGCGGCATTAGTCAGGATGGGGCGGCCTTCCGCGCTGACTAAAGCAATGCCCAAAGGGGAGTGATTGAAGATGATCCGAAACCGTTGCTCAGTCTCCTGCAATGCCTCTTGCGTTCGCCGTTTCTCCTCGCGTTCCTCGACTTCCTGCATGGCGCGCCGCACCGCCGGAGCCAGCCGCGCCAGGCGATCCTTTAAGACATAATCCGTCGCGCCGTTCTTGAGCGAATCCACGGCCTTCTCCTCCCCCAGCGTCGCGGAGACAAAAATCAGAGGAATAGCCGGCCAGTTGGCATGAACAATTTTCAACGCCGACATCCCGTCGTAGGCCGGCAACGAATAGTCCGACAGCACCAGGTCAATGCCGCCGCGTTCGAGCGCCGCCACAAATTCGTCGTGGTTTTGCACGCAGATGTTGGCGCAGGCAATGCCGGCGGATTCCAGCGTCGATCGCACCAGCGCCGCGTCGTTGGGATCATCCTCCAAGTGAAGGATGTGCAGGGGGGATTTCATGCTTGAACTTTTTCCTGCTGCGGATCGTCTTCGACCAACCGGATTCTTTTATTGTTGACAATTTCAGGGCCATGCACGCCTCTTTCTTTTCTGGGGATGGAAAAGAAAAATGTCGCCCCGCCGTCCACCGCGCCTTCCGCCCACGTTCGGCCTCCATGGCGTCGAATGATGCGCTGCACGTTGGCCAACCCGATACCCGTGCCCTCAAATTGTTCCTGGCTGTGCAAGCGTTGAAACACGCCGAAAAGCCTGCTGGCATAGCGCGGATCAAAACCGGCCCCGTTGTCGCGGATGAATATGACGGTCGCGCCGTTTTCGTCGGCCGCCTGACCGATTTCGATTTTGGCCTGGGTGCGCGCGCCGGTGAACTTCACGGCATTGGAGATCAAGTTGACCAGCACCAGGCGCATCAGGTTGCGGTCGGCCTGGACTACCGGCAACGGGTGAATTTCCCAGACAATATTGCGCTCCTGCGTGTCCGCTTGAAAATCGCCCAACGTTTCCTGGACCAACTGGTCGAGATTGACCTCCGTCTTGCGCAATTCCGAGCGCCCGAGGCGCGCTAACGCCAGCAGGTCATCGATCAAGTTTCCCATCCGGGTCGCCGCCTGGGCAATGGTCGCCAGATGACGGAAGTTTTCCTGCGCTAGTAACGGCCCGGCGTCTCTTTGCAGTATTTGCACGAAGCCCACGATGTGGCGTAGCGGGCCGCGCAAATCGTGGGAGACGGAATAACTGAACGCTTCCAATTCCTGGTTGGCGGTTTGCCATTGCAGCGTGCGTTCGACGACTCGTTGCTCCAGTTCCGCGTTGAGAACCCGGATTTGTTCCTCAGCCCGTTTGCGCTCCGTGATGTCGCGGACGTTGCATTGGATCACGTTGCAGTCACCGGCTTGATAGACGTTGCTGACAAACTCCACGGCAATCCTGCGACCGTCCCTGGTTTCCAGTGGCAGGTTCTCGGTGAGGACGTATCCTTGCTGCTGCAGTTGCTCGAACTTGGCCTTGTTGGCTACAATGTCCTTGAACGGGCCAAGTTCCCAGATGGGAATGCCGACCAGTTCACCGTGGGAAAAGCCCAGCATCTCGATCAAGGACGGGTTCACGTCGCTGATTCGCCCCGTGTCGGCTTCGAGAATCAGGATGCCGTCCTTGGCCGCTTCAAATAATCGTCGATAACGAATTTCGGAGGCGCGTATGGCCTGCTCGCTGCGCAGCTCCGCTTGCTCTGTCCGCGTCTCCGCTTGTTCGATCCGCGTTTTGGCCTGTTCCGTGCGCGTCTCAGCCTGCTCTGTGCGTGCCTCCGCCTGCTCCGTGCGTGTCCTGGCCAGTTCGGTCCGCGCCTCCGCCCGCTGCGTGCGCGTCTCCGCCTGTTCCACGCGTGTGTCGTGGCCAGCCAAGTATAAACTTTGATTCTTCTCTGTCTCCCCTCCAATGCTAACCCCCGTTTGCCCTGGAGCCGCGCCCTGTGAGGGCTCACATTCTGTTGCTGAAGAATCTTCGCACTTCACGGATCAAATTATGCACAGATTATTCACAGGTGATATGGGGTGTTCTCCCCGACCCGTAAATCAGAGTTTGTCAATAAGTATAAATACTGATGGGGTGAACACCTTATAGCCAACGGCCAGGCGACTGCGTACGCTTTTGGGCTTGATGAGAGTCATTCCACAACCGCAAGAGAACTAATATGATGTACACGACAGCGGCGGTATCGGTCCTCTTGTGGCTGCTTGGGCTGGCCTGCGGCTACACCATGGGCGGGGCTATTCACGTCTTGCTGATCGTCGCGATCATCCTATTTGTGGTCAAGCGGATGGGCGACCGCAAGCAGAGGCATCTATTCGAACATCAAACTCGGAACAAACAACTCAGGAGTGACCTGGGAGCAAACAAAACCTGGCACCTCAAGTAACCGTCAACCGGACACCAGATTCACGTCAACTACGGAAACTTCACCCGGTGGCAGAGGCAGTGGCGCTTTCCGATCGAATTAGCAAATAAACCAATCGCTTTCGGGATTGCTCTCCCGGCCTGCGCCCGATAGTCTGCCGCGCCGTAGAATTGCCATGAACCCAGCCATCGAAACCACCAACCTGACGCGGGATTTCGGGACCTTTCGCGCTGTCAACCAACTCAATCTCCGAGTCGAAGCGGGCCGGTTTTATGGTTTTCTCGGCCCTAACGGCGCGGGCAAATCCACCACCATCAAAATGTTCACGGGCCTCCTGGCTCCGAGCAGCGGCACCATGCGCATCCTCGGCCAGGACATGAGTGACACCCACGGCGCCCTGGAAATTAAGCGCCGCATCGGCGTCGTGCCGGAAAACCTTGCGCTCTTCGACAACCTGACCGCGCGCGAACACCTCACCTTCATCGGCCGCATGTATCTTCTGCCGCCGGACACGATTCGCGCGCGTTGCGATGAATTGCTGGCCATGATGGACCTGGCGCACGAGGAGAAAAAACTCACGCTGGAATTCTCGCACGGCATGAAGAAGAAACTCGCGCTGGCTGCCGCCTTGATTCCAAATCCCGACCTGCTGTTCCTGGACGAACCGTTCGAGGGCGTCGATGCCGTCGCCTCGCGCGTTCTGCGCGACACCCTCAAGCAGTGCGTCGGGCGCGGTGCGACGGTTTTTCTCACGTCGCACGTCCTGGAGATTGTGGAGAGGCTTTGCACCGACGTCGGCATCATCGCGCATGGCGAATTGGTTCATCAAGGCACGATGGAGGAGTTGCGCCGCGCCGGGTCGCTGGAGGACAAGTTCCTGGCGGTCGTCGGCCAGGAAGGCCAGGAGGCGCAGAAGTTGAGCTGGCTGGAATAATCAATTGAACTGGGACCAACTCAAAACCATTCTCTGGCTGCGCTGGCGGCTGGCCAAAAACCAGTGGACACGCGGCAAAGGCGTCGGCGCCGTAATCGCCGCCATCGTCGCGGTGGGCGCGTGCGTGATGGGATTCGTCTGCGGCGCCGCCTCGCTGCTGGTCGGAATGTACGCGCTGCGCGAGGTGAAAACAGTCGTGCTTTGGGAAATCTGGTGCGGCGTGACGCTTGGGTTTCTATTCTTTTGGATGATCGGTCTGCTCCAGGAAATCCAGCGCTCGGAGACCATTGACCTCCAGCGCCTGATGCATCTGCCGGTCGCCTTGGGTCAAATGTTCACCATCAACTACATCGCGTCGCACTTCTCTCTGAGCCTGATCATCGCTGTGCCTGCGATGACGGGATTGGCCCTTGGACTTGCCATTTCACGCGGCCCGGCCATGATGCTGTTGGTGCCTCTGTTCTTAAGCCTGATCTTCGCGGTCACGGCTTGGACTTATTGTCTGCGCGGCTGGCTGGCGGCGCTCATGAGCAACCCGCGCCGTCGCCGTAATGTAACCATGGTCATCGTGGTGTGCTTCATTCTTCTCGGCCAGGCTCCCAACCTTTATTTCAACGTCTTTCGCAATTACGACCGCCCTGCCGCCGGCGCCACGTCCGAAGAAATAAAACGCCAGCGCGCCGCTCGCGATGCAGCCAATCACGAACAATTCAACCAAATTCTCGCCGTCCAGCAATTTATTCCGCCGCTCTGGCTGGCCGCCGGCGCGCAGGCGCTGGCCGAAGGACGCGCCTGGCCGGCTTTGCTTGGCATGGCCGGTTTCTGTGCCATCGGCGCACTTGGCCTGCGGCGCGCTTACCAAGGCACCATGCGCTTTTATCTCGGCGAATCCGGCGGCAAAGCTGGGGCGCGGACTCAACCAACGCGCATCCCATCCGCCCCAACCGCCGCAGGCCCCGTGGCGTCGGCAAGAGCAGGCCGCTCCATGGTCGAACTCCGTCTTCCCGGCGTGCCCGAACAAGCCGCCGCGCTTGCGCTGGCCACCTTTCGTTCCATGCTACGCGCGCCCGAAGTAAAAATCGCGTGGGCGAGTTCGTTCATTGTGCCGCTGATCGTGGGCGCGTCGATTCTGTTCCGCCCTTCGCTCAAGGTGCCCGAAGCAGGGAAACCGTTTATCGCTACTGCCGCGGTGGCGTTCTCGGTTTTTATGCTCGTTCAATTTTTCGCCAATGTTTTCGGGTTCGATCGCGACGGCTTTCGCGCCCTGGTTCTTTCGCCCGTGGACCGAAAATTCTTTTTGCTGGGCAAAAACCTCGCCTGCCTGCCGGTCGGCCTGGTGGGCGGTTTGACGCTGCTGGTGTTAAGTTCCGCGCGGTTGCACCCGCCGCTGCTGGTGTTCCTGTCCGCCGTGCTGCAACTGGCTTCGATACTATTATTGACAGGACTCGCCGGCAACCTGTTTTCCATCCTCATTCCCTACCGCATCCAACAAGGCTCGATGAAGCCGACCAAAATGCCCGGTCTCGCTATTTTGATGATCGTGGTTTGCCAGATGCTTTTTCCCATCGCGATGGCGCCGGCCTTCCTGCCTCCGCTGGCGGAGTATCTCTGGCAATTGGCAGGATGGCCTGCCGCGGTGCCTGTGAACCTGATCGTCTCCGCCGCGTTGCTGGCGTTGATGGCGTTGATCTATTGGCAGACGCTCGACCCGATGGGCCGCCTGCTGCAACGCCGCGAAACCCGCATCCTAGGCGCTGTGACCGCCGCGGTGGAATAGGAATTAGTTTGACTCCAATTACGAAGTCAGTTTGTCCTTCCAAACATTTTTCGTGACCGCGCAAACGTGTCCGCTTGCACCCCCAAATCGTGTTTCATCATTACATCTCGATCCCACGGATTTTTTATCCTCGCTATGGCACATTTCTGCGCCAACGAAAGATGAAACGAATACCACGGCAAAACCAGCAGCGTGTTGATTAGCGGAAAATCCGTCCCATAAACAAGCCGACCGGAGAATTCCGGCCGGGTCACGGCTTCCTTCAAAGTGCCCGGGCGGTTGATCTGAGTCAGCGCGGAAATGTCAGCGTAAAGATTGGGAAATTCTCGCATCAGGCGTGCCAGTCGGTCAGGGCCCCGTTTGCCGTGGTATTTCTCCGCCGCGGCGATGTGCGCCGCCACCACCGTGACGCCCAGGCTCAACGGCAGCCGCAATTTTTCCGGATCGCCCAATTCCTTGGTGGCGTGCGAAAAGGATTTTTCCATGCCGGTGTGCGACAGCAGCGGCAGTTTTAACTCGACCATTTTCTCGTAGAACGGAACCAACCGCTTGTCCGCCGGGTCAATTTCCATGATCGGCGGAATCCACTTCACCAATACCGCTCCGTGCGCCTTGGCCCACTCAAGCCGCGCCAGTGCATCGCGGCGATAGGGATTGACGGAGGCGCCAAAAAGCAAATTCGTGTGTCGCGCGACAGATTCAGCCACGAAATCATTTGGCACGAATACTTCCGTCTGGTTCGTGTCCAGGTTTCCATCGCTGCCCACCACACCGTCAAGCGCGAGCACGACGGCCCGGCTGACATATTTGCTTTGGGCCAGGGATTGGGAAATGCGGTCTCCGACCAAACCATCGCCCTGCTTCAACATTTCCTTCTCCGAGACGCCGAAGCTGCGCAAATAAATTTTAAATCGCCAATTGTTCCGCAACCTTGACGAAACGAAACAACCGCTATCACCTGCGCCGATTCCAGCGATGTGACAATGCATGTCCACGATTCCGGGCGGGATGGGTTCGACCGCGCGGAAAGGCCGCGCCGTGACGCATCCCGAGAGGAAGACCAAGGCTAGGACACAAGCGAAAATGTTTTTCGCCATGCTCGCGGCACGCTGAATTGTCATTTTCACAGTCATCAAGCCGATTTGCACCTCCAGCTCCGCTGCGAACGGGT
>DASYNM010000295.1:0-16880 GCA_036008545.1 Verrucomicrobiia bacterium
TGGGTTTCGTCTGAGAAGACGAACGAGGCCCGGAATGGCGATTTGGAATTGGGGAATATTCTGCTAATACCAACCCCAAAGACGAGAAACTGACGATAGATCAACTGGATACCGCCATGCTCACGATTCAAACCAACACCAAAAAAAGCGTTGGCGCGGGAGTAGTTCGTATCGCTTAATTACCATGAAACCAGAAAACTGTTGTCCGCGTAATGGCTCATCTATGCTACGAGCTTTATTCCGCACGCTCCAGCAGTACCAAATTGGGAAAAAGACGCCGGCCAAAGATACGTTTGGCCCGCGCTTGTACATCCGGCCATTTTACCCGATGGTTTCTTCCACCGGGCGCGCCCAACGAAGTTTCCTCGGAGTCGAGCAGCGCAAAGACAAATCTCGCGCGCTCACTTGGAGGTAGCAACCGGACTTCTTTGAGCAACTGTGCGGCACTCATGCAATCAGCATGCACCATCTTCTTTCTCGTCGCAAGCGTCGCTTGAACGGATGGAATCTGGTTTATGAACTGCGTTGTCGGGCCTTGCTCCTTAAATGACGTTGCTGGCCGACGGCGTAGGCTTCGGCCAACCATCCCTCGACAACCTCATCCACGTCCGACAACGAAGAGAGACGGAAATGGTGGACATGGTTTCGGGGCGAAATGGTGTCAATACGACGGAAGCGCGCGTGCTCCAGTTTGCGCGCCAAGACGACATGACCGTCAACCCAGCGCAATCGAGGAGTCACTTGCGCGAAGGACATGCGCACTTGGAACGCGATGCGCGTCTTCTCCGGCAGCACCGTCACGGGTCCGAAGCGCCGAACGGCCGCCAGTACTGCGTCAAAGATCGCGCGGATTTCCGAGGGCTTGCCGGCAAAATGCGTCTCCAAATCGTGCCTGCCGCAGAAGTGCGTTTGGTTGCGGTTGGCGAACCGCCTCTTGCAACGAGGGCATCGCCAAAGCGGTCGCTCAGAGGGCTTGGTCATAGGGCGGTTTTTCAATCATTCACACTTGCATAAGTCAAACATCACCTAGTTTTCATTCTCTAAAGTCTCGAGCAAGCAGAAACGAGCGAAGGATGACCTCCTTAAGTCAAGACTATGGCTCGAATAGTCCTTGATTTTCCTCACCTGTTTCTTGACAGTGTAGATTTGGTGCATGCGCCGAAAAGTCCAGGTCTTGCGTGGCGTCTAACGACGATGCGGGATGAAGCAAGCTAATATCATAAGCCCAACCGAGCCGCCGCGCGCCAAGAAGCGTCTCGGCCGCCTTTTCTGGCTCGCCGTAGCGGTTTGCGTGGCCTTCGGGTGCGCCCCATTGCAGCGCCGGCTCATTTATTTTCCGCCCAGGTTCAATGCGGCCAAAGCGGATGCGATGGGCCATGCTGCGAATCTTGAACGCTGGACCAATTCTGCTGGCGCGAGTATTGGCTGGAAGCGGCTTACACCCGAACGACCGGCGCGTGGACGAATTCTACTCTGCTACGGCAACGGTAGCAGCGCGATCGGCTGCGCTCCTTACGCCAATGCAATTCAATCAGTGGCCGCGTTCGATGTCTTCCTTTTGGAATATCCCGGCTACGGGGATCGACGCGGCTCGCCGAGCGAGAAGAGTTTGTTCCAGTCGGCAGACGAAGGTTTGCCGCTGCTAGGCACAAACCTTCCGGTGTATCTTGTGGGCGAGTCCCTTGGCACAGGCGTGGCATCCTACTTGGCAGGCACTTATCCTGAGCGGATTGCCGGCGTCATTTTGCTCTCGCCGTTTAACAGCCTAACGGATGTCGGGCAGCATCACGCTCCGATATTGCCTGTCCATCTGTTGCTCGTGGACCGGTTTCCTTCGGAGGATTATTTGCGCCGTTACCATGGCCCAGTCGGATTCATGCTCGATGGGAAGGATCGAGTGGTGCCGGAGAAATTTGGCATGCGCCTCTACGATAGTTACGGCGGCCCGAAGCGCGTCTGGGAATTCCCAAGGGGCGGACACGTTGTCATTCCCGAACCTCGCGAAAAGTTCTGGCGCGAGGTCGTCGAGTTCTGGCAAAGCCATTGAGACAGCCCAGCCCGCTTCCAGGTGCTGCAACTACTTTGCCACCTCAATAATCAACGGGTGATCGCTCAAGCTCAATGGCACCGATCGGACATTGGCAAGTGTCTGCGTCGGCTCTGTGCCGAGGGTTGGGTCGTAAATTTTTACCGAAGGCTGGCTGGCACCCAAGTCCAACGAGACGCTGTCCGAGCCTTTGACACGTTCGCCCCACACGACCAACTCAAACGCGCCATCGCTTCTCTGCAAAAGCAAATCGTGCACGGTGGCCGGTTCTTCGGGGATCGAGTAGTCCAGGCTACCGGGCTTCCGCAATACGCCTCTGTCGGCGAGAATCGTCGTTAGATTGTGGAGATAGACGGCGGCTTTGCGAGGCGTGTAGTCGGGCCTGTAAAATCCAAATTTTTGGTTGCCTCCCTCATCCACGCGGTCCCGCAGCAGATAGACTCCCGTGTAACTCCAGCCTCGCTTGAACTGGTCCAAATAAAGGCTCAGGAGATTCAAGGCATGTATCTCCTCCGTAATAGCGCCGCCAATGGTCGTGCCGGTTTCCGTGGTAACGCGCGGCAACGTCAGGAGATCGGCTTCAGAATAGCCGCGAAAATGATGCGCCCACGGCAAGCCGAACTCGCCATAGAGTCCGTCCACCTTGCAGGCGGAAGTGGGATCCGAGGCGTTCCAGGTTTTATTGTCCCCAAGGCCGGGTGAGTTCGGGTGATAGATATAATTATGAACATTGGCATAGTCGGCGAACTTGGTGCCAGCCGGCATCACGGCGGCGGCGCCCGGCGGAATGGTCAGGAATTGTAAACCGACATCGTCCGTTTCCGCTCCGCCTTCGGAAATGGACCAGACCGGGTAACGCCTCAACGCCGGATCATTCTTGACAGCCACGCAAAGATCGCGCATCAGGTTTGCCACCGGTATCCACGATTGGTTTCTGCCGCCGGCTTGACCTTGGTAAGTGATGCCCCAATTGTTCGGCTCGTTCGGTCCTTCAAAGGCCAACAGCGCGCCAGCCTCCTCAATTTGCCGGGCGGTTGTGATGAGCTTGGGGAGATCGGAACTGCCGCTGCCGAAGCCCCAGCTAAAACGCACGCCCACTTGCCGATGAAGCTCGACATACTGTTCTATGGGAACGTTGCCCTCGATGCCCGCGCGCAACCAACGAATTCCCAGGTAGTTTGCACAGTCGATTGTCTTCTGCAAACTCTCGCCACGCACAGAAATGGCAGAGAGCGTGCCGATGCTGTTGAGGAAATCTGTGGCCCTGACCGCGGTTGTACCCGCCGCTTCAACGGCCAGGGGCAGGATTGTCAATAATAATATTACGCGAACGAATAACCGGAGAAGAATGCGTTTCGAGTTCATGCGCCATCCCCAAAGTTTCAGACTGAGGGATGGGCTGTCAATAACGCATGTCCGCCACGGTCCGCCCGGCCGGAATGAACGGCATGACGTGCTCGGTGTAGGGGCAGATCACGTCCAACAAATAGGGTTGGTCGGAATCGAGCATCTCTTGCACGGCCCGGCGCAGATCTTTCTTATACATGACACGCTGAGCGGGCACGTTGAAACTGTGCGACATCGCCACGTAGTCGGGATAAATCTTCCGGCGGTGCTCCGGGTCACCCAAATAGGTATGGCCGCGGTTGCCGTCGTAGAAATTATCCTCCCATTGCACCACCATGCCCAAATGCTGGTTGTTCAGAATCATGACCTTGGCCGCGATCTTCTCGATGTGCGCGGTGGCCAGTTCCTGCACGTTCATCAGAAATGAGCCGTCCCCGTCGATATCGACCACCTGCTTGTCCGGGCAGGCGACCTTGGCGCCCAAGGCGGCAGGGTAACCGAAGCCCATCGCGCCCAAACCGGCGCTGGTCAGGAATTGGCGCGGCGAAGTGAATTTATAGTATTGACCTGCCCACATCTGATGCTGGCCCACGCCAGTGGTGATGATGGCCTCGCCCTTGGTCAATTCGTAGAGCATCTCGATCGCCATTTGCGGCAGGATCACTTCGCCCTCGCGGCCCTTGAGATGGTCGTGCATGTGCTCGGAGCGGATGACTTCCTCAGTCACGCCGTAGCGGAACGGGGCGCGCGCCTTCCATTCCTCGATCTGTTTGTGCCAGCCGGTGAAGGACTTGCGGATGGGCCGCTGGCGGATCATTTCGTTGAGACGACGCAAGGCGTAACGGATATCGCTCTGGAGGGCAAGTTGCACCTTCCGGTTCTTGTTGTGCTCGGATTGATCAATGTCAATATGAACAATCGTCCCCGTCTTGCAAAACTCCTCCACCTTGCCCGTGACCCGGTCGTCAAAGCGCACGCCGAAGGCCAGGAGCAAATCGGCCCCGGCCTTGAGCTTGACCATGGGCTCGTCCGGGCTTTGGCGCGACTTGAATTCACCGCTGACGGCCCAGTTGGCGTAAGCGGTGCCGTGCATACCAAGCCAGCGCAGCGACAACGGATGCGTTTCAGGAAACGCGCCGCAACCCATGATCGTGGTCGTGACCGGAATTTGCGTGGCCTCAACAAACTGGCGCAATTCATCCGAGGCATTTCCGGTAATGATGCCGCCGCCGCAATAAAGCACGGGGCGCTCGGACTTCTCGATCAAGCCGATGATCTCGTTCAGCGCCAGGTCTTCGGCCCTTGGCTCCGGATCGTAACCACGCAAGGAAACTTCCGTCGGCCAGACCGGTTGGGTCTTGGCCTGCTGGAGGTTCTTGGGGAAGTCGATCACCACCGGGCCGGGCCGGCCAGTGCGGGCGATGTAAAAAGCCTCCTTGACCACGCGCGGGATATCGTTGACGTCAGTGATGAGATAACTATGTTTGACAACCGGCAGGGTCATGCCGAAAAAATCGGTCTCCTGAAAGGCGCCTTTGCCGATCATGGACTGCGGCACCTGGCCGGTTATGGCCACCAGCGGCACCGAATCCATGTAGGCGTCGGCGATGGCGGTGACGAGGTTGGTGGCACCCGGGCCGCTGGTGGCCATGCAGACGCCAGGCCGGCCGGTGGCGCGGGCGTAGCCGTCGGCGGCGAAGGACCCGCCCTGTTCGTGGCGGGGCAGGATCGTGCGCATAGTGGAGCGGGTCAGCGCCTGATGGATTTCCATGCTGGCCCCGCCGGGGTAGGCGAAAACGCACTCGACGCCCTCGCGTTCCAGAGCGCGGACCAGGATGTCGCGGCCCGCCATGGGCTGGCCGATTTCAGCTTTTTTGGGCGCTGTTTTCTTTTTTGTTCGGACTAATGTGCTCATATCATTTTTGGCTGGCGGACCGAGGCCGAAAAAAAGACCCACGGCCGCTTCCAGCCGTGGGTTCCTGTCGAAATTTGCGTTAGAAGCGACAAGTCTCCACGGCGTATCCGCCTACGACGACGGCGACGCCTGCCAGGATAACTTGCAGCGCTATTGCTTGCATAAAAGAACAAATAGCGCATTGGCCGGGTGGGGTCAAGCGCGGAAAAGCGCGAAAAATGGCCTTTGGCGTACCCCGCTGCCGCTTTCCCGGCCCCCCTTCCGGAAAAAACTGAAGTGCGACTAAGTGCGACTGAGTGCGACTGGCTTGACCAAGCGGCGCTGGTTGGGGCGAAATTGTGTGTAAACCGCGCGACAGGTCGGGGGACTGGATTGATTTGAACAGAAGGTAACAAAGGTAACGAAGGGGCTTTACCTGGATGCCAGGTCAGAGCGAGACAACACGGGTTCGTTCCCTTTGTTAGCTTCTGTTCCATCGTCTTATTTTGACTGCGACTGGTTTGACTGAGTGCGACTGGGAGCGACTGGGAGCGACTGGATCGGCCGATATTGCACCCACCAGGCGCACAGAAAAGGATGCGCGCTGGCCGCCCGGGCCAGCTTTCCACGACCGCAAAATGTCAAAGATCAGCGCGTCGGACCGCGCTCAATATAACTACCATAACACTATTTGCTGGGAACGCTAATTATTTTGTGAGACGGGTTTGGAGCCGTAACCGCCTACCCGGGGAGGCGTTCTGCGGTCATGGCTGCTGTCCGGAGGAATTCTCACTTACCAGCGGTTAGTCTGGTGATTTTCTTGGCGTACTGTTCGGCTCGGCGGGTTTCGCCCAACTTGGCGGCGAGTGTCTCCATCTTGGTGTAAAGACCAAGAGCGTCCGGGTAATCGGGGGAACTTTTCAGAAACTCATCACAAAGTGCCAAGGCGTCTGCCTCGTGGCCGGCGGCGGCGAGCCTTTCGCTTAGAGTGAGCGTCAAACGAACCTTTTGTTGCGGCGATGGGTCAAGCTTCAAAGCGCGGCGCAAAGCCGTGATGGATAACTCCTTTTGGCCTTCCATCTCGTAGAGATCGGCCAATTTCTCCGCCAGCACGGCGCTATCCTGCGGCACACTGGAGCCGAGAAGGTATTGCACCACCTCGGCGGGTTTGAGGCCGAGGACCAGCGACTCGTCGGCGTTGCGGAGCCACGCCCACTCGATCAATTTGCTGTGGCGCTGCTGCAACGCCTCGAACTGCTCTCGGGGCGTTTTGCCAAAGGGCCGGTAGAGCGGGTCGCCTATCACCGTCGTTTGCCACGACAAAACTCTTTGGCACGCATAAGCCGCCTCGCCAAAGGTGAATCCTGTCGGCAGCCAGCAGGCAAAAAATGCTCCAATGTTGGGCGTGCCTTCGAGGTACGGCTCGTCGATGCACCCCATTGTGGCCGTCACGCCGGCGGCCAGGAGCGGGCCGCACCAATTTTGGGTGCTGCTGCGAAGCGTGTGCGCGCTGAACGAGTGCAGATGGTAAGCAAAGGCACCCGGCACGAATTCGACCTTGGGCCGCGCGAAAGGTCCCGACACATTCCCGTCATACCAACCTGCGTAAAGCGCGATCTGGCTCATCGGAAACGCAGCCGGGAACGTCTCCGGCTTGTCGTCCACCACTTCTTCAAATCCGAAACGGCGCGTGATGTCAGCGGCGGCTTTAATCCAGTCATCGCCAACCTTATAGGCTCCATTGGTGAGACCGCGAAGGTCAAAGTAGGCGCGGCCCCAAAGCCCGTTGGTTTCTGCTTCCAGCGCCTTGTCCACCAACGCGCGGGCCACCGCTGCGCTGGGCCCGTCCAAACGCGCCACCAGCAGTAGGCCATTGGTCGGATCCAGCAAGGACGGGCGCGGGCGGCCGTAGAGCAGATTGGCTTGCGGCCCGGCCAGTGGAGCGCTCGGGTTTTGGACAGGCAAAGTGCAAAGTTCGGAGTCCACCGCCGCGCCGTTGCGGCGCAAAGGTTCGCTGACCTTCTCCGCGCCGGGATCAGGCAACAACGGGTCCTCGGCGATGCGCAGTGGCACGCCGTAGCAAAGAACAGCGTAGCGGACTTTGGCAGCGATGGGCTTGAGGTCCTTGGCCTCGCCGCCGGCTGGCAAGTGTGGATAAACGAAGAGTTCGTTCTGCTCGAGAAACTTCAGCAAAGGCTGCTGCAATTGTTCGCGATACTCCGTGCGCGACATCGTCTCGCCAGTGGGAAGATTCAGGCCGATGATTTGGCCGGCAGGAACATTCCGCCGGGCCGCGTAATGATCCGCCACGTCTTTGGATTCCGGCAGCCGGGCATTGTAGATTAGAACGACCGATGCCCCCGGCTCCGCGCCGCGTAGGGCGACGACCAGCGCCATGACAGCAAGCGTTCCGCCCAAGAAAGATCTGAGGAGCATGCCTTTAATCGTAATGCGTCGGCCACAGGTGGTAGGGACGCCGCGCTGCGGCGTCCGGTCGGCGCAGCGCGCCGACCCTACCTTTTATTCTCCCAAGACGAGCCCGTGACTTTCGTTCAGGCTAAATCAATCCGCAAACCGTCAAAAGCAAATTCCACTTGCGGCGGCAATTCGGCCTGGGCTTCGTCGTGATCGAAATCGTGAGTCAGATGCGTGAAGCAAGTGCGCTCCGCCCCAATCCGGCGCGCCGCCGTCAAGGCCTCATCCAGGCACATGTGCGTCGGATGCGGCGCCCGACGCAAGGCGTCCAGAATCGCGACTTCTGCGCCACGCACTTGTTCGAGCGCCGCGGGCGGCACGTCGTTGCAATCGCTCAGGTAAGCCAATCGTTTTTTGCCCCCTTGCCGGAACAGGAACCCGGTGGTGGTGACGCGGCCGTGCGGCAAGTCCATGGGCGTGATTTCCAAATCGCCCAGCACAAAAGGCCCTTCCAGCACGTGCGGTTCCGGCTTGAAATAGCCTTTGGGGATGGTGGTGGAGTTGAAAGCGTAATCGAATACGCGCCGCAGATTGGCCATCGTCGCCACGCTGGCATAGACGGGCAGGGCCGCGCCGCCGCGCAAATCACAGAAGCGCCGGCAATCGTCCAGGCCCATGATGTGGTCGGCGTGCGCGTGCGTGAAGAGCACGGCGTCGAGCCAGCGGATGTTTTCGCGCAGGATTTGCAGGCGGAATTCGGGCGTCGTGTCCACCGCCAATTTGACCTGATCGGTCGCGATATAAATGGACGGGCGGGTGCGGTGGTTTTTGGGATTGGCTAGAAACTTGGCGGGATATTCCGAGCCAATCATCGGCACTCCTTGGGAAGTGCCGGAGCCGAGAAAAACGCAGCAAAACGACATGGGCGAAATCTACCCGCAACGCAGCGGCTGGCCAGCGGAAAGAAACTTTTCGCTGGTGTCGTGGGCGGCTGCGGGCCATGATAAGGTAAATATGACAAAAGCTAGTTCTCCGTCTGGCCACCTCAGCCGCCGGAGTTTTCTTAAAGTGACAGGAGCGGCCGGTGCCGCCCTTGCGTTGCCAACCTTTATTCCCGCCTCGGCCCTGGGTCGCGATGGCCGGCCCGCCCCCTCCGAACGTATTACCATGGGTGTCGTCGGCTGGGGCATGCAGGGGCCTGGCAACACCGACGAGTTCATGAAGCTGAACGATGTCCAGATTGTCGCCTCCTGCAACATCGACAAAGAGCACCTGAAAAAATCCGTTGATGTCATCAATAAGCATTACAACAAGAAAGTGGTCAAAACTTTCCACGATTACCGGAAAATGATGGCGCGCCACGACATCGACGCGGTCATGATCGCCGTGCCGGATCACTGGCACGAGCTGGTCTCAGTCGAAGCCTTGCGGCGCGGCAAGGACGTTTACGGGGAAAAGCCGCTGGCCAAAACTATTGCCGAACAGCAACGCATCGTTCGGGCGGTCAAGGAGCACGGACGCATTTGGCAAACTGGTTCCTGGCAACGTTCCAGCGGCAGTTTTCATAAAGCGGCGGAGATTGTCCGCAACGGGTTGATCGGCAAAGTGACGCACGTGGAAGTGGGATTGCCAGACGGGCACACCGACTTCGCCGGCACCGCCAAATTCACCCAGATCACCAAGCCGCCGCAAGAATTGGATTACGAGAGATGGATCGGTCCGTCCAGAATGATGCCTTACATCAAGGCCCGCACGCACGAGAATTGGCGCTGGAATTACAACACCGGCGGCGGACAACTCATGGACTGGGTCGGCCATCACTTGGACATCGCCCATTGGGGGCTGGGCTTCGACCTGAGCGGTCCCTACGAAGTGGAAGGCCACGGCCAGTTCCCGCCGCCGGAAGCGATGTGGAACACCGCCACTGAATTTCGTATCGAGATGAAATATCCCGATGACGTCAGGGTGACCATGGCCGGCGGCGACGACGACATCAAGCACGGCACGAAATGGATCGGCACGGACGGCTGGGTCTATGTGGACCGGGGCAAATTCGATGCCTCCAATGAGGATTGGATGGACATCAAGGAACTGCCCGACAGTGACGCCAAGATCAAACTTTTCCACTCCACCAATCATCAGCGCAATTTTATTGACTGCGTGAAATCGCGCCAGCCGACCATCGCGCCGGCCGACGTGGCCCATCATTCGGCCACCCCCGGCCATCTCGGTTATATCTCCATGATGGTGGGTCGGAAATTGAAGTGGGACGTGGCGACTGAGCGGATCCTGGACGACCCCACCGCCTCCGAGTTGACGTCGCGGTTGTTCCGTCCGCCTTACGAGAAATGGTGACGCGGTTTAAAGCAGGTTTTTGAGGAGCCCGAAAACGTCCGTCGAATCAATCTGCTCCGGCAGTGAACCGGCGGGGCGTTCGCAGAGAAGAACCGGCTGGTCGGCCGGCCGGACTGCGCGACGGCCGTGCGAACCTTTCACCAGGCTTGCGTCAAGAGGAATAACGTCCATGAGCATGCGGAAACCGAGTTTTTTCTGCAGCAGACGCCAAAGAATCTTGCCTTTCACCAGGAGAATTTCCGGATCCAAGAACAATTCCACCGGATCGTAGCCGGGCTTGCGGTGAATATCCACGCAGCGGGCGAAATCGGGCGCGACCGCGTCTTCCAGCCAGTAATAATAGGTGAACCAGGCGCGCTCGGACGCGACCGCGATCAAATCGCCGGCGCGCGGGTGGTCCAGGCCGAGTTCGCTTTTTTCCTTTGCGCCGAGGACAGATTCCACGCCGGGTTGACGGGCGAGCAGGTCACGCACACGTGATTCGAGCGCGCGGTCGTTGAGGTAGATGTGCGCGACTTGATGGTCCGCGACGGCGAAGACCTTGCTCGCGCCGCAGTCCAGCAATTCCAATCCCAATTCTTCCCTGATGGCAAGCCAGCCCTCCTGACGGAAAACACGATTCAAATGGACCGGCGTATCCACCGCGGCAATCCCATATTCCGAAAGGAGCACAACCCGCACGCCGCGTGAGCGGAAGAAAGTGATGAGATCGCCCACGATAACATCAATGCTTCTCAAGTCCGCGGCGATGCCCGCGCCCGCCGGCCCGTACCGCTGCAAATTGTAGTCAAGATGAGGAAGATAAACCAAGTTGAGCGTGGGCGAATATTTTTGCTCGATCCATTTCGCCGCCTCCGCGATCCAGCGCGAAGCGGCGTCGGCGCTGCCTTGCGGTCCTGCCACGCCCGCCGCCGGCCCCCAAAAGGCCGGGAAGGGAAATTCGCCCAGGGCTCGTTTTATCTCCGGACGAATCGAGGGCGGCCAGGAATAAATGTCGAAGATTTTCCTGCCGTCGGCCGGATAGGCCGGGCGCGGGGTAATCGAGTAATCGGCGGTAGAATACATGTTGAACCACCAGAACAATTGCGCGCAGGTGAAGCCAGGGTCGCGCGCCCGCAGTGCGTCCCAAATTTTTGGCCCGGCCACCACGTGATTGGACTGCTTCCAGAAATGGACCTCCGCCAAGGTACGGTCGTACCAGCCGTTGGCAACGATGCCGTGGCGGCTGGGCTGCGTTCCAGTCAAGTAGTTGGCTTGCGCTGTGCAAGTGACGGCGGGAAAAGCGGGTTGAATGCGCGTCAGCGCTCCCTGATCGCGGAACCGTGCGATGTTGGGCATGTCCGGGCCGATCAGCGAGCCGGTCAGTCCGACGACATTGATGACAGCCATGCGGGGCAGCACTCCGCCATTATCTGCATTGCGAGCGATTAGGCCAACTCTTTTGGGCAAGGGTTTCCCGCTCCAAATATGCGGACGCGGCTGTGAATGACTTGCCAATCGACTGCACGTCCGTTAGGACTTTGCTGAGAACTCATGGATAGAGTCCTTTCAACAAGGTTGGCTTGCGTTAGGCTTGCGTTGCTGGTGGTCGCTGTATGCAATGGATGCGCCTCCGAAAATCCCCAGCACAACGGCGCCCTGCCTTCGGAGCATAATCTTGCGGCGCCGGTGCTGGCGCCGGTAACCGTGGTGGCAACATTGCAGCCTACTTTTCAGTGGACGCGCCCAAAGGAACTCGGAGTTTTTACGTACGAGCTGGAAATTTGGTTGGGCGTACAGCAACGCGACGGAGCCTGGGGCCAAGGCAAGGAGGCCTTCGCTTGCAAGGACATTAGAGACACGACCTACACCCTTACCAAACCGCTCGCGCCCGGCCAAGTTTACGTCTGGTCCGTTCGATGCTGGTCTGGAAAGAAGAAATCCCCGTGGGCTGTATGTAGTAACGGCAATTCAAATCTTTCGCAAGAGGGCCGACGCGGCGACGCTATATTTTGCCCGTTCAAGACTCCGGGGAAGTAATACTTCCTATTGGCGAGCTTACGGATTTTTTTTGCGTGACGAAATAAAGTCCCGCGTAAATCTTGGGGTCAATCAATATTCCGGTTTTGGCTTTCGTCTCCAGCCACGCCGCGACTTCCGCCAATGGAATCTCATGCACGACGATGTCCTCATTCGCCACGCCTCCGCCTTTCCCAGTGCGACGCAGTCCTGTGGCGCGAAATAAGGTCACCCGTTCGGAAGTCAACCCGCTGCAAGCCGGGCCTGTCATCAACGCCTCAACGTGCTCGGCCGCATAACCGGTTTCCTCCATTAGCTCTCTTAGTGCTGCTTCGGCTTTTGATTCGTTTGCTTCGCCCGGCTCGTCGCCGATGATTCCGGCGGGAAGCTCAATGGTGCGCGCGTGGACCGGGATGCGGTATTGCTCCACGAGCAGTATTTTCTTGTCCGCCGTCACGGCCAAAATGATGGCGGCGCCGGTGGCATTAACGCGGTCCACGTATTCCCACTGGCCTTCCTTGATCAGGGCCAGGAATTTGCCGGTATGCAGCGTTGTCGGTGTTTCTTGATTCATTTGTTTTTCAAAACATCGGAGCTTTGCACGGTGACAACGCCCGCGCGATTCATTTCCGCGATGGCGTTCCGCACATCGCCGGGCTGGAGATTGACGCCCTGGCTGGCGTCCTCGATGAAATGCGTTTTGAAACCCAGTTGCAATGCGTCAAGCGCTGTATATTTGACGCAATAATCCGTCGCCAAACCGCACACAAAAACGTCGGTGACGCCCCTGGCCTTGAGCCATTCGCCCAGACCAGTGGATTTGCGATGGCCATTGTCAAAAAGCCCACTATAGCTGTCGATGCCCGCATCGGTGCCTTTGGGAAAAATTCTGGCGATGCACGCCCGATCCAACCCCGGCGCAAGTTCCGCGCCCGAGGTCCCTTGCACGCAATGCACCGGCCAGAGCGTTTGTGGCAGCCCGTTTAGATCAATTTTCTCAAACACTTTTTTGCCCGGATGATTCGCCGCAAAACTGCCGTGATTGGCCGGATGCCAATCCTGCGTGGCGACGACCAGCGGAAACGCGCCTTGAAGCCGATTCGCGACCGGAATGACCGCATCCCCATCCGGCACAGGCAGCGCGCCACCGGGAAGAAAGTCATTTTGGACATCCACCAGGATCAAAGCTTTCATAATTCAAGAGCGCGACGATACGCTCGGTATACCTCTTCGGTAAAACACGCGAATACCACGCGCTCCAGCTCATCGGGACTTTTCAGCGCGTGGAGCGCTTCACGCACTGCGATTCGGGCGGCGGCGGGAATCGGGTAGCCATAAACGCCACAACTAATGGCGGGAAAGGCAATGGTTTTCAGCCTATTCGCAACAGCAAGCGAAAAACACGAACGGTAGCAGGATGCAAGTAGCTCCGCTTCTCCGCGAATTTCCCCCCAAATAGGGCCGACCGTATGGATTACAAATTTAGCAGACAAACGGTATCCCTTTGTGATCTTCGCTTGCCCCGTCGGACATCCACCCAAAGTCCGGCACTCGGCCAATAACTCCGGGCCCGCCGCGCGATGAATGGCCCCATCTACGCCGCCACCGCCCAGCAACGAGGTGTTCGCGGCATTAACGATGGCATCCACCGCCAGCTTCGTGATGTCTGTGCGAGTCAACTCGATCCGTTCTTGGCCGCTCATGGCTGTCTTATTCAATCAGCAGTCCTTTCTTTTCCGCAATCCCGATGACGGCTTTCGCCCCGGAATTGAACTCAAGGAAGTCCTTCTCAATGCCGTCGCTGAAGATTACTCCGTTCTCCGCCATTCGCGATTCCACGATCAGCGGTATTTCGGGAGTAACACGACCGAACACCAGCGATGCGCCGGTTGTCTTGGTCGGGAACGGTTCGCGCACAGTGTAGAACAGGTAATCCGCATCCCAAGCGAATTCAGTCTTCACATTTACGCGCGCTCTTGAATTCCCTTTCCGGTTGGGATCAGCAATTGCCGACGGGCTTCTTGCTGCCTGCTGGGCGAGAATCGGGAGGGCTGATTGTGTAATGGTGGCTGCCCCTGTGAGCAGACTTTTCAGCCAACCTGTCGAGCCCAAGCCGGTGGAAACGATCACACCGCTTGAGGACTGCGTTTCACTTGCCTCGCCGCTGCGGATGAGATAGCGCGCTGAACAATGCGTCTTCGGGCCGATGAACAAATCGTTGACCCCATAGATCGTTTGTCCGTTGTTGAGCGCGGCTTTCGCCATCGTCACCGATTTTGCCGGCCGGTTCCCAAGAACCACTTCCGGCATTAGCTTTTTTAAATCACCCACACGGAATGGCAGCAACCGGCCATCCCAGCGCTCTGGGTCGGGATTGACTCCGACCACAGGCTGGCCATCCAGATACTTCAAGGTGTTGGCAACCAATCCATCCTGACCAAGTGTGACGACCGAGTCTTCCGGCGCGAAGACGAAGTTCGACAGGAAGCCCCGGTCCACGGTTTGGACGCGGCCGATGTGATCAAGAATTTCTTTCGTGTCACGCAGGGCTCGATGATACGTCTCGTCCTCGCGCAAATAATCCGAGAAATCCGCGCCTTGATGCTCAATGTAGAACCGAGCCTGACTGACGGTGTTGAATCGGATCACCAGTTCAGCCAGGCGCGTCGGTCGCGTCACGAGAACGATTTTTTTGTCAGTCAAACGGTTCATTTTCTGATCGGTTGGGGCGCCATCAATTCGCGGAGTAGATCCGGAGAAATGTTGAGCTGCCCAATTTTTTCAGCTTTGCCAGCCAGTTCCTGGAAGGCAAAGGCGATCAATTGTTCCGGCTTCATGCTGGTGCTGGCCAGCGCTTGGAGAATCCGTGGATCCGTGGCGCTCACTGCTTTCATCGTGGCGGCGATGCCGTAAGCGCGGGCATCCGCCTCGGCCTTGGTGTTGTCGGCTTTGAGTTCCACAAGCTTTTTACGCCGGTCCTCCATGCCGATGCCGGCTTCAAGAGCTTCCTTTTCCACGAGATGCTTTTTCTCCTGCACAGCGCGCTCGGCCTCCATTTGCGTCTCGCGGATTTGGCGCTTCTTATTCTCAACAGCGATCTCCGTGTTCAATTCATTCTCCTTGATGGCCCTTTCCTGCTCGACCGCCGCGTTGCGCCGCGCATAGACCGCCTCGTCTGATTGGCGGAACAGTTTTTCCCGCGCGTCGGCTTCGAGCGCTCTGGCGGTTTCCGGCACAGGCTTGATGGCAAGTATCGACAGACCGAGCACTTCCAGCCCCAACGACGCAATTTCTTCCGAACTGGCAAGGCGTTTCTTCACGTTTTCCACTATGGCATCCGACGACCGGATGGCCTCACGCAACGAGAGCTTTTGCAACTCAGCTCGCGCCAACACGTTGACGACGTGAATGACCCGCTCCGGCAGTTTCTTAGGGTCTTCCGACGCATAATCATGGCCTCTGGGCGCCAGCGTAAAATTGAGCAGTGCCGCCAGCCGTTTGGGATCGCCGACACGATAGGTAACCTGTCCTTGGATAGTCACAGTCTGGAAGTCTGCGGTGGTCTCCTGAAAAATGAACGGCACGTCGGTGCTGCCGACGGGAACGGCCACCAAGGACGTGGTCGGCGCAAAATAAAAGAACGACAATCCCAAGCCTTCGCGGATAACCTTTCCGCCGCGATATTGAAGCAGGTAGGTGGTGGGCTGAACTTTGATGAACTTGATGCCGATCATAACTTGCCTTTCGTTTGATGTTGTTCTCGGTCAGTTAAAACGCTTTCACAGCTCAAAATTGAATCCGCGTTCCTTTAGTTTCTCATATTTATCCGCTTCAAAGCGGAACAACTGCGCCGGACGATGCCGGCCTGACATCCGCGTTTCCCTGAGCGGCATCAGCAAACCGAATCCCAGGACTTTCTTGCGGAAATTCCGCTTGTCCAATCCTGTTTCCAAAACCGATTCGTAGAGATGCTGCAGTTCGGACAGCGTGAATTTCGGCGGCAACAACTCGAAACCAATCGGTTGGTAACGCACCTTGGCTTTCAACCTTGCCAAGGCGGTCGCGACAATGTCTGCGTGGTCGAACGCCAGCTTTGGCATTTTCGAAATCAGGAACCACTCCGCGTTCGCCGCATCCGTGGCTGCCTTGGCCCGATGGTCAGAAAGTTTGACCAATGCATAATAAGCGACGCTGACAACTCGTTCGCGAGGATCACGGTGGATCGCCCCAAAGGTGTAGAGCTGCTCCAGAAAGACGCCCCGCAGACCCGCTTCCTCCGCCAATTCTCGGCGCGCCGCCTCGTCGATGGTTTCGTCTGCGCGCACGAAGCCGCCGGGCAACGCCCATCGGGCTTTAAAGGGCTCCAGGGCGCGCTGGATCAAGAGCACTTTGAGTTCGCCTTCGTCATAACCAAAGACGACGCAGTCCACAGTGAGAGCGCCCCGGGGAAATTGGTATGTGTATGGCATGATAATGAAGTGTTCCGGGTTCAGTGACGCTCAATGCCAATCCGCACGGCAGTTTCAGCGTTGTTAATTACATAAACCTCTTCACGAGGTGTGACTAATTTCTCATACCCATTTGATTCTGCGTGCGCCCGCTGTTCCGCCACAAAGTCTGAAATGTCCTCGATTCCCACGACCCAGTTTTGGGCGTATTTACGAAGGACATTGCCTGTGAGACCGAGTTGAATGGCTCGACGCTGTTGTTTACCCCCGCTAGGATCGTGATCTGGATCCCATTGCAGCCGGACTTCGGATTCGGCGAGACGCGTCTTCCAGTTTTCGGGCGAACCATAAACTTCCGGTAGATAACTGGAATGGA
>DASYNM010000296.1:0-9005 GCA_036008545.1 Verrucomicrobiia bacterium
AATTATCTAGTGACCAACCAACTGGCCCCCAATTCCACTCACACCATCACGCTCGCATTCAGCGACAACAACGTTCCGCCCGATAACATTACAACAAACTGGAGTTTTGTCGTGCTGAATTACCCGACGTTCACACTCTCAGCGGCGCAGGCGACCGGCGCAGTCAACACCTCCTCTACAAATTCCGGCTTCCAAATGCGGGTGAGCCAGATATCCGACACAGCTATAGAGGCTGCTGATGGCGTGCCCTATGGCTATTTGGCCGCCTGCGTCGATCGCGCCGAAGCGCAATTGGCCGGCGTGTTGGTTGATCCCATGACTGGCTTGCTTCAAGTTGAGACCGTGACTCCAGGCACCCTGCCCAATGGAGCGTATCCGATCAGCACCGTGGTGGACTTTTCCTACTCCGGCGCACAACAGGGGGACATCTTTACAAACTATACGGAACAAACCTTACCCGGTTTGACTGCCTTTGACGATGCCAACTTGGCCGTCGAAATTGTAAGCTACCTCTATTTGACAGCGGGCTTCCATCAATTCGGCATCAACGCGGCTGACGGCTTCCGCATCACTGTCGGCACAAATGCTTACGACGCTTTTTCGACCCAAGTAGGCCTGTATGACAGCCGCAACATACCCAACGATACTCTCTTCGGTTTTGCCGTGCCCGAAACTGGCTACTACGCAACCAGAATAGTTTGGTTTCGTACTGGTACTCTGCCGGACAACTCTGGCAACGCCGGTCTCCAGTTCTACTCCGTCACGCCTTCAGGGCAAAAAATACTGGTCAACGACACCACCACGCCGGGATATGTGCCCGCCTACCAGAGCTCCAGCGCATCCTACGCACCTTATGTGAGCTACGCGGGGCCGACCGCTTTCCTTTCAACTTACGCCGGCGACGACTGGGGATCGCCTACGGTGTTGGTGAAAATCCAGGATGGCTCGAGCGCTCCCGTAACCGAATCGTCTGTTAAATTGAGCGTCGATGGCAGCCTGGTCAACGCGACGGTGACCAACGGCGCCGGAGTCACGATGGTGAGTTACACGCCGCCAGGCCTGCAATTGAAGCGCACCATTCACACGGGCCAGATCGCCTATGCCGCCGGTGGCACTAACTATCTTAACACCTGGCAATTCGACAAGCTGCGCCAATACGTCCTTCCAGCCACGAACAGCGCGCTTTATTTTGAGAACTTTGATGAACTTGCTGACGGACAGTTGCCGGCCGGTTGGGTTCAAACCAACTTTACCACACCTGAGGAACCGCCGGGCACCAACTTCGCGGATCCCAACTCCGATTCTTTCCTGGGCTGGACCGTGATGAACGTCAGTGACCCGGTGAATGTCTCGCAGATTATCTGGGGCGATTGGACCAGCCAGCACTTGAATGTGGGCTTATATCAGGAACTCAACGGTCAGTTCTTCGATGCCACGACGAACGCCTTGCTGGTAAACCAACTCCTTTATGCCGAATCCGATAACCGCAGTGACCAACAAATCCAATGGATCTATACCCAAAAATTCGACTTCAGCGGCAAGTCGGGGATCGTCATGGCTTTTAACAGCGCCTACGAACAAAACCAGAACAATATCGACGGGTTGGAATACAGCCTCGACGGCGTACACTGGCAGCCGTTGCTATATCTGGTCATGGGAGAATCGGACAGCCAGGGTCCATCCATGATTGTTCATGACGCCAATGGCAACCTTGACGTGGCTGCAACCATGGCTTTCGGCATCAATCCCCGATATACCAATTCCCACTCACAAGTCGTTGGCGGATCGATTGGCGCCTTCGTCGGCCCGCCCATCACGCAGGCCCTCGCGCCTTACATCGAGGGGCGAGTCAATGACGAGGATCATGAGAGCATGCGCTTCGAGGCCTACGCGGTTCCAGGCGCGGACAACCAACCATCCGTGCAGTTCCGCTTTTTCCAGGTGGGCACGGGCAGTTGGTTCTGGGGCATCGATGATCTGGGCATCTATTCAATTCCGTCCATTGTTTCCGGTTTGGGGCCGCTGACGGCCCAATTAAGCGGCGAGAACCTGGTTTTGAATTGGACCGGCGCCGGCAACGTCGCCCTCCAGCAAAACTCCAGCCTCTCGTCGAACACGTGGGTGACGGTGACCGGATCCACGGGGGCCAGCACGGTGACCGTAACGAATATCCCGGGCAAACCGAGCACCTTCTATCGCTTGACCTCTCAGTAAATGACGCCGACCGTCGGCTTTGAGGTCGTCGGTCGCGAGTGGGTTGGAACGGATGCAAAGCAAACCCTGCTTCGGCAGGGTTTGCCATTTTGCGAGGCGGCGTCTCTCACTTGCCGCGCGTCTCGACTGAATACAAGGCGCGCTCCAGGATCGCGAGCGCCTGGTCCATTTCGGTCTGAGTAAGCGTCAAGGCCGGGGTCAGGGTGAGGATGTTCCCTTTCGTGACCTTGAAATTTAGTCCACCTTGAAGTGCCGCGTACATGATGCGTTCGGCTTCGTCCGACGCTGGCGCAAGGGTAGCCCGGTCTTTGAGCAACTCAACGCCCAGGATGAGCCCAAGCCCGCGGATGTCCCCGACCAGCGGATGGCGTTGCGCCATTTCTCGCAAACGATTCACCGTGTATTCTCCCAGTTTTTTGGCATGCTCGACCAAACCTTCCTCCTCAATGACTTGGAGAGTGGACAATCCCGCGGCACAGGCGACCGGATTCTTTTCGTGCGTGTAATGCCCCAAAGCGGTGTGTGGTGCGACGTTCAGTGCGCCTCGGCATAACACAGCCGCGAGCGGGAAAATACCGCCGCCCAAGCCCTTGCCCAACACCAGAATGTCCGGCGTCACATCGTAATGTTGACAGGCAAACATGCGGCCAGTGCGGCCAAGGCCCATGGGAATTTCATCCAAAATGAGCAGCGCGCCGTGCTTATCGCAGGCGGCGCGAATGCGTTTCCAATAATCCGGCGGCGGAATGAAGGGAATGGAGCGAATCGTCTCGCCGATGACGGCGGCCACATCGCCTTCCTTTTCCAAAACGTATTCCACATAATCGGCGCACGCGAGTGAACAGGCTGCGCCGCACTTGAAAGGACAGTTGCGATTATCGGCGGGCGGAACATGTTCGCAGCCTGGCAAGAGCGGACCGATATCGCGACGGAAGATGGCTTCGCCTCCGACGGAAATGGCATCCAATGAGGCGCCATGAAAAGAATCCCACATCGAAACAAATTTGAACCGGCCGGTGGCCACGCGCGCGATCTTGAGCGCCATCCCGATGGCGGTCGTTCCGCCGGGAGCCAGCAAAACGCGGTCAAGGCCCGCCGGAGCAATCTGAATGAGTTTTTCAGCAAAACGAATAGCCGGTTCGCAAGTGTAGCGCCGCGTGCAAAAGCTGAGTTGGTCCAACTGTTCCTTGATGGCGGCGATCACCTTCGGATGGCCGAAACCGACGGTGTGAACGTTGTTGCCGTGAAAGTCCAGATAGCGGCGGCCGGCGGCGTCCTCGAATCCGGAGCCAGAGGCGGATTTGATGACATTCAAACAAGGCGTGGAAAGCGATTGATGCAAGAAGAACTGCGCGTCCTCCTCCAACAAGCGTCGCGTGTTCGCGTCAATGTTCTCGGCCGCCCATTGCCGCCGGTGGGGCGAAAGATTCAAGTCGCCTTCAGTGTTCAAGGCACTCATGTTACCAAGGCAGGCTGAAGGTTTTAACGAAGCTGTACGCCTTTATGGCTTCGATCACGCCCTCCTTGACACCCAATCCGCTGTCCTTGATGCCGCCGAACGGGCTGTTCTCGACGCGGAAACCGGGAATTTCGTTCACATTGACCGTCCCGCAGCGCAGGGTCTTGATCGCCTTGATCGCGCTCTGCAAATTAGTAGTGACAACGCCGGAACTGAGGCCATAAGCGGTCGAATTCGCAACTTCCAGCGCGTCGTCCAGGTCGCGCACTTTGAGGATGGGCGCGAGCGGGCCGAAACTCTCACAGACGACCATGCGGCAATCGCGCGGCACGTCGGCGATAACGGTTGGTTCGAGAAAAGCGCCGCGCCTTGTGCCGCCGATGAGCACTCTTGCGCCACCAGCAACCGCTTCGCGCAGCACCGCTTCCAAACTCACGGCGGAGGCTTCGTCGATCACCGTGCCCACCCTGGTATTTTCGTCCATCGGATCGCCGCAGCGGTATTCCTTGGTTTTCTCGACTAGGCGATTGGTAAATGTTTCTGCGATGCCTTCCTCTACCAGAATGCGTTTGACCGCCGTGCAACGCTGGCCGGAGTTGCGGTAGCTGCCCTCGGCGGCAAGCGTCACCGCCAATTCCAAGTCGGCGTCGTTGAGCACGATCAACGGGTCGTTGCCGCCCAACTCGAGCACCAACTTCTTGTAACCGGCAACGGAGGCGATTTTCTTGCCTATTGCTACACTGCCGGTGAACGCGACCAACTCAACATCCGGATGACGCACCAGAACTTCGGCAACTTCGCTCGTCGGCCCGACCAGCACGCTGAGCATGGGGCCTGGCAATCCTGCCGCGTAGAGAAGCTCGGCGAACTTGAAAGCCGTAAGCGGCGTTTTCTCTGACGGTTTCAGCACGAGTGGCGTGCCGGCGGCGATGGCGGGCGCAACTTTGTGCGCGACCTGGTTAAGTGGATGGTTGAAGGGCGTAATCGCTGCGGCGCATCGCAACGGCTCCCGTGTCGTGAAGATTTTTCGGGCCTTGCCCTGGGGCGCGACGTCGGTCGAGTAAATCTGGCCGTCATCCCGCAGCGCCTCCATGGCCGCGCAACGCAACACCTCCAGCGTCCTGCCGACTTCATACCGCGCCTCTCGAAGAGCCAACCCGCTCTCGCTGGTGATCAGGCGGGCGAAATCTTCGCGCTGCGTTTCGAGGGCGGCGCGTGTCAAATCAAGAATCTTGGACCGTTCGTAACGATTAGGAGTCTCCCGGAAGGCGCGCGCCGCTGCGATTGCGGCCTCCACGTCCTGACGCGAGGCTGACGCAACCCGCCCGGCTTCCGCGCCATTGTGCGGGCTTCGCACCACAACGAAGCCGTTGCCCGCGACGGCTTTTCCCGCAATCAAGCTGGATGCGTTCATGGTTTGGTCCCGTTGCATGTGAATTCGAAAATATCAAAGTTCCGCAAGTCGCCTCGCGCACGCGCGGCGTACTCCGCATTCAACGGCGCGCTCAAAATAAAAGGCACCATCTCTTCGTAGCGTCCGCCATGCGAACGCAGTCCGTTTTCGAGCACCGTCAAGTCGTGCCATTGTGGCGTCCGGCCCAGCACGGTGTCGCGGCCGGAGCAGACGACCAGGTCGCCCATGCGATCCACCGGCAACTCCATCCAACGCGCCGCGCAATCACGCTCCAGCACTTCGGTCACGCCCGGCACCTGCCGCAGAAAATCGGCGACAGCCTGCACGGCCAGAATGTTCGCCGGCGGAAGATGCACCTGGGCGAACGATCCCAACGCGCCGTGATGCACGACGTACGGATCGGTAATCGGCAGAATGACGCGAAACGCCAATCCAAACTTCTGCACGAGTTCCGATTCGAGGTAAACGACGTTGGGCGAGCCATCAACCTTTTGCTTGGCGTTCATGCCGTGATCGGCGGTGATGCCGACCACCGCGCCGAGCGCCAGGAGATGACCCAGTTGCTCGTCAATGCCGGCGTAGAACTCGATCGCTTCCGCGGCCTCCGGCGCGAACTTATGCTGCATGAAATCCGTCGTGCTCAAGTAGAGGAAATCCGCCGCGCCGCGCTCAATCAATTTCACGCCGGCCTTCAAAACGTAGAGCGACGCCTCCCCGCTGTAGATCGGCGGTGTCGGGCCGACAACGGATTCGACTGCGTCAATACCATGAGTGCCGAGCTTCGCCTCGCGGGCCTTTTCCGAGGAAAACGCGATCCCGCCCAAACTGATCAAACCCGACGCAAAAATATCGCGCAGCTTTTCCTTGGCCGTCACCACCGCCACGCGGCGTCCAGCCTTTTGCGCGGCGGGAAAAATCGTTTCGGCGCGCAAAAACGCCGCCGAGTTCATCATCACTTCCTTGCCGCTGATCGTGTCAAAGAAATAGTTTCCGCCAATACCATGAACGCGCGGCGGCGCGCCAGTGACAATGGAAGAATTGTTGACGTTGGTCAGGCTCGGCATCGCCCCGCGCGCCAGACCGCGATAACCTTGAACGCTAAGTCGCAGGAGATTCGGCATGCGGCCGCGCGCGATGGCCGTGTCCAGGTACTCGTCTGCCGATCCGTCCAGACAGATGACCACGACGGGCGCGGAAGAAGGGCGGTAGCTGCGACCGTTGAGAGTAAATTCACTCATTGGACACTTGCCCAGAAACGGCGCCGATGGTGGCGACGAGTTGCTCCATGTCAGCCGGAAAAAGGCGTCCGATATTGGCAATTCGAAACGTGTCCACCTTTGTCAGCTTTCCCGGGTAGATGATAAAGCCGCGTTCGCTCAACTCTGTGTAAAGCTGGTCGAAGTTGAACTTCCCGGTTGGCGGGTAGAGAAATGCGGTGATAATCGGAGCTTGCAGGCTCGGATTCAAGTAAGGCTGAAATCCGATGCGCCGCATCCCTGTCAGCAGGACTTCGTGATTATGTCGGTAACGAGCATGACGGGCCGGCACTCCGCCTTCTAGGTCCAATTCCTGCAAGGCCCGGTCGAACGCAAGGATGGCATGCGTCGGAGGCGTGTAACGAAACTTACCATCCTTATCGAATCCCTTGAGCTGCCCGAGCAGATCAAGACTCAGACTGCGCGCCCAGCCCTCGCTGGCCAGCAGTGCGGCGCGCTTGCACAAGACGAACGAAAACCCGGGCACGCCTTCAATGCACTTGTTCGAGGACGAAATCAGGAAATCAATCCCGCACGCCGCGATATCGATTGGCATGCCCGCGAAACTGCTCATTGCGTCCACCACGTAAGTCTTGCCATAAGCCTTGGCCACGCGGCCAATGGACTCGATCGGGTTAAGGAGCCCCGTGGTCGTTTCGCAATGGACTACGGCGACATGAGTCACGGCGGGTTCCTCGGCGAGACATTTTTCCAAAGCCGCGGCATCGACCGGCGCATCTTCCGCCGAGCGCAGGACACGGTGGACGATCCTGGCGTGCTTCAACATTTGCACCATACGCTCGCCATAAGCGCCATTGGAGAGGACCACCACCCTGCCATCCGGCGGCACGCAAGTTTGGAAAACCGACTCAACGCCAAACGTGCCGGATCCTTGCAGCAGGACGGCCTCCCATCCTTGCGCGCGACTCAAACCGGCCAGACTCAAAAGTCGCGCGCGCACATCGGCCACTAGGGCGTTAAAATCGGAATGCCAGGAACCGGCATCGCGCAGCATGGCCTGTTTGACGGTCAGGCTCGTGGTCAACGGGCCGGGCGTGAAGAGCAATTTGTCGCGCGCGGGGGGAATTTCAGGATTGAGGTGCATTTGATGTTTGAGGAGGCGGACTCGATTTCAAACCGAGGCAAAGAATGGCCGACGTCAGTGTGACATAGGCCAAAACCTGAAAACCCAGGTGATAACCGCCGTAATCCAAAAGCCTGCCAAAATAGGGCCCGGCGAAAACTGTGGCCAGATAACCGGACGAGTCCACGATGCCCGCCACGGTTCCGACGCCGGCGCGACCGCCGATCTCGACGGCCAGCACACCGGCCAGCAAGCTGTAAGGGCCGTAGGATAAAAAGCCGATCAGGCCGATGGTGGTTTCCACTTGCCACAGACCGAGCTTATATAATGACGGCAGAGCGTAAACGAGGACGGCCAGCAGCGCCAGCGTCCCGAACAATACGATGGTGCGTCGAAGGCCGGTCAACTTGTCGAACATCCATCCGAGCAGAACGATTCCGACGGCGCCGGCCGCGTCGAATGGCGTCGAGAGCAGCGCCGCCACCTGGCTGCTCATAGCCGCGCCGCCTTCGGTTTTGAAATAATCCACCGTCCAGTCATTAAACGTTTCGCGCATGATGTAAAGGGAGAAAGCCATGCCGCACACCACCCATAATTGGGGGAGTTTGAGCAAACGGAGCAAATAGGCAAAATCAAATCCAGTCGATCCGGCGGTGTTGCGCCCGGCCCGGGTGGCCAGACGGTCCGATGGAATGATGAACCACATGATCACCAGCAAGACCAATAGCAACAGGGAAGGCAGCCCCATCACCATGCGCCAATTGTCCCCGCTCCAAGCCGCGATCTGACCAGCCAGCAAGAGCGCAACCACTCCGCCAAACACAAAGCTCAAGGAGAGAAATGCCATCGCCAGAGCCCAGTGGCGCCGCGGAAACCAGGCCGGCGTTAGTTTGACAATCGATCCCCACCCTGCCGAGCCGCAAAATCGATTGAAGCTGTAGCACAGCACCAGCATCGGGATCGATCCGGAGAAGGCGCCCAAGCCGCCAAACAAAGCCACTCCAGCCATGACCAGCAACAAGCAAATCCGTCCTCCAAATCTGTCAACAATAGGACCAAACAGAAATTTGCCCAGCGCGTAGGCGGCGGCGCTATAACTAATGATGTCCCCGGTCTCGGCTTTGTTGACACCAAAGGCCTTCTGGATCATCGGAATGGCCACGGAGAGATTCTTGCGACATAGGTAAACACCCATGTAGCTGACGATCACAAAAGCGAGAAGCTGAAAGGATCGCCAAGGAGGCAAAGGCCAATCTTCGCCCATGTTTCCAGATCGCGGCGGGTCGCTGGAACCTGGCGGCAACGGCTCCTCGGGCGACGGTTTCAGCTTGCCCCGTGCTGCTGCATCGATCTGCACGAAAAAAGGCCCTGCCCGGATTGGCGTCCGGGCAGGGGTTAATCAACAGCTTATGGCGTCTGCATCAGACGGAAGAACGCCGCCGGAGCACCGCCAATAGGAATGGAAGTAGAGCTTGCTCCAAGGGTGCCAGGCACGTTTACCCAAGTGGGCGGGCTTAGACTCGCGGTCGTTTGCAGTTGTAATTTGGGCGCGCCTGTCCACGACAATTGAAGCGTCGT
>DASYNM010000297.1:0-4590 GCA_036008545.1 Verrucomicrobiia bacterium
CCACCAAGTCTTCAGCACTCTTCACACCAACGACTCCACCGGCGCGGTTACGCGACTGGTGGACATGGGCGTCGAAGCGTTTTTGATTTCCTCCTCACTGGAGGGAGTTCTAGCGCAACGTCTGGTGCGCAAGATTTGCCCGCTCTGCAAAGTGGAATCTCCGGTGGCCAAAGCCGTGGCCGACAAACTTCATGCCATGGGCGCCAGTCGCGTGGAAGGCGTTTTTTACCAAGGCAAAGGCTGCGAGGAATGCCGCGACACAGGCTACCGGGGCCGCATCGGAATATTTGAATTATTGGTCATCGGGCCTGAATTGCGGGAGTTGATTTTGCAGAAACGGTCCAATGCGGAACTCAAAGCGGTGGCGCAAAAGACCATGATGACGATGCACGAAGATGCCATGCTCAAAGCCTCGCAAGGCGTTACCAGTCTGGAGGAAATTCTCCGGGTGTCATCGGGAGACCTTTTGGAATGAAAGCATTCCGCTACCAAGCCATCGAATTAAACGGCGCTCCGGTCAGGGGCGAGATCGAAGCAGCGGACAGAAAGGCCGCGCTCCAATTGCTGGGCGCAAGGGGACTTTTTCCATCCGTCCTCGAACATTGCACCCCGACCGGAGACGCCGCGGTTCGGCCCGTATTGACGCCGACCCAGCACGCCCGCCCCATTCGCACGGGCGGCCGCGTGTCAGGCAAGGACATCACCGCCTTCACGCGCGAGATGGGTGCCTTGCTCAGCGCGGCGATTCCTATCCCGCAAGCCTTGGACGGATTGGGCCAGGAGGAGGAGAATCCCGCGCTAAGGGCGATCGTTCTGAAAATCTCGGACTCGGTCCGAAAAGGCGCCGCGTTTTCCGCCGCTTTGGAAGAACATCCGAAATTGTTCAGCAAACTCTACGTCAGCATGGTGCGCGTGGGCGAAGAAGCCGGCGTCCTGCCTAAGGTGATGGCGGACCTGGCCGAGTTGCTGGAGCATGAAGATGAATTGCGCGGCGAAGTGATGACGGCGGTGGCCTACCCCGTGTTTGTGCTCTGTTTTGGCTTTGTCACAGTAACGGTGCTCCTGACGGTGGTCATGCCAAAATTGTTCAGCATGTTGACAGAGATGGCCACCACCCTGCCCTTGCCCACGTTGATTTTGTTGCGGGTCAGCACATTCGTCCAGGACTACTGGATACCCATCCTGATTGGTGCGGCCGGCGTGATTGCCGGGCTGCGCTGGTATTTGCGATCACCGCGCGGCGCGGAGAAATGGGACGGCGTCAAGTTGGCGCTGCCGGTGTTGGGCGGTGTGTACCGGGCGGCGGCGTTGAGCCGGTTTGCGCGCACGCTCGGGACGCTGGCCAGGAGCGGCGTCTCGCTTTTGCCGGCTTTGAAAATTGTGGAGAACACGATCGGCAACCTGGTCTTGGGAAAATTGATCGCGCAAGTGGCCGAGGAGACGCGCGGTGGAGATTCGTTGGCCACGCCCTTGCGCAAGCTCGGCATTTTCCCCATGACCGTGGTGCAAATGATCAGCGTGGGCGAGGAATCGGGCATGTTGCCCGAGATGCTTTTGAAAGTGGCCGACATCGAGGAGCGCCACATGCGTGCGCGCACCAAAACGATGATCTCCCTCCTGGCGCCGGCCTTGATTTTGGTGGTGGGGGCGTTGGTCGGCTTCATGGTCATCGCGCTTTTGCTGCCCATCTTCAATATGAGTCAGTCTTTGGAAAGATAAGATTATGAACACACGCACATTGAGAAACAGAAACCGTGGATTCACTCTGATTGAAATCATGGTGGTGGTCATCGTGATCGGCATTCTGGCGGCCACGATCATCCCCAAGTTCGGCCGCACCACCCATGACGCGAAGGTCGCCACCGCCAAAGGCGCCATCTCCGAGTTGGATGCCGCCCTGGAAAGGTACAACGTTCAGATGGACTCTTACCCGTCCAACGAAGAAGGCTTGAAAGCCTTGGTCGAAAAGCCCTCCAACGACAATGGGACATGGCGCGGCCCCTACATCAAATTACTGCGGGCCGACCCGTGGGGACACCCCTACAATTACAAGTATCCCGGCACCCACCACACTAGCAGCCCGGATGTGTGGGCCGTAGATACGAAGGCGGGCGAGGGAGAAGACGGGGAAATTGGAAATTGGTCAAAATGAGTTGTAGTCGAAATAACGGCGGCCGCCAACGCGGCTTTACACTGGTGGAGATGTTGGTGGTGATCGCCATCATCAGCATCATGAGCGTGGCCATCGTGGGCGAACTGCACGGCACTCTGCAGGATGCGCTCCTGCGCTCCACCAGCCGCGAATTGGCCGGCGCCTTCAACCTGGCCAGCAGCCGGGCCATTTCCATCAACCGCCCGCATCGTATTCGTATTGACAAGTTGACCCACCACTACTTTCTGGAACGCAGCACACGCGGCGGTTCCGAATTTCATCCCGCGCAGGATATTCCGGGCAATTCAGGAAATCTCGATTCCCGCATCACCATCCAGATTCTCGAACCAGGTGTGAATGCGCCGGACGACGCCGGCCAGGAGCCCTCCGGAGAATCTGGAAACTCGGTCTATTTTCCATCATCCCGGCCGGAAGAGGCCGTCACTTTTTATCCCGACGGCACGGCCGACGACCGCAAAGTCCAGTTGACTGACCGCGACGGTTTTCGCCTGAGTCTGCGCATCAACCCCGTTACATCGCGCGTGCAAATCACGGCGATGCCGCACTCATGAACGCGAGTCGTCACCACGGCGGTTTTACGTTGATCGAGGTCATGTGCGCCATTCTGATCATGGGCGTGGCTCTCGTGGGGCTGACGCGCGGCATTACCACGGCCCTGGGTTCGTCGAAGGATTCAGAGGTCGAAACTGTCGTGGTAGGTCTAGCCGCTAGCCAGATCGAGACGTTGCGCGCCAGCTCGGTTTTGACCGATGACACAACGGAGGGCGACTTCGGAGAAAGCTTCCCCAGGTATAAATGGGAGCAATCCGTCACGCCCGCCAATGTGGATGGCCTTCATCAAGTCGAAGTTGTGGTAAAGGATACGAAGTCGGGAGCCACACTTTACAAACTCACCACCTTGCTTTTTGACTCGGATTATCCCACCTCCACCGAGAGCGAAGCTAAACAGAAGCAGAGGGACCAGGAAAAAGCGAAGAAGAGAAATAGGAGAGGCCAATGATCCTGCGAACCCATCTTTCGGCTCCTAATCTTAATCTTAATCCTAATCCTAATCGATCCGGATCGTTTCCTGGAACCAAGAGATTAAGATTAGGATTAGGATTAAAGCAGAGGACTCAAAATCGTAGCCGCCGACGTAAGTCGGCGGATGCAAGCCCATTCGCGGGGGGAATCCGCCTCTTTACGTCGGCGGCTACAGTTCGTGGGTTCACGCTCATCGAGCTCACCATCAGCGCGGCCGTGGCGTCCATTATTCTCGTTGCTTCCTACGTTTGTCTCAGCGCGGGTGTCGCAAGCCAGAAATTGATTGAGCCGCGGACGGAAGTTCTGCAAAGCGCGCGTGTCGCGTTGGCCATGATGAGCGCGGACTTGCGTTCAGCTTGTTCGCTTTGCCCGGATTTCGATTTCGTCGGCGAGCAACGCCAAATCGGGGAGATGGACGCGGACAACCTTGATTTCGCCACGCACTACTACATGCCGACGCGGTCCGGCGAGGGGGATTATTGCCAGGTCAGTTATTTCGTGGACAAAGGTCGCGGCACGAACCGCTTCAGCTTATGGCGCAGACGCAATCCGCACATCGCCCCGGATCCGTTGGCCGGGGGCAGTCGTGAGGAGATTGTCTCGGGATTGCGCGGCCTGACTCTGGAATACTACGACGGACTGGATTGGTACGACAACTGGGGCGACGCCAGCATAAAGAAGAAGGTCAAATATACGACGGAAGCGCCGCCCAATCTTTCGGGCTTTCCCGAAGCTGTGCGCATCACTTTACTACTGGACTCCAATCCGGGCAAAACCGCGGAGAAGCAAGAGCCGCCACTGGCGTTTCAGACGGTCGTCCGGCTGGAATTGGCGGACGTGCCCGCCCCAAGCACAGCGGGCGCCTCGGACAATGCAACGCCACCGGCCGGGAACAATGGCGCGCAGCCCGGCCCGAACCCAGGCGGAGGAGGAAACTAAATGAGGCGTCGAGGCTCCATTCTTGTTGGCGTGCTTTGGTGCATGGTGCTGCTGTCGGTGCTGGTCATTGGCGTATTGCACACCGCGCGGATGGATCTCATGGTGGTCAAGAATTATGGTGACCGCGTGCAGGCGCATTATCTGGCGCTGGCGGCGGTCGAACGAGCCAAGGCGCTGATCTTCCAGGATGTCGTCACGCGTCAGCAAACGGCCAAGAACCATACCGGCTCGCTTTACAATGACCCGAAGGATTTTCAAAATGTGGCGTTGGCCCGGGGTAAATTGCAGGTCTTTCGCCGCGGGCCGCAGGAGGAAGGCGGGAATATCATTTATGGAATCAGCGACGAGGAAAGCCGTCTGAATTTAAATTCCGCCTCAGCCAATCAATTCACGAATCTGACGGGCATGACCTCCGACATCTTGGGCGCGATCATGGTCTGGCGAAATCCCGCCAC
>DASYNM010000298.1:0-4819 GCA_036008545.1 Verrucomicrobiia bacterium
ATGTGGCATGTCGCGCAACCACCGTCCTTAAAAAACAGTTTTCTCCCTTCGTCCGCGTTTCCCGCTATTTCGGTTTTTCCATTCAGCCCCTGCAAGGTTCGCAAATGCCGCACCACAACTTGCAGCTTCGTGTCTCCCAACCTGCTGAACGCTGGCATGCCCGCGCTCGGAATACCACGTCGAAGTATGCCCAGAATCTCGTCATCCGAACGCCCTGATATTTCCGGCCGAGTCGCGATATTTGGTCCTTTTTCAGCGCCCCGCCCGTCCAACCCGTGACACCCCGCGCAGTTAGACTCAAACAACATGCGCCCCTGCTCCGAATTCGTCCGATGGCTTGCCGCACTATTTACGGTTTGGCTGGTTTTTTGCGCATATACAAAAGACTGTTCGCCGCTCGACCAGCAAAAGCTAACCGCCCAGAACGCGCTTATAAACAGCAACCGACCCACAACCTGTCCCCATCGCCACGAAGCCCATCGGAAGGAAATCATTTTAATCACGCGCAGTTTCAAATCCTCAACGTCCTGTTACGAGAGAAGATGCTGCCCATAAGATCAATAAAATTCCAACAATAAAAATTCACTCTAACCAGTCTGTATGGTATTACTGCATGACGTTTGTTTGCGTCAATCGCTTTCTGCATTTGAATCGATTTAGATATGGAAATATTAGGAATTACCATCATTTGGATTCTGGTGTTGAATGACACTGGCAATCATTACCTGGGAGGGTTCTGTGAAGCAGCGCTCTGCATTGGCACCATTTAAACGGCTTCTTTTTTCGCTTCTACTGTGCCTCCTCACGATTGCCGCCCTATCCGGACGAATCACGCTCCGCCCCCTCAATACTCACGCTGCCAATCCCCCCAATGACGACCTGTCTCTTCTGGACGCGTACCGCCATGTCGAAGTAGCTTCCGTCTCCGACGCGCTCGAGAAAATTTCCGGTCGCAAAATGTACATGTCTCACCGCATGCGCCCAATCTTTGGAAGCAGATTCACCGGCGTCGCGCTGACCGTACAGTTGAAAAAAGATTCCAACAACGATCCCCACGCCTTGGACGGAATGCTTGCCGCCATCGATCAGGGCGGCGCAAACTCCGTTTACGTCATGGCCGTGGAAGACGGCGTCGATATCGCCGGCATGGGCGGTTTGATGGGCACCGCCATGTCCGCGCGTGGTTTTTCCGGCGCAGTGATTGACGGGGGCGTCCGGGACGTCGCCTATCTCACAAAAATAGGGTTTCCCGTCTACGCCCTCGGCATTGTGCCCTCCACTTCCGTAAGCCATTACCGTTTTGCTGGCGCAAATGTCCCAGTGGTCTGTGACGGAGTCCCAGTAAATGCCGGTGACATTATCGTCGCCGACGCCGATGGCGTGACGGTGGTTCCCCGCGCGCAAGCGCCTCAAGTTTTGTCATTGGCCCAGGAGTTGGATTTCAAAGAGCACTCCATGTACGCCGACATTGAAAAGTTTAAGTCCATTCAGGAAGCGGTTAAAAAATCTGGGCGGTTGTAATTTCGCGCTCCTTCGATTAGGAATGATTTGCTGAATGATCGGCCTGATTCAGGAGGTCACGAAAACGGATTCACAGAATACTATGCCGCGACGCAACGCAATCGCCGCCATGGCTTTGCTCATCTTTTGCCTCGGGCCTCTCACGGCCCAGGAAGCGAATCACCAGGAGATTGTCGTCGACGTGAAAACGGAAGAACTGAATATCCAGCCAGTCGCAGCCAACTGGCTCTCCTACAACGGCGACTACACTGGCCAGCGATTCAGCAGCCTCGATCAGATCAACCAGGCCAACGTCTCGCAGTTGCGCGCAGCATGGGTTTTTCATTCGCCCCATTCTCGCGACATGGAAGTAACCCCAGTCGTGGTCAACGGACTGATGCTGGTCACCGCCGCCAATGATGTCTTTGCACTCGATGCGCAAACCGGCCGCGTCGTGTGGCACTACTCCCGACCCGTCACCGAAGGCCTGATCGACGACGCCGCGCAACATCACAGCCGCGGCGTTGGTGTTTGGAAATCTCACATTTACGCCGAGACCGACAACGCTCATCTCTTCTGCCTAGATTCCCGCTCCGGCAATTTGCTCTGGGACGTTGCCTACGCGGAAGGAAATAAAAATTACGGCGCCACCAGCGCCCCATTGGTTGTCAAAGATAAAGTTATCGTCGGCACTTCCGGCGGCGACGACGGTGTTCGCGGTTTTGTAGCCGCATACGAAGCCACAAGCGGCAAGCTCGCCTGGCGTTTCTGGACGATCCCCGGCCCCGGAGAACCCGGATCGGAAAGCTGGCCCGGCGAATTATATAAACACGGCGGTGGCACCACCTGGATGCCCGGCACCTACGACCCGCAGCTAAACACTTTGTACTGGGGCACCAGCAATCCTTCCCCGGATTTCGACGGCGCTGTCCGCCCCGGCGATGATCTCTATACCGATTGCGTTCTCGCGCTTGATCCCGATACCGGAAAGCTCAAGTGGCATTTCCAATTCACGCCGCATGATTTGTTCGACTACGACGCCACCGAAACACCCGTGTTGATCGACACCGTTTATAGCGGAACACCGCGAAAACTTCTCGTGCAGGCCAATCGCAATGGATTTTTGTATGTGCTTGACCGCACCGATGGAAAGTTTTTGTCCGCGGTCCGCTTCGTCGAAAAATTAAATTGGGCCAGCGGGATCGACAGCCAAGGTCGGCCGATTCGAACAGATGTACAACCCTCCCCGGACGGTGCGCGCACTTGCCCCGGCTTTGCAGGCGCTACAAACTGGTTTTCCCCTTCTTACCATCCCGCCTCAAAACTTTTCTTCTTCATCGCCAATGAAGATTGCAGCATCTATTCGCTCAAGCCGGAAAACTTCAAAGAAGGCCAAACCTATTACTCCACCGGCGTGCGCCACAGCGCCACGGATCATGGCCAAAAAATACTGCTCGCCTATGACTTGGAAAGCGACAAGCCCGCTTGGCGCTATGTGCAAGCTGGCGAGGGATATTCTTCCGCAGGCACCATGACTACCGCCGGCAACCTCTTATTTTTCGGCGACAATACTCAATCCTTCGAGGCGGTTGATCCCCGCTCGGGAAAGCCCTTGTGGCATTTCAATACCGGCCAATCCATTCATGCTTCCCCCATGAGTTATGCCGTGCTCGGCAAACAATATGTAACCATCGCCGCCGGAAGTGACATTTTTAGTTTTGCGTTGCCATGAGTTGCAAGTTCAAACCACTCGAGGAGGATCGACATGCTTTCGAATGTAAGCACCAGAAGAGGCTTCGCCGCACGCCTGGCAGCACTCTTGCCAGGCCTCGGAATCGCTGGGATGGTCTCGCCAACCGCCGGTGCGGCAGAAGATAAAGACACCGTCAAAAAACTCGATTATGAAGGCAAGCCAGCCAAAAGCACCGGCTTCATCACCCCGTTGATCGTCCACAACGGCGTCATTTATATTGCCGGTCAAGGCGCGCATTCACGAGGCGACAATTCTGACGCCGGCAAAACACCCGACATCGAAATGCATACCCGTATGGTGATGGAAAACGTTAAGACCCTCGTCGAAGCCGGCGGCGGCACCATGGATAGCATTCTGCAACTCACCGTTTTTCTTACCAAACTCGACGACTACGACGGCCTCAATAAAGTCTTCAAAACTTATTTTCCCAATGGTGGCCCGGCCCGTACCTGTGTCGCCGTCGCCGCGCTTCCAGGCCAGTCGCTCCTAGAAATCAATTGCACTGCCGCGGTAGTAAACACCGCCAAGAAAGGCTGAAGAATATGAGTTTTCGCGATCACTGGAATCGCAGAACCTTCCTAGGCGCATTGGCCGCGCTTTCCTCTGCCATTGTCGGAAGAGGCGCGCTCTTCGCCTCTTCCGCATTCGCCGCTTCCACCGAGGACGCGAAATCTTCCGTCAAAGGTTTCGGCGCGACCGGCGACGTCTACAAAGAACTGGGCGTCACCACTGTAATCAACGGCGAAGGCACCATGACCGTCCTCGGCGGTTCCTTGATGCGCCCCGAAGTGGAAGCGGTGATGGCTCTGGCGGGCCGCCACTTTGTCAGTATTCCCGATTTGGAGGTGGCTGCCGGAAAGCGCATCGCGGAGATGCTAAAACTTCCCGCCGATTACGCCGTGATCGTAACCTCCGGTGCCGCCGCAGCCATGCAATCGGGCCTAGCCGGCATACTGACCGGCAACAATCCCAAATTCATCGAACAATTACCCGACCTGACCGGCATGAAATCGGAAGTGCTCATCCAGAAATCCCACCGCAACCCTTTCGACCACCAATTGCGTTCCACCGGAGTGAAATTGGTCGTTGTGGAATCAGCAGACGATGTAAAACGCGCCATCGGTCCGCAAACCGCCATGATGCATTTCTCGAATTTTGCAAACGATGAAGGCCAAGTCAAAGTCGAAGAATGGCTGAAGCTGGCCCACGACCATCAAATTCCCGCCTTCATCGACGCCGCCGCCGACACTCCTCCGGTCTCCCACCTCTGGGACTATGCCAACATGGGCTACGATCTGATTTGTTTCAGCGGCGGCAAAGCCATCCGCGGTCCGCAATGCGCAGGCTTGCTCATTGGAAAAAAAGACCTCGTCGCCAATGCGCTCCTCAACAATAGCCCGCACGAAGACACCTTGGGCCGCAGTCAAAAAGTGGGCAAGGAAGAAATCGTCGGCATGGTCAAAGCCCTCGAGTGCTATCTGAACGAAGACCACGAAGCTCTCAACACCGAATGGCAGCACCGTCTCGATCTGATTGCCACCAAAGTAAAATCTGTTCCGGGCGTGA
>DASYNM010000299.1:0-4231 GCA_036008545.1 Verrucomicrobiia bacterium
TCTTGTAGTTCGCCAACACCAGACGTTCGAACCAGTCATCAATATGATTAAGTCGGCTGCTCATATTGCTAAAATATCTCGAAAAGCGTGACGCAAGGTAAACTGTTTACCTAAACGCTTCAATCCGCTCACCTTTAGAAACTACTCCCTGAATTATAGATTATGGAATACACGCGACAAAAGCAAGGGAAAGTGCGTGAAATTCGTTTATCTCGAGTTGGTACTGCCCTTGAACGGGAACAATCCAGGGGTCTTCGAAAACCACCTTTGCTCGCGTTAGAGCATTTTAAAACTGTAGCTACGCATCAAGGCTTCTAGCAAAGTCGGTTCGTGCGCTGCGCCGTGGGCTTTTAACATCGCCCACAAGTTGCCCGGTTCGATCAACGTTGGTTGCGCCGACGGCCACGTGGACGGCCCACCGCTGGAACAACTTTGGGGTTACTACTGGAACCGCGCATGGATTCCTCTCGCGAGGCGGCCGGGTCTGCCATAGTATTTGTAGTTTACACAAGGAAACGAAGGTTCGTCCTCACCCCGGCCGTCTCCTGCAACAGGAACGATGCAGTTAAGGAAACTGAAATTTGACAGGATGAACAGGATTTACAGGATGTAAGAAAGGATCGGCATCAGTAACAAAGCCTCACCGTTTGGTGATTGCTCCCGGATTGGCAATCCATCCTGTTCATCCTGTAAATCCTGTCTAAATGCTTTTCTTTCCTGGTCTCTCGACTGCAAGGTTCCGATCCAAGGAGGGGGAATTTTCGGCTGCCGCTCAAATACCGGCGAGGGCGTTAGGCGTGCATTCCTTGAATGGGTTGTGTAGAGTGGCCGCTGATATGCGCACTTTTGTCGCCGTTTTGCTCTTGTCGTTTTGTGGTCTGGCCGCATCCGCGCAAGATGATTGGCCGGATTTTCGCGGGCCTTGGCGCGACGGGCGCGCGACGGCTCCCGGCCAAACCAACTTGCTCGGCCTGCCTTTGCGTTGGAGCGAGACGGAGAACGTCAAGTGGAAAACGGCCATCCCTGACCGAGGTTGGTCCACGCCGGTCATCCTCAACGGGCAAATCTGGTTGACCACAGCCACGATCGACGGCCACGACTTTTTTGCCGTTTGCGTGGACCAGGAGACGGGGAAAATCCTTTTCAATCAAAAGATATTTCATTGCGACAAACCCGAATCGCTCGGCGCCGCTGTCAACTTCAACTGTTACGCGTCGCCCTCTGCGGTGCTGGAGCCGGGCCGGGTCTATGTCAACTTCGGTTCCTACGGCACCGCCTGTCTGGACGCCGCGTCGTTCAAGGTTCTGTGGCAGCGCGACGATCTGCCTTGCCGCCATTTTCGGGGGCCCGGCTCCTCGCCCATCATCTGGAATAATCTGCTGATCCTGACGTTCGACGGCATCGACCTGCAATACGTGGCCGCGCTGGACAAGATCACCGGCAAGACGGTCTGGAAAACCGACCGCACCGCGCATTGGACGGATTTGGACGCCAACGGCCAGCCGATGGGCGGCGGCGATTATCGCAAGGCTTTTTCCACGCCCATTGTTGTTGACGTTGCGGGCGGCCCGCAGATGCTCGCGGCCGGCTCCATGGCCACTTACGGCTACGACCCCGTCACAGGGCGCGAGTTGTGGAGATTGCAGAACACCGCGTATTCGCCGGCCTCGCGTCCTCTATTCGACCAGGGGCTGGCCATCTTCGCCACCGGCAACGGCAAGGCGGAGTTGGAGGCATTGCGCCCCGACGGCCGCGGCGAATTATCGTCGAGCGCGGTGGTGTGGAAGTCCACCCGCGCCGTGCCGAGCCAGACTTCCGGCACGTTGGATAATGGGCTGCTTTTCATGGTCAACGAAGGCGGCATCGCCTCCTGTTTCCAAACCGCCGATGGCGCGGAAGTCTGGCGGGAGCGGATCGGCGGCGATTACTCCGCCTCCGTGCTTTATGGCGACGGGCGGATTTATTGTTGCAGTCGCGAAGGGAAAATCACCGTCTTGAAGGCCGGGCGCGAGTTCGCGGTTTTGGCCACCAATGAATTGGCCGCCGGGTTCATGGCCTCGCCGGCCGTTTCCGGCCACGCGCTCTATCTTCGAACCAAGACCGATCTCTATCGCATCGAAGAGGGCGCGAGCAAATAAACCGCGGTTCCTTGCAACAAACGTCGGATTCTTTTACACAATGGTGCTTTCCGAGCGGCGCATTCGAAGCGCGAAAACTCATTTCATTGCGGCGCAAAGGTTTACGCGCTTGCCAGGCGTGTCAAAACACCTCCATGACGGCGATAAACAGGGATTTTAGTCGGATTTCTTATCACTTTTGCCACGCATGAGTCGTTATGCAAAAAAGGCTAACTTACTCTGCCATAGTATTTTACGAATCTCGTCGGAAATAGAATTCAGCATGGCACGAATCCTTCTTAATAAATACCTGCATCGGCTTTGAGAAATAAGCCAATGAGGAATTAAATTTTGTCGGCGGCAGTGCTAGATCGCCCCCCAACAGGGTTGAACGGCCTCAAAAAAACCATTGGGCGCCTGCGCAAGCGGGCGTCTCTTTTTTTTCAACGCTTGACGCTGCCCCCGTTTTTTGGCTAAGTGAATGCCTGAGGTCGAATCGGTGAAGGTCAATACTTTATTCCTCCCACTAAGTCTCTGGCTCATGGCGGGGCTTTGCTGCGCGTCAGCACGCGCGCAGACCTTGACCGCTCACAGCGCATCGAGGCAGTTCACCGCCCGGTTGCTCCAGCGGGCGGCGTTCAGGCCGGCGCCGTCGAAACCGACGCAAGTTCCCGTGGCCGGAGGAGGTTGGGCTTTTTTATTGCCGTCCAAATCACTCCCGGCCTTGGGCAACAATGACGAAGTGGCCTTGGAACCATCGACGCTGGTAGTTTCGTGCGAACGGCTCAAAGGCCTGGTCCTGGATAAACTCGGACTACAAGACCAATGGCAAGGCCCCGTTGATTTGACAATCAACCCGGCTATGGCGGAAGACGTCGGCCCTCAATTGACGGCCACTCACTGGCCGAGTGGATGGACTTATCGATTGGAGTTGCCGCGAAGCGTCCCGGAACGGGTCCTGATGCGCTCCCTGATCCAGGTCATGTTGGTTGAAATTGCCAACCGCCAGGCCGGTGTGCAATCGGCCGACATTCCCCTCTGGCTCGTGGAAGGAATGAGCGCCGAACTGCAGGCCAATAACTTCCCGACCTTTATTGTACAGCCCGGCCAAAGCTGGTCCGCCAACATGGTTTGGAATAAGGGCTCGGAAATCATGCCCAAGGAATTGCGCCAACACACTCCGCTTTCCTTCCAACAATTGAGCTGGCCGCAAGAGTCTGATTTGACAGCGGAGGGATTGCCGCTGTATCGAAGTTGTGCGCAACTTTTCCTGGAACAATTGCTGCACTTCGACGACGGCAAGGCCTGCCTGCGCTCGATGATCGCGCAACTGCCGGAGCATTGGAATTGGCAAACGGCTTTTCTGCTGGCCTTTCATTCCCACTTCGATCAGCTCCTGGACGTGGAGAAATGGTGGGGCGTGACCTACGTCGATTTCACCAAGGGCTTCAAGGTCCAGGCGTGGTCGGCCGAGGATTGCCGGAAGAAACTGCAAGACAGTCTGGACGTTCCGGTGGAAGTCCATTTTGGCGCCGACCACATGCCGGTCGAGGCCAAGATCACGTTGCAGGAGGCCATCAAGAAATGGCAGATGCCCGATGCCACCAACGCGTTGCAACGCGCCATCGGCGGGCTGAGATTTTTATTTCCGCGCGCCACGCCGGACATGCGGCCGCTGGTGGGATCGTATCTAAAAACTCTGCTTGACTATGCCAGCGCCCTGCGGGATTCCGGGATTCAAAGGCAGTTGGGCATGCATCCCCCTGCTCTGCTCAACGTCGCGAAGACGGACGCGATCAAACAATTGGACGCGTTGGACCGGCAGCGCGAGGCGTTCTGGACCAACACCGTTTCGACCAATCTCACCCAACCCAGCACCGTTGGACCAGCAGTAGCCAAATCCGCGGACGGCCACTGAGGCGGAACCATTCAGTGGGAGTGCCACGTTCTCCCTCACCCCGGCCCTCTCCCCAAGGCTGAGCATTACCCACAAATAATTCCGTTGTGTATGTACAATGTAAACTTGTACTTTTAAAAAACCGTGTACTTGTGGGGAGGATGCAAAAAGCATCCAAAGTTGAATCAAACGATCAATGGGCCTCACGGGAATTTTC
>DASYNM010000300.1:0-12579 GCA_036008545.1 Verrucomicrobiia bacterium
CAGAATTGAAACCGCTGGCACGCGAGAGCTACAAGCGCATCCTGACCGAAAACCATGGCGTCAAGGAGCCTTGTTTTGGCGTGCCCGTCAGCGAGCTGAAGAAGATTCAGAAACGCATAAAGAAGGATTACCAACTGGCGCTCGATCTTTACGACACCAGCAACTACGACGCGATGTATCTGGCCGGCTTGATCGCCGACGATGCGCGCATGACGAAGAAGGACCTCCAATTCTGGGCGGAAAAGGCGAATGGTGGAGCACTCGCCGGCGCCACTGTGGCGTGGGTTGCCGCCGAAAGTCCACATGGCCGGGAAATGGCGCTGACTTGGATTGAGTCTGCGAAAAGCCACGTGGCATCAGCAGGCTGGGCGACCTTGAGCAGCCTGGTATCCATCAAGGACGATTCTGAACTCGATCTGGCGGAATTGAAGCGTCTGGCTCAGCGCATTCAGCAGACGATCCATCAAGCGCCGGGCGCCGTGCGTCGGCCGATGAACGGCTTTTTGATCGCGGTCGGCAGCTACGTGCGACCCCTGACGGAATTTGCGCTCCAAATTGGCGAGAAAATCGGCCCCGTGACTGCGGATCTGGGGAACAACGATTGCCAGGTGCCATTCGCCCCGGACCACATCCGTAAAGTGCAAAAGCGTGGAGCTATCGGGAAAAAGCGTAAATCCGCGAAATGCTGAATCCGACTCCTTATTTTCGCAAAATCGCTGTTCAACGCTCTTGCTACCTGCACAATGATAACGACTTGTAGAGCGAGCCTCTGAAAAAGCACCCTCTTTGGCAGAAAAACCGGGTCCGGGAGGAAAATATCTGACACTTTTTTTTGCGTTTGTTCTGTTTTTTGAGATTTCTTGCGTTGTAAGCGATTGATTACAAATAACAAGCATCGATCCCAGCCCTCCAAAAAAAATCATACCAAAAAGCCTACCGTAGGTTTTTTGTTTTTGTGGGTTGGAGTAAGATCGCGGCAAGATGAACTATGAGTATAAGACTGGTAAAAGGCTGGGACGCGATAGGACCGATGCGACTACACGCCCCATGAAGGCGAACCCAGCGTCCAGTCGCACCCAGTCGCACCCAGTCAAACCAGCCGGCAGGTTTAACCCAGGAACAATAAGACAAAGACACTTGAACTGCGCGATTTTCACGCATCAACACTCCGATCAATGCCAGCCGGTCAAACCCAGTCGTGCCCAGTCGCACCAAGTCAAACCTCCCGGTGCCAAAAAAATGCGTTCCATCTCCCAGCATCGCGGTCTAAAGTGCCGCATGAAACCGAATGATCAAGGAGGCCCGGTCACGGTGGCGCTGTTTCTCCTAGCGGCCACGTTCTTGTTAAACTGCGGACATGCGGCGGAACTCGTAAGCAAGACTTTGCTCAACGATGGCTGGGAAATCCAATCCTCGGCCAAAATTAAGGCTGGGGGCGATGCCATCTCGACCACAGCCTTTAAACCGGCAGATTGGTATAAGGCGACGGCTCCTTCCACGGTGGTGGGATGCCTGGTCGAGGACAAGGTCTATCCCGACCCGTTTTTCGGCATGAATCTCAGGTCCATGCCGGGCATGAGTTACGCGATTGGCGCCAATTTTTCCAACCTCCACATGCCGGCGGACAGCCCGTTCCACGTTTCGTGGTGGTATCGCACGGAATTCCAAGTGCCGACCTCGCGGGATGGCCAGGTGTGGCTGAATTTCGAGGGCATTAATTATCGGGCCAACATCTGGGTCAACGGCAAACTGGTGGCGGACGATAAACAAGTTGCAGGCGCCTATCGGACTTACGACTTCAACATCACCGACGCGGCCCGGCCCGGCGCGCCCAACGTGCTGGCGGTCGAGGTCTTCCCGCCCGAACCGAACAACCTCGGCCTTACCTGGGTGGACTGGAACCCCGCGCCGCCGGACAAAGACATGGGGTTGTGGCGCGATGTGTATTTGACAACAACCGGCCCGGTCGCGATGGACTTTCCGCAGGTCATCACCAAGGTCGATATGCCGGCATTGGACAAAGCGCGCCTGACGGTTTCAGCCGAGTTACGCAACGCCAGTGGCAAACCGGTCCGGGCGACACTGCGCGGCACGATTGAAAATATTGAATTCGAGCAACCGGTCGAGCTGGCGGCGCAGGAGAGCAAGGAAATAGTCTTTACACCAGAGGATTTTCCACAACTTGTGGTCAGCCAGCCGAGGTTGTGGTGGCCGAGCGAGATCGGGCAGCAAAATATGTATGACTTGAAGCTGGAGGTGAAGGTGGCGGGCGAGACTTCCGACAGCGATGTGGTCCATTTCGGCGTCCGCGAAGCGACGTCAGAATTGAACGCGAAGGGCTATCGTGTGTTTAAAATCAACGGCTTGCCGATGTTGGTGCGCGGCGGCGGCTGGGCACCGGATATGTTTCTGCGCTCCTCGGCGGAGCGCGAGCAGCAGGAAATCGCTTACGTCAAGGACATGCACTTGAACGCCATCCGCTTCGAGGGCAAGACCGAGAGCGGGCGCTTTTTGGAATTATGCGATCGGGCCGGCATCATGGTCATCGCCGGCTGGTGTTGCTGCGATTTCTGGGAAAAATGGGCGAGTTGGAAAGATATCGATTACGACATCGCCGCCCAGTCCCTGCGCGATCAGACGCGGCGCATCCGCAATCATCCGTGCGTGATCACCTGGTGGTACGGCAGCGACAATCCGCCCAACGAAAGAGCGGAGCGAAATTACCTGGCCGTGTTCAAGGAGGTGCATTGGCCTAACTCGGCTCAATCTTCGGCCTCCGAGAAACCCACCAAGCTGGGCGCGCCGACCGGCATCCGCATGACCGGTCCTTACGAGTACGTGCCGCCCGTGTATTGGTACGTGGACACGCACGCCGGCGGCGCTTACAGCTTCATCACCGAAACCAGCCCCGGCCCGGCCATCCCGCCCATCGAGAGCTTGCGCCAGATGCTGCCTCCGGACCACCTCTGGCCGATCGACGATTTTTGGAGTTATCATTGCGGGGGCGGCCCTTTCAAACATCTCGATATTTACACCGAGGCGATGACCAAACGCCTGGGCGCGCCGACAGGCGTCGAGGATTTCGCGCGCAAATCACAATTGGTGGCCTACGACGGCGAGCGGGCCATGTTCGAGGCTTACGGCCGCAACAAGTTCGACTCGACAGGCGTGATTCAATGGATGATGAACAACGCCTGGCCCTCGATGATCTGGCATTTGTACGATTATTATCTACGTCCGGGCGGCGGCTACTTCGGCGCCAAGAAGGCCTGCGAACCGTTGCACATCCAGTATTCCTACGACGACCGCTCAGTGGTTGTTGTCAATAACTATTTTGAAGCGCTCCCGGGCTTGAAAGCGTCGGCAGCCATTTATAATCTGGACGCCTCGGAAAAATTCTCGCAACAAGTCAGCGTTGACGCCGCGGCCAACGCCAGCGCGCGAGTATTGACACTGCCGACGCCCGACGGCCTAAGCCCGACTTATTTCGTCCGACTGTCCTTGGAGGACGCGGCAGGCAAGATTGTAAGCCGCAATTTCTATTGGCTCTCCACTCAAGCCGAAACACTGGGCGAACCCAGGAACGGCTCGGATTGGTATTACACGCCGACGCGCCAATTCGCTGACTTGACGGCCTTGAGTAATCTGCCACCCGCGGAGTTGAGCGTATCTGCCGAGTCGCCTGACTTGGCTCCGGATCCCGTAAGAGTACATCTAGAAAACACCGGACGTATCCCGGCGTTCTTTGTGCATGTTAAAATCACGGCACGTGAGAGCGGAGAGGAGATTCTGCCCGTACTTTGGGAAGACAATTATATTTCCCTCATGCCCGGCGAGAAGCGCGACCTGCGCGCTGGACATGGACCAGGAAGCCCGCCGCTGGTTAAAATGTTCAAACCTGGCATGGTAGAGGTGGAAGGCTGGAATGTCGCACCTCAAACCAACCAGGTGAACGTCCCGGACTATTGATTCAGGACTACTTCGGCTCTTTGGTGTCTTTTTGGTCCGTCGTTCCAGCAGGCTTGTCCGCTGGTTTATCGGCGTCGCCTTTGGCCTCGGGCGCTTGTTTGGCGCCTTTCAAAATATCCTCCGCCGGGAGAAGGATGGCCGTCACGTTCTCGGCCGGATTGCGCCCGCCGGTATCGCCCGCGCTCACCGCGCGCATGACAAATATCCCCACGACGTTCCCGTTGAGGGCGAAGGCCGGCGAACCTAACGTGGACGAACTCGCACCGGAGCTGGGTATGTAAAACGTGCGCGGCTTCGATATCACCGCGTCGATGCGCTCGAAGGAAGCGGAATAGGCGCGCCCCGCCGCCCGGCCGAGGCGGTTCAACGCGACGATCGGCTCCAGTATTTCCACCGTGGCGGATTTAGACAAATCCACCGCCGCCATTGGCGCGGACACCTTGGCCTTGGGCCGGATGAAAACCAGATCCAGATCTTTGTCGCGCAGAACGATCTCCGAGGGCACTTCCGTGCCATCGTCAAGCAGAAGTTTCACGTCATTGATCTGCGTGTCGATCTTGTTGTACTCCTCCGACACGCGCCGGTAGAGTTCCGCCGGGTCCACCGACGAGAGCGCCAGCACCGTCAGCCCCGAAGGGTCGATGACCGTGCCGGTGAGATCGCGCTTGATCTCGCTTGGATTGGAGGAGCGTCCGCCGCGGGAATCGGTCATCTTGAGGACGGTCTGGACCGTGACGACGGCGTGCTCGTATTTGTTGAAAATGTCGCGCCCCTTGTCCGCCAATTCATCCGCGTGGCACGTCACGGCCAATAAGGTACAGGCCGTAGCCATCAGGTTCAGTTTGTGATTCATAAAAATTAGTATTGTCGAATTTGCGGTTAATGTTTCCAGTCTGGCTCAAATTCCAGGTAGGCGCTGTGGATGCCGCGCGTGACTTTCATAACCACCGCCGTTTTCTTGGCCGCGGCGACCTTTTCCATGGCCATGCGCAAGGCATCGACGTTGCCCACCGGCTGGCCATCCACCTCCACCACCAAGTCGCCGGCGTAGAGATTGGCCAACTCGGCCCAACTCCCCGGCTTGACTTCCTCGATGAGCGCCCCTTGCTGGCTCTGGTCCCACTGCTCCTCGGCCGAGTCGAAGAAGGAGACGTTGCGCGCGGTGAACTCGAATTCGTCATTGCGGTACTTCTTCATTTCCCGGCGCAATCGAGGCGAACGCACCAGCTCGACAGAAATCTTCATTTCCTTTTTGTCGCGCAGCACCGTCAATTCCACCGTCTTGCCAACGTCGTACTGGCGAATTAAAATCTCCAATTCGTCTTGATTCTCCGGTCCCGAGGCCGTCAGCTTTTCGCCGTCCAGTCCCAAGATAAAATCGCCCGGCTTCAACCCGGATTTTTCCGCCGTGCTGTCCGGGTAAACACGCGATAGATAGAAGCCCTTCAAATCTGGCCGCCCCAATTGCCGGGCAATCTCGCGGCTGATCACGCGCGTCTCCACCGGCAGCCACGCCTTGGTCACTTCCAAGCCAGGGTCCTTCTCTTCCTCAATACCCACCCGAACCACCGCGAGGTAGCGCGCCGCCCTCCGCTCGAAAGTCGCGATGACCGGCACCGGCTCGGTCTGGCCTGCCGAAAATGAGTGCGTCCGCTCCACCAAATCCTCCACTGACTTGACAGGGGTGCCGTTGATTTCAACCAAAACATCGCCGCGCTCCAGGGAAGGTTTGGCGTCGCCAGCGGGACCGCCGGGGCGAACTGATGTGACCAACACTCCATCCAAGTTGGTTCGCTTCATCTCCTTGGCCAGCAGAAAAGAAAAGTCACGGGCCGTCAGCCCCCATTGATTGAATTCATGTTGCTTGGGATAAATCTCGCCGCGCTCGAGAGGCGTCATGGAAACGATGATTTGCTTGTCGCCGCGTTTGACTTCAGCGTGGATAGGCTTGCCTAAGGGAAGGCTGGTTGCCAGCGCCATGAAGTCGGGCATCTGCTCGTCGAAGCGCACGTTGACGGGTTTCTCCGCCAGGCTCAGCAGCACGTCGCCCGCTTGCAGTCCGGCCTTGGCCGCCGGCGAATCCTCCGAGACGCCCGCGATAAGAAGACCTTTCTCGCCCTGCCACTCCTTGAAAAGCGGTTGCGGATCGATACCAATCCAACTGCGCTCGATCTTGCCGCTGGCCATCAATTCCTGCGCGACCGACTTGACCAAATTACCCGGAATGGCGCCGGACAAACCGTAGCTGATCTCGTTGATGCCCACGATTTCGCCGCGCATGTTGACCAACGGCCCGCCCGAGTTGCCGCCGTAAATCGCGGCGTCGTGACCGATCCACCGCACCAACGCCCCGACATCCTCGCCGTCCAACTGGAAGCGGCCCCCATTGCCCCAGAACCGGGGCAGAACCATTTCTGTGTTGCTGATGATGCCGAGCGTGACCGATTGCGAGAGCGCCATCGGGCTGCCCATGGCCAGGACGGAATCGCCGACGCGCAAGGCCGCGGAGTCGCCGAAACTGGCAGGCGTGAATTCGCGCGGCTTTTCCGGTTTGAGCTTGAGCACCGCGATGTCCGTCAACGGATCGGTTCCGATTAACTCGGCCTCAATTTCCTCGCGGTTCCACAACGTGCAAAACATGCGCGCGGCGTGGCCGGCCACGTGATGGTTGGTGACGAGGTAGCCGTCCTTCGTAATGATGACACCGCTGCCTACCTCCTGCATCTTGACTTCGCGCCCTTCCCGGAATTCCGTCGAGACGACGCGGATGCGCACCAGCGCGCGGCGCACTTTGTCGTTGGCAAAATCGATCTGGGCGCGGAGCGCCGAGGGTGTCGCGTCCTTATCCTTGGCTCCATGACCGGGCGCAACGGAAATAAAAAGAACAAGGCTCGCCACCACTGCCGAGCGAGCCCCGTAAGACAAAAAGCGCAAACGCATCGTGTACTTATAAACGTAAATTGGCCGCCTTCAATCCAATTAAGTTAGTTTTTCAACGCTGCGCGAAACCTTCATAAAAAAACAAAAACTTTTAATGACATCCGGCGACGTATTGCGTAAATTTCGTCATTATTTTACCTGTCAACTCAAACAAACCTATGAAAATAGTCTCTTCGCCCGGTTCGGCCATGCGATGGGTCGTCGTAATTGCAGCTTGTTTTGCCGCGCTCCTGCTCGACTACGCAGCCTCGGCCGCTCCGGCCGTGGTCGGATTATGGCGCTTCAACGAAGGCAGCGGCACCAACGCTCAGGATTCATCGGGACTGGGAAACGACGGGGTCTTGATGGGAGACAACGGCGTTCTTCCGACATGGGTCGCGGGGCAGTCAGGGTTTGGCGAGGCTCTGTTATTCACGAACGACGGAACGGACCACTCCTACGTCAGCATTCCCGCCGCAGCTTCGCTCATGATCGGCCAGACTGCCACCAACACCTGGTCGATCACCGCGTGGGCCTACGAGAATTCGGATGGAACTGGAAGTTCAGTAGCCAATTACGGACGGATAATTGCCATCGACGACGGCGTAGCGTTTTATCTCGATTCGGGAACCAACACCGACGAGGAGATGTACACATGGAGCGAATTCACGCCTGCATGGCACGAGGCCTGGGGGGTTGGCAGCGTCGCACCGTTGCTGGACCAATGGGTGCATTGGGCGGTGGTCTATGACGGCACCAACCTGAATCTTTATCGCAACGCAGATGAAGGTCCCCTAGCCGGCTATGCTTCCACGCCCGTGACTTCGCCACTCGTGTTCTCAGACTACGTGGCATCCATTATCATCGGCTCGGAACTCGATCAACCCGCAAACGTCACGTGGAATGGGATGCTGGATGACATAGCGGTGTTTGACGGCGCGCTGACTCCATCGCAGGTCGCCACCGTTATGTCGGGTGATTTTTCGTCCTTCCTCGGCGGCCCTCCAATAGTTGTCAGCCAGCCTTCCAGCCAGACATTGCTGCAAGGGCTGACCGCTACGATCAGCGTCGGCGTGGCCGGCTTATCACCGTTGCAATATCAATGGTATTTCAACGGCACCAACCAGATTTCAAGCGCAAGCAATCCGACGGCAACCAACGGAACATTAGTGCTGCCGAATCTCCAGCTAAACCAGTCGGGGACTTACTCTGTAATCGTCAGCAACTCCATCAACAGCGTGACCAGCCAGGTTGTAACGCTTACCGTGTTCAAAGCGACCCTGCAAGGCCTCTGGCGGTTCAACGAAGACAGCGGAACCAACGCCCTCGATTCGTCGGGACTGGGGAACAACGGAATCTTGGTGGGCGAGAACGGGGATATCCCGGCTTGGGTCCCGGGGCAAGCAGGGTTCGGTAGCGCCTTGTGGTTCACCAACGACGGCACCGATCAACCTTACGTTTCAATCCCTAGCAGCCCCTTGCTGCTGATTGGCCAGACCGCAACCAATTCTTGGACCATCACGGCCTGGGCTTACGAGAGTTCGGGCGGGACTGGAAACTTCGTGGCCAGTTATGGCCGGATCATGGTCATTGACGACGGCACGGCGTTTCAGTTGGAATCTGGCGCCTCCGGCGATGACCAAATCTACACTTGGTCGAGGGCCAATCTGGCGTGGGAGATTGGTTGGGGCGCCTATCCCGGCGTCACACCGCTCTTGGACCAATGGGAGCATTGGGCCGTGGTTTACAATGGCACCAATTTGACTATTTATCGCGATGGCAATCAAGGCACGAACGGCGGGATTGCCTCCCAACCCGTAACCGCGCCCATCGGCGGATATCCTGGGTTCCAGGATGCAATCCTGATCGGCGCTGACCTGTCCGCAGACGGCACTCGAACGTGGAACGGAATGTTGGATGATGTTGCCATTTTCAATATCGCATTGACCCAATCCCAAATACAGACGGTCATGTCTGGCGATTTTAGCGCGTTCGTTCCGCAGCCTCCGCTGTCTGTCAACAGCAGCGCGGGCAACATCGCTCTCAGTTGGCCGGCCGCGCAAGCCACGTTCCAACTCCAATCCACCACCAATCTCGACGCGCCGTCCTGGACCAATGTTTCCACTCCACCGGTGCAGATTGGCAACAGGCTGACGGTCACCGTGCCGGTGGGCGCCGGGACGCAGTTCTTCCGATTATTTGGGCCTTGAACATTTCAGATGGGCAAGCGTGATCTAATCCATTCGTGTGGCGAGGCTGTTAATCGACGTTCTCTCTTGGACGCGATCGCGCAGGAGGATCATGAGCTTCTGCGGATGCGTTCCCCAAGTAGTGCCGCGTTTTCCCTCTCTCCCCGCGAGACACGAGTGGGGAGAGAGTTGGAGAGAGGGGTTTCTTGAATCATTTGAGCGCCTCCTCTCCCCGACCCTCTCCTCCACTGTGCGGAGGAGAGGGAGTCTGGCCCGGCCCAACTTCCGACCTTGGTGATGACACCCAAACGCCTCACAATAATACGCGAAGCATTTCGTCCTGTAGCCATACAGCCAAGCATGTCGCCAGTCTTTTTTTTGCGACGGTCGCGCTTTGCGTTGGCGCGCAGGCGGCCACCAACCTGCCTTCCTATTACGCACATCCGGCGGAAATGGATTCCAACGGCGTAATCGCGCCCTGGTATCACGGCTTGAACGGGCAGATCGACGAGCGCTTGAACATCGCCGTCAACGTCTATAAACGCTATCCCTGGGTGGATAAACCAAAAGCGGTCATGGCCGCGCCGGACTTCATTTACAACTCGCACTGGAGCATCACGCCCGAGGGCAACATTCAAATACCTCCTACGACCGATTGGATGTGTGGCGATCTGGCGCAGCGCACCTGGAGCACCATCAAAGGCCTCACGGCTTACTATCAATACAGCGGTGATCCAATCGCGTTTGTCTATATCCCGCTGGCCGTGGATTACATTTTGGATTATGCGCTGACCGATGAAAAGGCCGACTGGCCTTTGTTCCCCATCAGCACGCCGACGCGCGGCAAAGCCTACGGCAAATGCGATCCGGCGGCCCGCAATCAACTCGACCTCTGCGCCATTGTTGGCATCGAGGTGCTGCGCGCCTACAAACTGACCGGCAATCCGCGCTACCTTAAGATGGTGCAACATTGGGGCGATGTTTTCGCCGCCAAGTGCCAGTTTACGCATCCCGACATCGCGCCGTGGAATCGTTACGTCGATCCATCGGTCGTCGGATGGTCTGACGTCCTCACCGGCACCACCTCGATCATTGTCGATTTTCTAGATGACTTGATTCAGACGGGTTATTCGGGCAGGGACAGCGCCATTGTCAAAGCCAGGGATGCCGGCAGACGTTTCCTCAACGAACAAATGTTGCCCGCCTGGTGGGTGGATGACACCTGGGGACGGACGTATTGGGATTGGGACAACCCCATGATGTGCGGCATGGTTTCCATGTGCGCCGACCACTTCATGAAATATCCCAAGGCATATCCCAACTGGGAAAATGATTTGCGCAACATGCTTTCACTGGTTTGGAATCGCAACTGCGCCGCACCTGATTCCTATGGCGACGTCTATACCGGCGCCTGGGCCTTTCCAGAATCTTCGGTGTGCTGCGGCACCTCCCTTTCCTACAATCAATACACGGCCGGGCCCACCCTGCTCCGCTTCGGCGCGCTGGCCCGCAGCGCGTGGGGTACTGAAATCGGCCGGCGCATGATGATCATGGCGACTTACGACAGCCTCCAAAACGGCGTCGTCAAGGATGGTCTATTTGGTGATCAGGTCGCGACCGCCGAATGGTCGAATCTGGCTCATCCGTGGCCGTTGTGCCAAGTCCTGGAAGCGCTGGCGTGGTTGCCCGAAAAATTCGCGCCCAACCGGGAGAATCACGTTGTTCGCTCCTCGTCTGTCGTGCAGAAAATTCTCTATGCCAAGGGCAGAATCAATTACTCGACGTTCGATGCGCCGCCCGGCGTGGAGGAAGTCGTGCGACTGGCCTTTCGTCCCGCCTCCATTGAAGCCGATGGCAACCGCCTGAAAGAGCGCGCCACGCTGGAGGCTAATGGTTATTCTCTGTATTCGTTGCCGGGCGGTGATTGGATGGTAGCGGTGCGCCATGATGGCTTGCGCAACGTTCAAATCTTGGGAGACGATCCCCAACAAATTGCCGACCCGAGTTCATTCAAGTTCACGGGTGCATGGTCTAAAGAAAACGGCGCGCCCGAGTTTTCGTCCTGGTCAGCAACGCAGGCGGACGCGACGATGACCTGGCAATTCTCAGGCAACCAAGTACGGTTATTGGGCGTCGTGAGTCCCAATGGTGGCTGGGCGGACGTCTTCGTGGATGGCCTCAAGCAGCCCACATTAATCGAATGTTGGAATCCGACTATACGATACCAACAACCGATCTATCTCAAGAACGGCCTCACTAATGGCCCGCACGAATTGAAAATCGTCGTGCGCGGTGAGAAAAATCCTCTGGCCGGCGGCACACGGATTGCCATCCAGTCCGCCCAATACTCCTCCGCGACCGGCGACGCGGGCTTCGGTTCCGGCGGCGGGCCGAAAGGCGCGCAACGGCTGATCTTCGGTTGCACCGAGCGGAAGGATTACGTTGACTCAAATGGCAACGCCTGGCGGCCCGGCACGGAGTTCGTCGCCCGCGTCGGAGCGGACGTGGACACTCTGGCCAAATGCTGGTGGAGCAAACGCCGCAGCATGTTTATCGGCGGCACTCGTGATGAAGAAATCTACCGTTACGGCGTGCATGCGCCGGAATTTTGGGTAAACCTGACCGTGGCGCCCGGTGCCTACAAAGTTCGTTTGCACTGGGCTGACACGCCTGAAACGCCGTGGATGGAGCGCGAGGGAGACAAATGGGATCCCGTTGCGCGGCCCACCACCGTGCTCATCAACGGCCAAACCGTCATCGAGGATTTGAGCGTGCGCAAGGAAGTAGGAACATTCCACGCCTACACCCGCGAGTTTGACAACATTCAGCCGCAGAACGGGATCATCGAATTGCGGTTCAAATCCACCCCGCACCACGACGCGATGATTCAAGCGGCGGAAATCATCCCCGAAGGTGATGCCTCGCCGGGAAAACTTTGACGGCAAATTAACTACGCATGAACCGAATTATTCTGTCCCTTTTTCTCACCACGTGGATGTGCGGTGTTGCGCATGCGCAACTGGATGCTGGCAATCCGCTGTCAGGTCTCGAAAAACTCAAAAACTTCAAGACCATGCGCACCTCGTCAGCCGACCCCGACTGGCATAATGGCAACGGCGATTGTCGCTGGATCAAACCGGGCGGCAGCCTGACGCTGGCCGAGCTCACCGGCCCCGGCGAGATCGTCCACTTCTGGTGTACTATCGCCGATCAAGAACCGAATTATTCCCGGTTGCTCACCTTGCGCATTTATTGGGATGGCGAAACCAATCCCAGCGTCGAGTGTCCGATCGGCGATTTCTTCGGCATGGGCATGGGCGTGGACAAGCCGTTTGATTCGCTACCGGTTCGCGTCAGTTCCGAGGGGCGCGGCCGCAATTGTTACTGGCCGATGCCTTTTCGGACTTCGGCCCGCATCGTCGTCACCAACGAAGCCAAAGTGCCGTGTGACGCGTTCTACTATTACATTGACTGGCAGAAACTCCCCTCGTTGCCGGAAGAG
>DASYNM010000301.1:0-4493 GCA_036008545.1 Verrucomicrobiia bacterium
CGCCATCGCAGGGGTGGTGATCAAGGAGATGTACCGGCGCAAGGATTTTTATGTCTTGTTGGTGATGGTGGTGGTGATCACCATGCTGCTGGCCTCGGTCAGCTTCTTCAACGACGATCACATTGTCAGGTATGTCAAGGATGGCTGTTTGCTTTTGATCTGGCTCTCTTCGCTGGTCATCGCCATCACCACCGGCGCGCGCCAAATCCCGGCTGAACGGGAGAGCCGGACGATTTTTCCGCTGCTGGCCAAGCCGGTTGGGCGCGGCGAATTCGTGGTCGGCAAATTTCTGGGTTGCTGGGTGGCTTGCGGGCTGGCGTTGCTGGCCTTCTATTCCGTTTTCGCCCTCATGGCGGCCTCGCGCGAGCACACGCTTCCATTTTTGGCTTATGTGCAAGCCGTTTGGATGCATTGGATGTGCCTCGGAATTGTCGTCGCTTTGGTTTTGCTCGGCTCAGTTGTGTTCACGGCCCCATCATCCAACGCCACGATTTGTTTCATCATCGTGCTGGGCATCTTGTTCGCGGGCGGTCACCTCAATGGCGTGGCCTTGCAAATGGGCGGCTTTCGGGGCTCGGTGGTTTATGCTATTTATTATGCCATGCCTCATCTGGAATGGTACGATGTGCGGGAGTTCATTATCCATAACAAGGGGCTGATCGAATGGCTGCCTTGCGGCGGCGCAACTATCTATGCCGCGCTCTACATGGCACTGTTGCTGGGCTGCGCTTGGCTGGTCTTTCAGCGCCGGAAGCTGACGTTATGATCAAGTGGCTCATGCTTTTTCTATTCATTTGTTGCATGTCGCTGGCGACGGTGCTGGACCCGGAATTTCGCAAGTTGCAGAACAGGGATACTTCTTCGGCCGGGGTGCTGGTGGCTTTGATGGGCGACAGCCGCCGGCTCTTTGCGCATGAGTTCTTTGCCAAGGCCGACGCCTATTTTCACAGCGGATTTTATCCCACCATTTTTGATTACCAAAAACCAGGGGCCGAATCGGACCTGAAAGAAGAATCGCACGACAAACCGGCAGGAGCCAAGGAAGAAATCGAAACCTCCTTTCTTGGACCGCCCAAGGATTGGATCGATCGTTTCGGCCGGCACTTTTATCCCACTGTTCACACCCACTTGCACGATGGCAATGAGCGGGAGATGCTCCCCTGGCTCAAGCTTGCGGCCGACCTGGACCCGCACGAACTTGACGCGTATCTGACCGCCTCCTATTGGCTCCGTACCTCGCTCAACCAACCCAAGGAGGCCGAACAATTCCTGCGCGAAGGCCAGCGCGCCAACCCGGACAGTTACGCCATTGAGCTGGAATTGGGGCGGCTCTATCTTTACAGCTACTCCAACGCTCCCGTGGCGCGGAGAATTCTCCTGCAGGGCAGGCAAAAATGGCGTAAGCAGGACGCCGCCGGAGCCAAACCCGACCCGCATGCCTACGGGGAAATCCTGGGTGAAATCGTCCTCGCGGATGCCGCGGAAGGCGATTCGAAGCAGCAGGTGGCCGACCTGGAGGAATTGGTGAAGGTGGCCCACAGCAAGGATGTTTTGCAGAAGCAGATCGAAGAGTTGAAGGCCAAGCTGGCCCAGCCGAAGCCGTAATTTTTCCGCCTCATAATGCCGAAAACCGCTTGACGCTCGTTTGTTGTTGCGGTAATTTCTGAACAGACAGAAATGAGCGATATGAGAGACATTAGCCACACCCCTTCCAGCCGTATCGTTCTGGCGGGCGGCAGCGGCGTGCTGGGCAGTCTTCTAGCGCGGGCGCTGGCCGCCAAAGGCCATGACATCGTCGTGTTGACTCGCTCTCCGCAGAACGGCGGCGTGGTCAGGAGCGTCGCATGGGACGCGCGGACACTGGGGGCTTGGCGGCGGGAGTTGGACGGAGCCGCCGCGGTGATCAATCTAACGGGCCGTTCGGTCAATTGCCGTTACAATGCGGCCAATCGGAAGTTAATTCTGGAGTCGCGCATTCTTTCGACCCGCGTATTGGGTGAGGCCGTCGCCGGCTGCGCCGAGCCTCCGGCGACATGGCTCAACGCTAGCACCGCCACCATCTACAAGCATTCGTATGACCGGCTAATGGATGAGACGGGTGAAATCGCTGCCGATAAAGACGCCAAGGACGAATTCTCGGTCGAGGTCGCGCAAGCCTGGGAACAGGCCCTGGCGGCGGCGCCCACGCCCGCCACGCGCAAGATTCCCTTGCGGCTGTCGATGGTTTTCGGAGCGCAACCTGGATCAGTCTTTCCGGTCTTGCGCCGTTTGGTCCGGCTGGGACTCGGAGGTAGCATGGCGAGCGGGCGGCAGTTTGTTTCGTGGATACACCAAGAGGATTTTTGCCGCGCAGTAGAATGGATATTGGAGCATCGAGAGCTGCGCGGCCCAATCAATGTCGTGGCGCCCAATCCAGTGACCAACCACGAGATGATGGCCGCGTTTCGCAAAGTGTGCGGCCAGCCCGTCGGACTGCCGGCGTCGCGCTGGATGCTCGAAGTCGGAGCGTGGCTGATGCGCACCGAAACCGAATTGATGATTAAAAGCCGGCGCGTCGTGTCTGGGAAACTTCTGGCTGACGGTTTCCAATTCCATTTTCCGACCTTTCAAAGCGCGCTGGAGGAAATCGAGCGAAACCTATGAACGCGACCGCAAACCGGCTGGCGGATTTTTCGCAAAACGCACGGCAACGGTTCTTGGCGCGCGAAAAGAAACCATTGCTGGTGGGCGATTGGACGCGCGCGCTGTTCGTCCATTTTGAAGTGTCGGCGGAGGTCTTGCAGGCATGCGTTCCGTTTCGTTTGGATCTGTGGGAAGGCCGCGCCTTCGTCAGCCTCGTCGCGTTTTCGATGGAACAGCTCCGTCCCGGTTTTGGCGGTTCGCTGGGGCGATGGCTGCTTTGGCTCATTGCCAGCCAGGATTTTTTCAATCTGCGGACCTACGTGCAACACGATGGCAGCCCGGGCATTTTCTTCATCAACGAATGGCTCAACAACCGATTAAGCGTGATGAGTGGTCCTTGCACTTACGGTTTACCTTACCGATTTGCGCGGATTCATTACGACCACTCTCCTGAAAAAGGCCGGTTGTCGGGCAGGGTGGGGGATGGTTTCGCGTATACCGCAGGAATAGAAAGCTGCGCTTCCTTCCAGCCCTGCGCCGTCGGCAGTTTGGACGAATTTCTATTGGAGCGCTACACGGCCTTTACGCGGCATAGTCGCTGTTCGCGTTATTTTGATATTTGGCATGAACCCTGGCGGCAAACTTCCGTGAACGCTCGTGTCACAGATGACCGCTTGCTGAAGGACAACTTTTCCTGGTTTTCTCAAGCACAATTTGTGGGCGCAAATTATTCCCCCGGCGTGCTCGGCGTCTGGATGGGCGCCCCACGTCGTATAGGTCCCATCACAGCGCGCGAAAAAAGGTGATTGCTTGCGGAAGCCTTGCTAGAGTGCTCCCGACAATGAACTACTCTACGGCGCCCTCTGAGATCAGTGACCCAGTCAACGCCCGCATTTTGGCGGTGTCGGAAGACAAGTTGCAAGGGTTCCAGCGCGAGCCGTTGCAACAGATCGCCGGGCAGACCGGGCTGGGCGTTACGCTGGTGACCGAACGCATCCGCGCCATGCTAACGGCGGGCACCATCCGGCGCGTGCGCCAAACTTTGCTTGCGACAAACCTCGCCCAAGGGGCGCTGGTCGCCTGGCAGGTGCCAACGGAAAAACTCGATTCCGCCTTCGATTACATGTTCGGCCAGGATCCCTTTTCAGGTCACGTTGTCTTGCGTTCAACCGATACCGCCACGGCCGGGTCAAACTATAAATTGTGGACCACACTCAAAGTGCCGCAGGGCTTTTCCATGCAGGAACATTGTGTCTGGTTGGCGCGGCAAACCGGCGCGGAACACTTCCGCATCATGCCGGCCAAACGCCTCTTTGCGCTCGGTGTGGGCCATATCCGCCGGCGCGGCCTGGAGCCGGGTGCCAAGGCAGACGAACCGGCCGAGGTCACGGAAGTTGCGGTCGTTGAATTGAACGAAATCGAGTGGCGCATCTTGACGGCGCTCAAGCGCGAGTTCGAGGCGGCGGAATTGGTGGAAGACCTGTGGCCGGCCCGCGCTGCTGAGGCAGGCGTTCCATTGAAAGTTTTTTACGAAACGGCCGCCGACTTTGAGCGGCGCAAAATCATCGGACGATTCTCCACTTTTCTGGAGCACGTCAAGCCTCTGAAAGATGGCGACCGCGTGACGCGTTTCAACGCCCTGTTTCATTGGGCGGTGCCGCAGGGGCGAGAGATCGAAACAGGGCGCGAGGTGGGCCGGCATTACATCATGACCCACGCCTACTGGCGCGAAGGCGGGCCGGAATTCCACAACGTCAACGTCATGGGCGTCGCGCACGGCATGGAGAAGCCGCTATTGCTGGAGCACAAGGCCGCCATTGACCGGCACTTGGCGGAGTGCGGAATCCCGGTCAGCTACACCAATGTGTTTT
>DASYNM010000302.1:0-20467 GCA_036008545.1 Verrucomicrobiia bacterium
CATGGAGCAAACCAACGCGCGCTACCTGACCCGCCGGGATTTTCCGCCGGAATTCGCGGGGGCGGGATTGATCGTGGCGGATTGCTCCTTCATTTCGTTGCAAAAAATTCTTGCGCCCGCTGTTGCATTATTGGAGGATGGCGGCAGAATCCTCGCTTTGGTGAAGCCCCAATTCGAGGCTGGCAAAGCCGAAGCCGGCCGCGGCAAGGGCGTCATCCGTGACCCGGCCATTCATGCTCGCGTCTTGAATGAACTGAAAACATTCGCCACCGAAACCGCCGGCCTGCGCTGGACGGGCGAGACCGCCTCGCCTCTGCTGGGCCCGGCCGGCAACAAGGAATTCCTGGTTTTACTTGAAAAAAAACGCTGAAACAATCCGTCGCATCGGCTTGCTGGCCCATTTCGAGAAACGTTCCAGCCGGAATGTGGTGCGCGAAGCAGCCGAGCTTATCGCCCGCGCTGGACGCGTCGCGGTGGCAGAAGCTCAGACCGCGCGCATGGCCGGATTGGATTGCGCAACATTTGACGACCCGGCTGCATTGGCCGCCCAGGCAGATCTGCTGCTGGTCTTCGGCGGCGATGGCTCGATGCTGCGCACCATTCGCGAAACCAACGGCTCTGGCACGCCTATTCTGGGCATCAACCTGGGCCGCTTGGGTTTCCTGACGGCTATCTCGGATAAGAACATTGCCGACGGCTTGGAAAAACTCTGGCGCGACGACTTTGTCATCGAATCCCGGCCTTTGGTGGAAGCCACGGGCCAGTGCCAGAGCCAGCCCATCCTGATGACCGCGCTTAACGACATCGTCATCAGCCGTGGCGCCGTCTCGCGCCTGATCGAACTGGAGGTGTCTGTCAACGAAAAATACTTGACCTGCTATCGCGGCGACGGCTTGGTCCTCTGCACGCCGACCGGCTCCACGGCTTATTCGCTTTCGGCGGGCGGCCCCATCATCAGCCCCAGCGCGGAAGTCTTTGCCATCACCCCGATCTGCGCCCATGCCCTGTCCAATCGCGCGGTCATCATCAGCTCAAGCTCGGTCGTGAGCGTCAAGTTGCTTAGCAAGGAAATGGAAACCATCATGGCCGCCGACGGCCAGATTCAAGCCAACCTGTCGGGGGGCGACACCGTGACCATCCGGCGCAGCCCCCGCGTGGCCCGCCTCTTGCATCCCGGCGAAACGACCTTTTTCGACACCGTCCGCCAAAAACTGCACTGGCGCGGCTCCTCGGTGTGAGGACGGGTTTGTTCCAGTTTCTTCGCTGTTTTCGGTGGAATAACAAGTCTTGAACCACAATTCCTGTTCATGGCCCGTCCTCCAATCCTGAAAAGGATTGAATCATTCAGCCCAGGGTTGGCCCGATTCCCAGAGGGCCTACCCTGGGTAGCGGCATTTAAAATCCTCAACGCTGAAAGTGTTGGATATCCGTTCTTGATGCACGTTGATGCAACCCCTTCAGGCTAGTGATTATTGTTGACTATTACCCAGCGTAGCTCGTGCCTCGCAACGCTGGGCTAAATGATTCAATCCCTGCGGGATTGGTCAAAACAGCAGCCCGCTGTACGGGCTGCTCCGCCCTCCCGGGAAAGAAATCTGTCAATACGAGAGGCCGACCAAGCGGAACAGTGTCGAATTGGAGGAAGCGGGCACCGTGACGAAATTGTAATAGTTTGAGACGACCGGCGTAACATGGACGTTGGCCCAATTTGTCAGCGTCGCATCAATGGTCTGCTGCAAAACGAATCCGGTCGAAGGCGCCGGCCAGGAGATAGCAATCGAGCCAGCGGCAGGTTGAATGAGTAAGTTAGGCGGCCATTCGGCGGTGTAGATGCTGACTACGCCATTGGCTGCCCCAATGCCGGCCAATCGGGTGCCGTCTTGGGAAAATACCAGCTGTTTTGGGTACACGCCCGACGGGACACTGTTGGTGGTCCAGGTTGCTCCAAAATCTGTCGAGCTGTAGATTCCTATTGCATCCTGGTTCGCGGCAACCAGTCTTGAACTATCTACTGATGAAGCATCAATCAGGACCCCCCAGGATTGGACTTTCAAGCCCGCCGAATACCATGACCCTCCTGTGTTTGTTGACAAGAAGATTCTTGACGAGCCACCACAGGCCGTAAACCTGGATCCGTCCGCGGAACACGTGACGGTCCCAAAACCACTGTCGCCAAGACCAAGAACCGAGAACCACGAGGCTCCCGCGTTGGTGGAAAGCAATACACTTGCTTGTGCACTGGCGAGTATTTCTGTGCCATCACCGGACAAAACGAATTCCATGTCACCCCCGTTCGGGATTCTAGACCAAGTCGCACCCGAATTGGTAGTCGTGTAAAGGTAATCAAAGCCTTCGACAACCATACGAGCACCGTCAGGGGAGAACACAACCGAAGAAATGTCGTGAATGTTCGTGCTCTCTTGCCAAGTCGCCCCAGCATCCGTTGAGATAAAGAGTCCTTCATCACTGAATGGTTCTTCCGCCGCCCAGACCGCTCCGTCAGGCGAAACAGCGATAGATGTCAAATTCTCGGCCGACGGCACGTTGTTGGAGATCCATTCTCCTCCTGAATTGGTGGAGCTGTAAACATAATCCCCGTGCGCCACAGCGGTCAAAATGGTTCCATCGGCGGAACTGGCTATGCAAGACCAAAGCAGGTTCGGCGCCGTGGTTGCTTTCCAGACTGGGGCGAAAGTTTGCTTTGCTTGGACATCCAGCGTCGCTCCGCTACTGGTCAAGGAGCCGTAAAGGTTCGTGACCACAACCTCGTAAGTGCCATCGTTCAGCGAAGATTCCGCTTCGATCGTCAGCGTACTGTTAGTCTGCCCGGACAGTGCGGCGGTCTCTTGTCCGGAGATAAATGCGAAACTTGGAAACGTTGGATAAAAACCCCATTGATAATAAAACGGCGGCGTGCCATCGACGCCGACGCTGAATATGGCGGCGCTTCCGACCGTCACCGTCTGGCTCTGCGGTTGCTGCGTGATGGTCGGGCCTGTTTGCGCCGACGCGGCGCCGGCCAGGCAGAGGAGACAAAGCAACCAAACTGCGAACGACTTGGTCGACTGCGGCACTGCTAAAATGAAGACCTCCGGTCTCATCTTGATACTTTTCTCCTTGCAAAACGGGGCTTACGCTTTGGAATCTAATACTGAGTCTGCACAGATGCAAGCTCATTCCTGCCGGAGAGATAATACGTCCGTTGCGGATGGTAGGGATGGCCCGCCGAGCCTCCGCGAGGCGTTCGTACCTCGAACTCCCGGGCCGCTGTGAGCACCTCCGTTTTTTGCGCTTCACAAGCCAAACGAGAGCAGGAAATAACTGTCAACTAAAAGCGTGTTTTTTCCGCGTTTCGCGAAGGGTTTGTAATATTATTGACACAGAATTGGAAGGTTCTGCAGAACACGCTTTTGGCGCGGAACACGTTGACCATCATCAGGTTGCGATGCAAAAAGCTGAAAATCGCGCTAGCTCAGTTTTTATCTCTGTCATATAAAGGGCGCGTTTTTGGCCCGTGCGCAAACTGTTGATTGCGTGCATGTTGCAAACGAGATTTTTTAGGATCGCCCCAAAACCGGATCAAAATGCATTTTTATGCAAAAAAAGCGTACTAAAAACCGATGGAGTGTTTTCTGCTTTTTCTGATCTGTGGCATAATCGTTCCCGAAGTGAGAAACTATTTTGAAAATACAATCTGAAAACGGCGAGCCAATTGCTCGCGCCGATGCGGGACGAACGAGAAGAAAAAAATGAAAAACCTGGCACAGAAGGGAACGAGACGCCTCGTAGCCGCCGACGTGAGTCGGCGGTCCCGGCGCGCCCGAAGCACCGATTGGGCGCGCAACCCGCTTGCGGGGTCATTCGGAATCCGCCGACTCACATCGGCGGCTACGGCGCAACGGGCCCCGACCCTGCCGTTCGTTGAGTTGCGCCCCGAGTTGCGAAAACGCATTCGTAAGTCGTTGATTTTCTCGATATTTTCACATATTTTCAGCGGCGATGTGAGGGAGGGAGGGCTTGCGCAACTGAGAGCAGGGACGATCCGCCCGTCCGTTCGTGGACGCCTCGGAGACGGAACAACAGATCGGCGGCCCGCTTTGCGGGCTGAGGCGTCTCTACCCCGAATTTTAAACGCGTCTGCCCTGGCAAACTCAAACGCTCTTGTTGACCATGATGATCGGCAGCGCGTATATTCGTAACGTCAGGATAAGAATGGATTCAGTCAAACATAGGAATCTGCCGGAAGTCGCACCCGAAAGTTGGGACGCGTTTGACAACACGACGGCAGGATGGTTGACGCAAAGCATGAAGCCAATCCTCCAGCTTGAAAGCGCGCATGAGCCGATCTGACACGACGGTTCGACTCAAGGACATCGCGGCGCGGGCGGGCGTCTCGTTGATGACTGCCTCCAAAGCCATGCGCGAAGCCTCGGATGTGTCGGCTCAGACCCGGGCGCGCATCCGGCTGCTGGCCCAACAGATGGGCTACGTCCCCAATTCCATGGCGCAGGGATTGCGCAACCGCACCACGCGCTTGCTGGGATTGGTTCTGTCCAGCGTCTCCGATCCCATCTTAACCGGCGCGGTCGCGGCCATCGAAGAAGGCGCGAACGAATGGGGTTGCGATTTGCTGCTGGCTCACACGCTCAACAGTCCCGAACGCGAGGAGGCTTGCATCCGCCGGATGCTGGCCCGGCGCGTGGACGGTTTATTTATCTTTCCCACTTACCGACTGGCGCCCACGGCCGCGATCTACGACGTTTTGTCGCAACGTCAAACGCCAACGGTCATCCTGGGCCAGCGCGCGCCGTTTTGCGCCCATTTCCAAAACGTCGAGAGCGACGACCGGGCCGGCAGCCAGCAAATGACCCGGCATCTGTTGGAATTGGGCCACAAGAGGATTGCGTTTTTGTGCGGCCCGCCCGGCTCTCCTTGGGCGCAGGATCGGTTGGAGGGTTACCGCCGCGCCTTGCGCGAGGCACACATCGAGTTGGATGACCGGCTCATTTTCACGGCTGGCACCAGCATTGAGGAGGGGGGCAAAGCCGCGCTGCAAATGCTCAATGAGTCCGTCTCCGTGACCGCCATCCAAACCGCCAATGATTCGGTGGCGATCGGCGCGGCCAATGTTTTCTTGAATCAAGGCATCAAGATTCCCAACGAATTGTCGATCGGCGGCTTCGGCAACATTTTGCTGAGCGAACACTTTCGCGTGCCCTTGACGACCGTGCGGCAACCCAAGTTCCGGCTCGGCGTCGCCGGCATGGAATTGATGCAAAGGCTGCTGCGCGGCGAGCGGGCGGAATCCAAACGCCTGGCCGCCGCCTTGATCGTCCGCGCCAGCACCAGCGCACCCAAGTCTTGACAGTCAGCATGAACGAGCACTCCAACCCGCCGACCGTCGCTTTGCCCATCGACGGCGTCCTGGATCTGCACACGTTTAATCCACGTGAAATCGGCAGCCTGGTTCCGGCCTATCTGGACGAGTGCCGGCAGCGCGGAATTTTGGAGGTGCGCATCATTCACGGCAAAGGCATCGGTCAATTGCAGCGCAGCGTCCACGCCATTCTTTCCAAGCGCACGGACGTGGTGCGCTTCGCCTTCGCCAGCGCGAGCTTCGGCGGGCACGGGGCGACCATCGTCACTCTGCGAGCGTGACGATGACGGCTTTTTTTTGCGGATTGCGCTGAACCGAGAATTGCAGCGCGCTCAGTACTTCTTGGAAAACTTTTTGCGCGACTCGCTCTCGGCGGCTTTCTCGCCCGGAAGAATTGGCTCGGCGACCGGCGTTTCCTGCTCATCCACCGGCGGAGTCGCAGGCGCTGCGGCTGGCGCCTCGGTCTTGGGTGGATTTTGAAAGGCCTCGACAAAAGCCATTCGCAAATGCGTCAGGCTCTGCTTGAGTAGCGCCTCCTCCTGTTTGTCCAGGTTGCCCTTGGTCTTGACAGCGAGCATTTCGAGTTGGTCGATAAAATAGGTGGCGTGCTCGAGGTCCACGGCGGTCTGGCCGGTTTGGGGATGGGGCGCCTGTCCCAAAAAAATCAAAGCCATGTTGGTATTCTGCATGACCATGCTGGCGAACAAGGCTGACATCTTCTGGTCCGTCCCGGCGCCGCTCTGAGTTTCACTAGCTGAGGTGCTCATTTGATTTTGCGTTTTCGTTGCTGATTGATTTCCGCCATCAAAAAATGAATCAAGTGTTTGAGCCGCGCCTCCACTTCGACCGTCTCCAGAATCGTCTGCCGTTCCGCCGCCCCGCGCAACATCGACCAGGAGACCAGGTCGGCCACGCGGTCGGGATCATTGAGCGACTCCAGGCAGGCGACGATTTCCTTGACCGGCGCTTTTTGGAAGGTGGCGTCCAAGATCGGGAAATCCTGCTCCATGCGTTCGGTGACCAGGTCGCGCACCTTGGCCATCAGGGCATCGATGGTAACGCTGTCCCGACTGGGCGTAGGCAGGGGCCGGATGCGGCTGACTCGAAACGGCGTGCGCCTCACGGTCCGAACCAACTCCACGCGGGTGAGTCCTTCCAGAATCAGGTTGGAGGTGCCGTCGGGTTGCGTCATGCAGAAGCGCACCAGACCCAAACCCGCCACGGTGAACGGCATCTCGCGCGCGCTGCCGGGCTTGCGCATGGCGATGATGAACATGCGCCGTGAATGCAGCACCTCGTCCAGCATTTGCCGGTAGCGCGGTTCAAAAATGTGCAGCCGCATCAGGGCTTGAGGAAACAGGGTGGCGTTGGGCAACGTCATCACCGGCGCCTCATCCGGAATTTCCATGCGCCTAATGTAGGGGCACGCGCCCCGTTCGGCAAGGCAGACATGCGGCCACAAACTGCTGGCTTCGCAGCCCGGCTTCTGTTACAAACAAGGCGAGGTAATCCATCAGACCTGATGAGCAGATTCGTCAATCTGGAGATCGGCGGCCAAGCCGGGGAACAAACCCCAGCCCAGGCGCAGGCCATTGTCAAAGACGAAGCCTACTATCAGCGCGAGGCGCAGGCAGCTTTTGAAGAGGCGGATTTTCAAAAGGCTCTTCGTTCTTACGCGAAGGTCATGGAATTTAATTCACTCAACGCCGCCGCCTGGACGGCCCAGGTGCGCATGCTACTGGAGCTCGATCAGTGCGAGGAGGCCAAAGTCTGGGCCGATCAAGCCCAGGAACGATTTCCGCGCGAAGCGGATTTGCTCGCCGCCAAAGCCGTCGCCCTGGCCCGCCTCGGCGAGATGCAAAGCGCGCTGGCCTTCTCCGACGCGGCGGTCGCGGAAAATGGAACTTCACCGTATGTCTGGCTGGCCCGGGCCGATGTTCTGTTGGCGGCGCGCGAAACCCTGGCCGATTACTGTATTGACAAGGCGCTGATGCTGGCGCCGGGCGATTGGGTGACGGCCTGGCAAGCCGCGCGCATCCGCGTCAGGCACGGGCAATTCTCGCTGGCTCTGCGTCCGTTACAGCAGGCGGTGGAGTGGAATCCTGGGCATTTTCTGCCATGGCTGGAACTGGGCCTTTGCCAGGAGGCTTTGGGTCTGACGGGCGCGGCGGAGAAATCGCTCACACAAGCCCACGAGCTCAACCGCCAAAACGATGCCGCCGCGCAAGCTCTGGCCCGTCTTCGTTCGCACGGCACAGGCGATCGATTGCGCGGTTGGTGGCGGCGGCTCAAGAAATGAGCACTGCGCACATCGACCGGCTTTTGTCCGCGGTCAACGAATACGAAGCCTCAGATCTTCACCTCGTAGCGGGTGTCCCGCCAGCCTATCGCGTCAATGGCGAAATCATCCTGGCCAACGCAGACGCGCTGACAGAGCAGGAACTGACCGCCTTGGCGGATGGTTTGCTCAACGAGCAGCAGCACAAGAAACTGGAACAGGAATGGGAACTTTGCATCTCAATGCATCACCGCGTTGCAGGGCGCGTGCGTGTGACTTTTTACCGGCGCAATGGCCACACCGAAATGAGCATGCGCTTTTGCGGTCATCGCGTGGCCAGCCGGGAGGATTTGGGTTTGCCGGAGAACATCGACGACCTGGCGCGCAGGCCCAACGGACTCGTGTTGGTCACCGGCCCCACAGGCGCGGGCAAAACCACTACGCTCAATTACCTGGTCGATCTGATCAACGGCGAGCGCCGCTGCAAAATCGTCACGATCGAAGACCCGATCGAATTTGTGCATCAGAACAAACGGGCAATTGTGGTGCAGCAGGAAGTGTTGACTGATGTGCGTTCTTTCAATCGCGCATTGATCCACGTTTTGCGCCAGGACCCGGACGTGATCGTGGTGGGAGAAATGCGCGACCACGAGGCCATCGCCACCGCGCTGACGGCGGCGGAAACGGGCCACCTGGTACTGGCCACGATGCATTCGCCCAGCGTGTCGCACGCCTTGGAACGGATCATCGGTGTGTTCGAAGGCAACGCGCAACGGCAAATCATCATGCAATTGGCCAATTCGTTGCAGGGCATCATCGCCCAGGATTTGCTGCCGGCCACAGATCGCAGCCGGCGGGTGCTGGCCTGCGAGATTCTTGTTGCCAACGGCGCGGTGCGCAACATGATCCGCGAAAATCAGCTTCATCAATTGGAGAACGTGCTGCAAATGGGCCGCAAAGAGGGGATGCTGCTGATGGATAATTGCCTTTTCGACTTGTATTGCAAATGCCTCATCTCCTACGACACCGCTGTCAGCCGCGCGCGCAGCCCGGAGCGCATCCTGCGCGATAGAAAATGAATTTGCTGTCGACAACAATCCTCACCGCGACCCTTGGCTCGCTCCTTTGCGTCCGGCCCGCACAGGCGGCCCAACCAGAGCCTGACATCGCCCGATTCATCACGGCCAAGAGCAACCAGGTTTACCTGGCCACCCGTGACGGCGGAGCTCCAGTGCCGCCCGATGTCTGGAAGATATTCGCGGCGGCGTCTTCAGGGGAGTGGAAATCGGCCACGGATTTGCTTCGAACCATATCCGTGAATTATCATTCCGGCTCAGCGCATCGTCTGGGGCCGGAGGTATGGTTTCGTGTCCAGGATGTCGGAGGCTTCTGCGAGTTGCTATCGTCCAACGACCAAAAATTCGTCCGCCTATTTGCGGACGAAGTTTTCAAAGTCGTTTCGCCCGGCAGCATTTATTTTGGCGGCACGGACCCTGGCCGCTTTGTCATCACGGCCTTGAGCCATTCGCATGAGGAGGGCCAGCCCTTCTTCACGTTGACTCAAAATGCACTGGTTGATTCCGAATACTTGTCATACGTGCGCGGAATGTACCACGAACATGTCAAACTGCCCGATGAAGCGCTGGTGAAGGCGGCCTTCGACGACTACCTGGCCGATGCCAGGCGACGTCTTGAACACGACCAGAAATTTCCCGATGAACCGAAGCAAGTCCTGCCGGGCGAGGAAATCAAAACGGTCAACGGCCAGGTGCAAATCAGCGGACAAGTCGCCGTCATGGCCATTAATGGCCTTCTGGTTCACGATATCCTCCGTCTAAACCCGGACCACGAGTTTTATGTCGAAGAAAGTTTCCCTCTGGATTGGATGTATCCTTACTTGGAACCAACGGGACTGATTTTCAAGCTGCACCGCGCTCCGCTGGATTCTCTTTTCGAGGAAACCGTGCTCAATGATCGGGAGTATTGGCAGCGGCTGACCCGGCGCTTGATCGGGCAGGTTGTCCATGATGAGACGGAAGTGGCGGAGATTTGCGCCACCGCGCAGGAGCTCAGCGGCAAACCCAAGGATTTTCAAGGCGACCCCGATTTCCTGCGAGACGAAAACGCGCGCAAGACCTTTTCCAAACTGCGTTCGGCTGGCAGCGGACTTTATGCGTGGCGCGTGGTTCATGCCAAGAGTTCGTCCGAGCGACGCCAGATGACGCGCGAAGCGGAACTTGCTTTTAAGCAGGCGTTCCTGCTCTGCCCGCAAAGTCCGGAGGCCGTTGGGCGCTACGTGGTGTTCTTAATCAGCGAGCATCGGAACGAGGACGCGCAAAAAATCGTTGCCCTCGCTATGAAATTAAACCCGAGTGACGACATCTTGAAGAGCTGGGCGCGCTACACTCAGCAAATGGCCGATTGGCAAAAAGGCCAGCCCTAACTGCTACAATCGTGCTACTAGCAATTCGCGCTGGTAGCTTAACTCCTTGGGCAGGTCGGCATAGAGCCTGAAGAACAACTCGTCGTGCGAAAGTGCTTCGCGGCGCCAATCTTCAAGATCAATCTGCTGCGCCTTGGCCAGCCGCGCGGAATCGAAATCCTTCATGCCGACCAGGTCAAAGTCTCGCGGTCCCGGCACCCAGCCCAGGGGAGCTTCCCAGGCATCGGCGCGGCCATGCGTGCGATCGACGATCCATTTGAGCACCCGCATGTTGTCGCCATAACCGGGCCAGAGAAACTTTCCCGTCTCGTCGCGCCGGAACCAATTGACGTAAAAAATACGCGGCGGGTTGGTGAGCTTCTTCCTCATGCGCAGCCAGTGTTGAAAGTATTGGCCCATGTTGTAACCGCAAAATGGAAGCATGCCCATCGGGTCGCGGCGGATCTTGCCCACCTCGCCAGTGGCGGCGGCGGTGGTTTCAGAACTCATGGTGGCGCCGATATAAACGCCGTGGATCCAGTTGAAGGCCTGATAGACAAGTGGAATAGTTGTGGCGCGCCTTCCGCCGAAAATGATCGCGCTGATCGGGAGGCCGTTCGGGTCATCGGCCTCCGGCGCGCAGGCCGGATTGTTTTTCATCGGCGCGCAAAAGCGGCTGTTGGGATGGGCCGCCGGTTCTTTGCCGCCGGGCGTCCATTTGCGGCCCTGCCAATCGGTCAAGTCTGGCGGCGGTACATCCGTCTTGCCTTCCCACCACACGTCCAGATCCGGCGTCAATGCGACATTGGTGTAGATGGTGTCGCGGGCAATGGAGGCCATGGCGTTGGGGTTGGTTCGCTCATTGGTGCCGGGCGCAACACCGAAATAACCGGCTTCAGGATTGATGGCATGGAGGCGGCCGTCGGCCCCGGGCTTCATCCAGGCGATGTCGTCGCCGACGGTGCGGATTTTCCAGGCAGCCAGATGCGGCGGGGGGACCAGCATGGCAAAATTTGTCTTCCCGCACGCGCTGGGAAAAGCGGCGGTGACATACGTTTTTTCGCCGGTCGGCGATTCGGCGCTCAAAATGAGCATGTGTTCGGCCAGCCAGCCTTCCTTGTTGGCCAGCCAGGAACCGATGCGCAAGGCCAGGCACTTCTTGCCCAGCAACACGTTGCCACCATAATTGGAACTGGTCGAAATAACTGTATTGTCCTGTGGAAAATGCGCGATGTAGCGATCACGCGCATCCATCTTCAACATGCAATGCAGGCCGCGATTGAAATCCGTTCCTACTCCCAGATGGTCGTAAGCCACCTGGCCCATGCGTGTCATGATCCTCATGCTCAGCACGACGTATATAGAATCAGTCAACTCAATTCCCACTTTGGCCAGCGACGAACCGAGCGGGCCCATGAGGTAGGGAATCACGTAGAGCGAGCGTCCGCGCATTCCGCCGGCACAAAGGCCCTTGAGCTTCTGGTAGGTCGCGGCGGGTGCCGTCCAGTTATTGGTCGGCCCCGCTTCCTCGGGCGCGGGCGTGCAGATCAACGTCCGGTCTTCACTGCGCGCGACATCATCGACTGTCGATCGGTGGTAATAGCAGCCGGGGAGTTTTTTTTGATTGAGGCGGAGCAGGATGCCTTTGGATAACGCCTCCTCCAACAACGATTCCTTCTCCGATTCAGAGCCGTCGCACCAAAAAACCTGGTCCGGCTGACACAGCGTAGCCATTTCCTCGACCCAACGAATAACGGCGGGGTTTGAAGTATTGGGTTTGATCATAAGGACAGCGTTTGCTCGCGTGGAAATCCGCGCGCGGCCTGCAGCCTCAGAATGGCGACAGCGGCCACGCGCCGCATCAATTCGTAACCCAAGTCGTGGTTTTGCTCGGCTTCATGACGCAGCCGCGTTCCGTAGAAAAAAATGGCATCGGTGGGTTCGACCGCCCGCGCGTCCATGCGCCAGTAATAAGGCGGAAAAAGCCACGACCAGCCGAGAACATCGCCTGCGCCGATTTTATCCACCAGCGCGCTGCCGCGGTCTTTGGTGTAGATCTCCAAGGCCACATTGCCATTGAGAATTAGGTAAAAGCGGTTGGCCATTTCGCCCTCGCGGAAAATGACTTCGCCGGCTTTAAAGTGAGCCGGCAAGGCATTGGCGGCCAAAAGTTCGCGTTGCTCAGTCGTGAATCCTTTTAGGAAAGGATGATCTGCAACAATGGGATCGAACGTCATGGCGAGCCTTTGGCTGAGGGCATTTGATTTGGCGCGAGGCACAAGAGAACCTCTGGCCGCCGGTTATTCCCGGCTGCGGGCCAATTGTTCGCGCGCATGACTTGCCACATAAGCCCAAGCCGAGTATGGCAGGCCGGGAACCAAAGTCAACCAGACGAAGTCGGGCTGTGCGTTTTCAGCGCGGATCAGAATATTGGCTGAGGCAGCAGCGAGAATGGGTCACGGATTACCTTTGAGTTGTTTCACGCGCTGTCGAATGGCTCATGATATTGAGTACAGTTTCATTCGGACCAGCGACCCGGTGTCTGACTCGACTCACCGGTTACTCATTCGTGCCAGCCTGACATCAAAGTCACGGCACCCAAGGCTGGCGCAGTTCTCCGCCCAGCCGCTGATCACGCCGAACGGCCGACAGAGTTCGGGATTCTATTGAGACTTAATCGAATAGTATTGTTGCTCATTGCCCTCTGAATACGGGAGGCTGATGTTAAAATTGCCGCTGGCGTCGAAGGTATTCGTGGCGATGGGCGTCCAACTGGCGATGGGCAATGCCAAGTTTGTGGATGTCAGCACGTAAAAAACGTCATTGGCCAAGCCGTTGGTGCCGGTAATAACCAAGCTGCTGGTCGCCAATTGAAAATTGACGCCGGTAATCGAGGTGCCATGGCCGTTAGTCGGGGAGGGAACGCCTGTTATCGTAAGCTGCACGGCGTTGCCATTGACAAACGAGTTGACAAGCGAACAGGTGTAACCGGCGGGTTTCGTCCCCAGGACGAAGTTAAAAGTTCCGACGGCGGGATTGCCGGACTGGATCAGGGTCAGAGTGGTCGGGGTGCTGGAAATCACCGGCAGGTCGGTAATATTAATCGTATTGAATGTGCCAAGGGTGACGTCGGTGACCAGGTTGCTGCAGACGACCGTCGGCCCCGTGCCACCAATGGCCAGGTTCAAGGTCGAATTGTCGATGGTCAAGCTGCCGACCGGGGCCGCCACGGATCCGATCGTGCCAGAGACCGAGGTCAGACTCAACGTACCGCCGCTGAGCACCGAAATCGAGCTGTTCGTATTGTTGTCAGTGACGATGCTGCTGGCCAAGACCGTGCCGCCGTTGATGGTCAAGTTGCCGGCTCCCAGTGTGGACGTGGCGCCGCCAAACCCCTGGCCTAACGCAAGCTGAGTGTTCACTATCACGGTGCCATTGGCTGGGACATTGAGTATGCCGGTGACAGGTTTGTTGGCGGAGGAAGCGGATAGGACTCCCATGAGCAGCGTGTTGACGTTCAGCGTGCCGGTGCCCATGTTGAACAGCCCCACGACATATCCGCCGCCGGCTTGGTCATAGCCTTTGCCGAGGATGAGTGTGTCAATCATTATATTATTGGTGCCCGCGCTCAGGTCCACCACGCCGGAATCACCATCGACAAATCCTCCGCTGATCTGAGGCGTCACCACAATGCGCGGATCCGGTATTTCATATTGGCTGGAATTTTGGTTGATGGTGCTATCGGCGACCACAAACTCAGACACGCGATTCGAGCTGTAACCGCCCAGAGTGAGGGACGAACCGCTTGGGTAGACAGCGGTGTTGAACTGGAGAACCGCAGACTGGAGTGATCCGTTCCGGCCGACGGTGATCGTGTCCGCGTTGATCGTATTGTTTTGTCCCAGATTCAAATAGGACGGATTGTCGCCAAAGTTGGCCAAGTCCGATACGACCAGAGCCGGGCCGGCCACCGCCGCCTCGTTAAGAAAGCCCTGACTGTTCCCGGGTTGGGTCAGGGTGATGACATTTGTCGCGGCCAGGGACAGGCGCCCTGCGGCTCGTTGACTGGGGTAGAGATCAACCTGCCCGGGCGTCGGACCGACTCCCTCCACGCCCACCATCAAACGGCCCACCGTCGCGACGAATGTGTTCAGGCCGGACATATCCAGGATGGCGTACAAGCCGGGATCGCCCGTGTAAGTGGCACTGCCTTGCTCAACGGATATCGCCGACCCGGTGTTGGTATTGTTGACCACCAGGGCGCCGCCGCCACTAATGGAATTGTAGCAGTAAGTGAAACCCGAAGGCGGATCGCTCTGGGTTCCGGATTCCAACATGATCGAAATATTCGTGTTCGCCAGCGTCAGCGTGGCATTGGGATTGATGACGGTGTTGTGCCAAATTTGGTCCAAGGCCGAGAATTCGTCGGCGTTAGTCTGCGAATATTGCAAGGCGGCCATGGTGAGATTGCTGTTCACCATGTTGTCGACGCCGCCTCCGGAGGCGAAGGACGCAACGGCTACGCCGTTGTTGTCGAAAAGCGCCGTGTCGCCCGGACCCGGGAAGCTCGCCAAACCAAGAGTTGACAAGGACCAATTGTTGACGTCGGTCCAGTTGGTGCTGACTAGTGCGGATGCATCGGAGCCAGTCCAAGAAACGTTGCCTCGCGCGCCAACCGGGCCGCTGGTGAGTGTCAGCAAGATGGCCTTCGAATCTCCACTTGGGGCCGCGCCGCCGGCAAACTGCGCGGGAATAACGACTTTGATATTGCCGATGGCGCCCTGGATGGCGGTGGCCGACTGGAGAATGGTTATGGTGGCGGGATAACGCTCGATGATGGATGGCAGAGAGAGAAGGGTGATGGTATTGGTGCCGCCTGCGTTAACATTCCCGGCGTTGATGAACGGGGCCGCCGCCGAAGACAGTGCAATCTCAATGGAGGAATTTGTCAGGTTGAGCGTCGTCACCGGGGCCGCGGGCGAGCCAACCGCGTTGCTGCAAATCAGTGAACCGCCATTCATGGTAAGGACGCTCACAGCGCCATTGGCGCCGGCCACGATGTTGTTGGCCAGCACCGATCCTCCATCGATATTAAGCGTCGCGGTCGGCACGACTTCCGCGGTTGCCGGCGGGCCGGCGGCGTAAGCAAGGGTGAGAGTATTATTGACTGTCAATGTCCCCGTCCCGTCAACATTCACCGTCCCTACGCCATAGTTGTAAACATCGCCACCGGAGTTGGTGTTGTTGATGCTGACGTTGAGTGTGTTGGCAATGATGCTGCCCGCGTCAAATGTGAGCGTCCCGGTGACGGCGCTGGCCTGGCTGATGCTGTCAGAGGAGGAGTTGACAGCAACAGTCAGTGTATTGACCAGCGCGCTCACGTAACCGCCTGTAAAATCATTAGTGCCGGTTGCCACCACAGGATCGGTGGAACCGGGGTTGGCGACTCCGTCTCCAATTGTCCAAGTTCCGACGGGAGAGGTCCCGCCGCCCGCTCCGCTAATAAACGCCCAAGGACCGGAACTGGCTGTGGGATTGGAATTGGTCACGGCCGGATTGAAGAACAGGCCGCCGCTACCCAATTGCCGGCCGACCGAAATCGCACTGGCATCGATGACGTTGGTTTCGCCTAGATACAAGGCCGAGCTAATACTCCCAGCCAGCGTGGAAGAATCACCCACTTCAAGCGCGACAGGCGACGAATCACTATCATCCGCCTGCGACGACGTCGCGGTGATGGTGTTGGATTGGCCCAGATAGACGACGCCGCCAGCCTGGGGCACCGTCAGTCCTACTCCGACCAGGAAGGTGGGAACGCTGGCATTGAACGTGCTCAAAGCCGACATATCCAGAGTGGCTTGGGGAGTGCTCCCGGAATTGGTATCGCCCAGCCCAACATAAAAACCGGAATTGACGGCGAGCGTGCCAGGACCGCTGATGGTGACGTGGCCAGTCGTATTGCCAAAATCCTGCAGTGAGCTGCCCACAGACAAACCAAGGCCGGAAGAGCTGGCGGTTAATGTGTTGTTGTTGGCGATGGAGGTATTCTGGTAAGTTCCGTTGGTGTTGTCATAGGTCAGGCCGATGGTGGTGACATTGCCATCCACGATGTTGTTAACGTTGGCAGAGACAACCGCGGCCGGGCCACCACCTGGGGCGGAGAGTGCAGACGAAACTACGGAACCGCTGGTCAGGAAATAGGCCGGGTTGCTCAGGCTCGGCTCAATGGCCGCCGACCAATTGTTGACATCAGACCAGTTGGTATTATGAACGCTTGCAATGTCAGCGCCTGTCCAACTGTCGGGCACGCTCAGGCTATGGGTAAGGACAAGTTGCACGGCGGAGGCGGTGACCTGGAGATGACCGGCGTAACCGTTCGGCAAAGGACCCAAATTAAATCCATTCACGCCGCCGGCGTAGGTTCCTGCGTAGGCGATGGGGGTGCCCGAGGAAATCAGCGTTATGATCTGTTCCAAGCCGGGAACTTGTCCAATGGAAGTGATGTTGATGGTAATGCCGCTGGTAGTGCTCTCGGTCGTCAAACTATTCGCAACAAGCGATCCAGTCACGCTATCCACAGCCAGATTGAGGGTCGAATCGCCAATGGTCACGCTGCCGATCGGGGCAGCCGAGGAACCGATGTTCGCTGCGGTCAAGGTGGCGTTTTCCAATGTCACCTCGCTCAGAGACTGGCCGCTGTCAACAATGCCATAGCCGTTGTCCAAAATGAGACTGCCGCCGTTGGTGATATTCAAATTGGCCGTGGCAATGGCATCTCCTCCAAGGGTCAAACCTAAAGGAACCTGGTTGGAATGAACCAGCACGCTGCCGCCATTGACGTTGAGCGTGCCCGTGACCGGTGTCGTGGCGCTGGCCGAAGACTGGACGCCGAGTTGCAGCGTGTTGACGTCCAATGTGCCGGCTCCCATATTGAAAACTCCCAACACTTTACCGGAGGGGCCGAAGTTGACGTTGTTGATGCCGACGCCATCCCAGCCTTTGGCGATGACAAGCGTGTCTATCATCATCTCTGACGTCCCTTCACTTAAATCCACCAAGCCGGCGCAGCCGATGTCAACGGAGTTATCGTAAGCGGGTTGAACCATTTCATTAGGAGACGTGCCTGTGCCAACGCAGCACCCGCCGTTACCAGGCCAAGCGGTGTTGTCGGCGACCATAAATGCGGAGACGCGAGACGAGCTGTAGCCGCCCAGAGTAAGCGCGGGTCCGGTCGGGTAAGTCGTGGTGTTGAATCCGAAATGCGCGGTGTGATATGTCTGATTCCTGCCGATCGTGATCGTGTCAGCGTTGATGGTGTTCTCTTGTCCCAAATACAAAAAGCATTGGAAGTCGCTGAAATTCCCGTACGTGTCGGCAAGGACAAGGGCCGGCCCCGCCGCAGCCGCAAAGGCTCCCGGATTGCCGTTGCTTTGCACGATTCCTGGCTGTGTCAAAGTAATGTTATTCGTAGCGGCCAGGTAAAGATAACCTGTGGCACGGTTGTCGTTAAAAAGGTTGACCTGCCCCGGCGCCGCGCCGATTCCTTGAACGCCCACCATCAAACGGCCGACGGTGGCGTCAAAATTAGTCAGACCTGACAAATCCAAAGTGGCCCATTGTTGATAATCCCCCGCGTAAGTGCTGCTGCCTTGTTGGACGCATATCGCTGAGCCCGCGTTGGTGTTGTTGACGACCAGGGAACCGGGACCGCTGATGGTGCTGTAGCAGTAGGTCAGACCCGAGGGTGGATCGCTCAGGGTTCCGGAGTCCAGCATGATGGAAATATCCGTATTTGAAAGCGTCAACGTCGCATTGGAGTTGATCACGGTATTATGCCAAAGCTGGGCAATCGTCGAGAATTCCGCGGCGTTCGTCTGCTCGTATAACAAAGAGGTCAACGTGAAATTCTGATCCACGATATTATCTGCGGCGCCCCCGCCGGAAACGGACGCGGTGGATGCGCCATCGTTGTCAAAAATCGCTGTGTTGGCGGCGCCTGGCAAAGCGCCGCCCGCCCAATTCAGCGGGTCGGACCAGTTGCTGCTGACACTGTTCGTGGCATCGTCAGCGCTCCAAGAAATGGATTGAGCCGGCGATGCGGAGCAAAGGGCGAAGAATGCGGCCAAAACCGCGAGGCGACGGAACAAAAGGAATGATGGCTTCATAATGGAAAAACTCATACTTGATGGGTTGTTATAATTCGGATTTTGGCAAATGAACATCGAAACGGGACAGCCCGGTAAATGAAACCGGCAAGAATACAGGAAAGTTTTGGCGTTTACTTCCAATCACAAATTTATTTCTGATCACAACTTTACGGGCGTTTGCTGAACCATCCGTCCATCCAATCTGGCCGATGGATGACGAGACTCCGCAACCGCCACCAATTTTGGCCATTCGTTCATGCGTGGGGCGTAATCTAGGGATTTTCTCTGCTCAAGGATAGTCGCATGAAGTGACTACACGAGCAGTTATGATGAATCCTCGATCACCTCATATCGCCACGATTTGACTCCAACCGATTCCGAATCTGGCCAATTCCTGCGCTGAATTCGACAATCTTGAGGGAAGCAGAAGACCATCCACCTCATTGCAAATCAACCACATATAGGCACGAGTTCACCCGTGGTTTTGATTGTGGTCACTTCATGCGACTATCCGCAAACAGTTGTAGCGCTTACTGTCTTGCAATCCTTCGCACCGTCGTTTTTGAGAGGACGCTACGCCGGCTGGAAACTGGCGGGCGACGGAGCAAAGAAACAAAAAAAGAAATGAAATTTGAAGCGCGGAAACAAGGACCTGCGTTTACACTAATCGAGTTATTGGTTGTTATTGCTATCATTGCGATTCTAGCCGCCATGTTGTTGCCGGCCTTGGCGCGAGCTAAATTAAACGCGCAGGGCATCACCTGCGTGAACAATAACCATCAACTTACATTGGCGTGGATGATGTATTCGCATGACAATGCCGACCGTCTGGCCATCAATTCTGATGTAAGTAATCCTTATCCGCCACCTCCAGCACCTAACAGCACACCGTCTTGGATCTTCGGTTGGTTAGACTGGACCACCAGCCAGGACAACACCAATACTGCTTATCTGGTCAAGCCCACCTATTCTTTGTTGGGGCCATATGTGGGTACATCCTACGCAATTTTTGCCTGTCCCGCCGCACAATTTGCCAGTTCAGCGCAGAGAGCCAAGGGATGGGGCGGTCGTTGCCGAAGCGTGGCCATGAATGGAGCCATAGGCGACGGCACCAAGTATGCCGGGTTGCCGTATATCAATACGCTTTTTTGGGCCAAAAAAATGGGCGATCTGATTCTTCCCGCGCCGGCCAATAGTTGGCTCATTACGGATGAACACCCCGACAGCATCGACGACGGAATTCTCTACACGAGTTACACCTATACCGATGGGACAGGGGACTTCAGCGAACTCCCCGGCAGCCAGCACGGTGGGGCTTGCGGGATAGGGTTTGCCGACGGCCACGCGATTATTCAAAGGTGGTTCAATCTCGAAACCATCCATCCAGTAACTTACACATACATCGTCAATGTACCAGTGGTGGGCAATGTTGACCTGGCGTGGCTGGCTCAGCACACCCCGCGCGGCGCGCCTGGCCAGTGACAACGTCCATCCAAAGAATTGTTTCCTGGTCAGTGGTGTTTCTCTCCCTTTCCTTCGGCGCGCCGGCGATTGCGCGCGGCGGATCGAAGAAAGTAATGGTTCACTATATGCCTTGGTTTGTCTCCCAGCCCTACAGCGGTTCCTGGGGATGGCATTGGACTATGAATCATTTCAATCCCAACATCATCAATCCTACCAATGGAGAACAACAAATCGCCTCCTGGTATTATCCATTGATCGGCCCGTATGATTCAGCCGACCCTGCGGTGCTGGAATATCACGTCTTGCTCATGAAACTAAGTGGAATTGACGGGGTGGTCGTTGATTGGTACGGCATGGATAACTTTAACGATTACGCCTTGAACAATGCGCGGACCTTGGATTTGCTCAATTATACGCACAAGGCGGGTTTGCTATTCTCTCTCTGCTACGAAGACGCCACGATTAAGCAGGAAGTAACGGGCGGTTTCATCACTGCGGCGGACGCCGTTGCTCACGCGCAACAAACCATGCTGTATGCGCAGACGAATTTTTTCAACGATGCGAGTTTTCTCCGCTGGCAATCGTTGCCGGTGCTGCTCAATTTCGGCCCGCAGTACTTCACCAACAGCTCCGACTGGAGCTCCAATTTCTCCGTGCTGAGTGCGACCGACCAGCCGGTCTTTTTCACCGAAGACAATCGGCTGGTCCCGGTCGGCACAGGAGCCTTTGACTGGCCGCCCATGTCGTTGAGCCAGACCAACGCTCAGTCCACGAATGAG
>DASYNM010000303.1:0-4816 GCA_036008545.1 Verrucomicrobiia bacterium
CTGTTCGTCCGTCAATTTTGCGCCCCCTTTTTGTTCGTCCTCCACTATCGCCTCCGTGGTCTCCCCGCACTCTTGGAAGAGCAAGCGCATCCAATACCATGATCGCCAATTGGAGAGCTGGCTCTTGGTAGTCTTGACGCCCTGCGGGGCCAGCCACGCAACGCATTGTTTGTAGGTATGGCCCTTCTCTTTGCCGACTCCTTCCATGTAGAAGTAGAGTTCCTGCTGAAGCTCGGGACCAAGTTCCTTTAGGTTGCTGTCGCCGCGAGGTTTGCGTTCCGCCGATTTCGGTGTGTCCATAAGTTAGAATCCTTGCTCATCCAGATGGCGCCGTCCGGCGTCGGTGATTTTCCAGCAGCGATTGGCCTTGCCCAGGACTTTGGCGACTTCCTGGGCCATCCCCTTCGCAGTCAAGTATTCGAGTCGGCCGACGGCTTCGGCTGCGGCGGGCGTGAAGCCCAGTTCGCGGGAAAACATGCACAAGGCCTGCGCCTGCAAACCCCAGGGCGTGTTGTTGGCGTCGAGAATCTTGAGCAAGGCGTTGTCGAATAGTTCAGTTTTATCAGTGGGTATCATTTGGGTCTTTCTATGAGGCGGTCGATTTTTCCGTCCATTTGCATGGAGCGTTGGTTGGCCAGCTCGGTTTCTTTTTTCAAAGCTGCCACGTCGTTGCCGATGGCGTTGAGGTCCTGGTGCATGAGCTGGAGAGAGCCCTTGGACTCCAACTCCAGCTTGTCCATGCGCGCGGCCAGGCGCGATTCCAGCCCGCGCTCCGCGCCGCCAATCTTGGCGAAAAGCTGGATGTGAATGGCGGCGTTCTCGGCCACGTGCTTGTCGAATTCCTTCCGCTCCACCGGCTCGCCGGCAAAGCTGACCTCGCGCCTTTGCTTGGAATTGATGGTGATGAGAATGGCCAGGGTGCTGGCAATCTGGATAATAATGGCCAGCGCATAGACCCACGTGCCCAGATCGGCAGTAGAAATATCTGAAACTATCATGGAAATCAACGGGTTAGGAATGGGGAATGCAATCGGCCGCGCGCGTTTCGGGAAACAGAGCCAGATAGCGGGTGACATGGTGGTCCGCCAGCAGGGCGAACTTGCCCTGGCAAAATTCGCGGGCCAGACCGCGAGCCTCGCTGGGAAGGCGGGTCCAGAAAGGACGGTCAAGAAGGGGTAGCGGCGCTGCGGATGAAGAATAGAACGTTTCGTGACCGGCGTGCCGGTAATGGCCGAGCAACCAAGGGACGCGAGGGACGATGTCCTCCGCGTGAACGAAGCGCCAGGTCCACGATTTGAGTTTACAATCGTAGAGTTGACTAAAGGCGGCGTCGCCGGCGCGCGGCTGGCCGAAGGTGTAAACCCCGGCGATTTCATAGCCATTGCGAACAGCCCACAGCGCCCACAACATCGCCAACGCGCCCCCCAAGGAATGTCCTGTCACCCATATTCGCGCGCCCTGCCCTTCCCCGAGCGCGGCGGACAAATCCGGTTGCACCGCTTTCATGGCCGCGTAGAAGCCGCGATGGAAGCGGCAACTTCCGACACGGATGAGTTCGCAATCCAGGTCGGTCAGCCAGTTGCGCAAATCCGCCGTGCCACGAAAAGCGACCGTAAGGTCACCGTCGCGCCGGGTGATCAGGACATGGGTGTCGGTGACATCGCTCCAGATCCCGGTTTGCTCGATTTTGGCGTCAGTGGAAATATCGGCGGTGACAGCGGTGTTATATGCTTCCGCGCTGGCAGCGCAAAGCTCGCGCGCGTTGGCGGGATCGAATGTGTTGGGTCGGGGGGAGTTCATGGTGGAAAAGAGCTGGTAATAAGTAAGGGGTGTATCGCCCTGTTTCGGTAAATTCCTTTGAGATCGCCCGATAACGTTCCCTCTCCCCGCAGCGCGGGGAGAGGGCTAGGGAGAGGGGAACTCTTTAAAGGGACCTCCTCTCCCCGGCCCTCTCCTCCACAAGTATGTGGAGGAGAGGGAGTAAGCCGAAGGCGTCCGGAAAGTGCGTACGCCCGAAAGTAAGAAGGTTCAAACTCTGGCACGTTGTCATTCATAATTCTTCTTTCTTCCTTCATACTTTTTACTTGATGGCGGCTTTGGCGGCGGCGCCGATGATGTTGCCGGCAGCCGTCCCGGCGGCGCCGATGATCGGCGCGGTGTTGCTATCGACTGTGATCGTGACGGTGCCGGTGCTGAAAACGGAACCGCCGCCAAGAGCGGATTGGTTGGTGTGCGCGGCGAATAATTGGCCCGCCGCCGGGTCGGTGAATACGAATTCTCCCCCGCCCGTCTCGGCGTCGCGCCACGTCTCCCGGCGAATCAGGCCGTCTACCCGGCCAGTGAACATTTCAACGACGTGCGTGGCTTCGGCCTTGCGGTGCGGGCAGGCGCACGAGCAAAGGATGAAGGCCGAAGGAAGAAGTAAGAAGCGGAGGAGATATTTCATAATCGAGCTTTCGCCTTACGGCTTGCCGACGGTCACGGAGCCACCGACGGTTTGATTGGTCGTGGAATAGGCGCCGCTGACGGTCACGTTGTTGGTGGTGGCGTTGACGCCGCCGGCGATGGTTTGTTTCGGCGTCGAATAATCGCCGGAAACGCTGACCGGAGTGCTGCAGCCGCCCGCCACGAACAGGCCGGCGATGAGGGTGATGATGATGATTTGGTTTTTCATTTTGCTCTCTTTCTTTTCGTCCCGCTTTGGCGCGGGCAGGTTGTTAATCTGTCTCATTACGGAAACGATTTTCGCACAAGTCCGAAAAAGCAAAAAACCTACGGGAGTGTTTTAGTACGCTTTTTTTGAAGAAAAATGCATTTTGCACCTTTTTTTGTGCACTCCAAAAAAACCCCAGTTGCAACCTGCACGCTATGAGCTACTTGCAGACGACGCAAAAACGCGCCCTTTATGTGACACCTTCGGTTTTTCATCCGACGAGAAAATCGAATATTTACAGCGCAACTCGTTGGAGATAAACAGGATCGGAGTGGAAATCGGGCGTTGGAAAAAGGATCAATTTCTTGTCACTTATAATAACATGGACTTTTTAAAACGGGAAAAGTGGTGTTTTTTTTCGAGGGCATGAAGAAATGGTTGACTGGGCTCGTTGCAAGCTGAAATGCGCCAGCTCACCAGCCTTACAAACGCATTCTCAACAAGACTGGAAAACCTCGATCACAAGGTGGCTCCATAGTTTATGCACTACAATTTCTGCCGCATCCACCAGACCTTGCGCGTGACCCTGGCAATGGAAGCGGGCATTGCTGACCACCTTTGAGGCTTGGAAGAAATCGTTGGCTTATTGCATTGATTTTCGAGGGGCGGCGGCACATTTTTGCTGGGCAGCGTGAAGCACCATGCAGATTCGTATCAAGAGCATACCGCCCGGTGAAGCACCAGAGCATATTCGGCAGGCGTGGATTGGATTGGTGATTCCGGTCCCGTCGCGTTTCGTCGGTCGATGGAAAGGACTTGCCTTTGGCGTTCTATCTGGCCCTAAAAGCAACGTAGTTTCTTGGTTTGCCGCCTTAATTGGTTTTGGCCAACGGAAGGTGGGTTACGTGGTCGAGTCCCGTGTTGCGATAGATTTGCTGGCTGCTCGCTCTCAAGAGGCGGCAGATTGGTGGCGCCATAATGCGTCGCAATTTACCAAGTCAGGACGCTATTTCGTATTCGCAGCCGAGTCATGCGAGGAAATTCCATGACCACCAACTAGAGTTCAAACTGTACCACTGGCCTTTTGACGTATGGCTTGACGACCGAGGCACCACTCCGTATTCTGTCCGGCTCGCGGCGGGACCGGAACCACGACACTGGCGACAGTGATGGCTCTTGAACTTGATCCCGGCCCGCTGCTTGAAACGAATGGAAAGGCTTTTGTGAATGTGACCGTTGAAAATTTGGGGCCGTGCAAGAAACTGCTGCGCTTGGAAGTCGAACCGGAGAAAGTCGAAGCCGTGTTCGGGGAAATCACCGCCAGCTTCCAGCACGAGGCCCGGCTGCCCGGCTTCCGTGCCGGCAAGGCTCCCAAGGACATGGTGGCCAAAAGGTTCGAAAAGGAAATCGAGCAGGAAGCCAAGACCAAGCTCCTCCAGGAAAGTTTCCGCAAGGCCATCGACGAGCACAAGTTCACCGTCGTGGGCCGGCCCGACGTGGAGGAAATCCAATTCGGCCGCGGGCAAGCCATGCAATTTGCCGTCACCACGGAGATCGCGCCGGAATTTGAACTGCCCGAATACAAGGGGCTGCCGGCCCTGCGCGACAGCACGACCGTCACGCCGGAGGACATCGAGCGGGCCTTGCGCCTGCTGGCCGATCAGCGCACGCAATACGTGACTCTGACGCGCGAATTGAAAACCGGCGACATCGCGGTGATCAATTACACCGGGACTTGCGAGGGCAAGCCCATCACCGACATGTCGCCAACCGCCCGCGGCTTGACTGAAAAGAAGAATTTCTGGGTCAGCGTCGATGCCACGTCCTTCATTCCCGGCTTTGGCACGCAATTGGAAGGCATGAAGGCGGGCGACAAACGCAGCGTCAACGTCGATTTTCCAGGCGATTTCGTCGTGCCGCAATTGGCCGGCAAGAAAGGCGTTTATGAGGTGGAGCTGGTCGAGGCCAAGGAAAAAGTGGCGCCGGCCATCGATGAAGCGTTCGCCAAGGCTTACGGCGCGGAGAACCTGGAGAAATTGCGCGTGGGTGTGCGGGCGGACTTGCAGAACGAACTGAACACCAAGCAAAGCCGCGCCATCCGCAATCAAGTCGCGCAGACTTTGCTGGATAAGATTCAGATCGCCCTGCCGGAGTCGCTGGTCG
>DASYNM010000304.1:0-19316 GCA_036008545.1 Verrucomicrobiia bacterium
ACTGCGCGCAGTCTCGCCACATCGTCTCCAGGCGCCTGTTCGCGTGCACTCCAGACTCGTTCGACCGGACTCTCTGTCTTTGACGTCAGGTACCTGCGCGTCATTTCCTGCGCCTGGCCGTCGCCGACTAATTGCCCACCCTGCAATAAGATGACTCGTTGACATAATCGAAGAATAGTCGGCATGGAGTGTGATACAAAGAGCACAGTTCGTCCGTGCGAACTCACTTCTTCAACTTTGCCAAGGCACTTTTTTTGAAACTGCGCGTCCCCCACCGCCAATACTTCGTCCACAATCAAGATATCCGGTTCCAGGTGAGCGGCGACGGCGAATGCCAACCGCACATACATGCCGCTGCTGAAGTGTTTCACGGGGGTGTCCAGAAACGTTTCCACCTCCGCAAAGGCCACAATCTCATCGAACTTCCGCTTAATTTCCGCCCGGTGCATACCGAGAATCGCTCCGTTCATGAAAATATTTTCGCGGCCGGTCAGCTCGGGATGAAATCCGGTCCCGACTTCCAACAGGCTCGCTACGCGCGCTCGCAATCGCACCCGGCCTTCGCTTGGCTCAGTGATGCGGCTCAAGATTTTCAGCAGCGTGCTTTTGCCGGCGCCGTTCCTCCCGATAATCCCTACCACCTCACCTTGCTTGACTTCAAAGGAAATATTCTTAAGCGCCCAAAAATCTTCCTGCCCAGAGCTGAGAGTCCCGCCGTCGGAATCTTGGCTCGCGGTCTCGGAACCCGAATCCCTCCCTTTTAGCGCTCGAAATGGCGCGGCCACCTTTTGGGCGATGACGTCGCGCAAGGCCATGTACCGCCGTTGCTGCTGTTGATGGGAGATTCGGTAGCATTTGCCGAGGTTCTCAACTTGGATGATGGCGTCAGACATGGGCACTTGCTTATAGCCGCTGCGATTATATGACGCCGGCCAAGCTGCGTTCCATCTTACGAAAATACCAAACGCCGCCTGCCTTGAAATCGATCACTAGCGCGGCGGACTTCTGCCTCGCGGACCAGTCGAAGGATGAGTCGCCACAGAGCCGAGACCAACCGAAGCCGTTGATGGGGTAAAGCAGCTCCCAGTAACGCCCCATATCGCGCCAATAGTGACGTTTAGTTCGCCGTGATTCGATTGCTAATTCCTGCATGAATTCGTTAGGAAGGGCGGCGTGACGCGCACGAACGCACAAGAGACTTCACGAAGCTGCCGCCATCGGCTTTTGCGGAGGAAGGCACACCTTCCGCTGACCCAATGGCGATAACTTATCAGGCGCGTGTCGCCGATCCGTGCCAACCGCCGCACTTCGGGCGTGTTACTAGGGGATGGGAAGCGAAAGGGCAAGAGTATTTTATATCTTTCTGCGCCCAGACTGTCTTGGTGGCGATGCGCCTTCCTGGCAGCTCCTGGAGCCATTCTCATCCGACCCAGCCGATCGCATGTCGTCGAAAAATTAAGGTTGACTTTCTAGGCGGTGCATTGCAGCTCAACGACCGTGAGGACGCAATATTCCCGCAGCACCTCTTTCTAAATCTTCCGGGCCTCCGGTCCTACGACATCGGCTGCGAGGTTTCGCCCTGGCCCAGTCGGCTGCAAGCCGAGTCGCGTCGCTTTTTCGGCCGGCACAAGGATGGCATCATGCCCTTGGCGCCGATTGGCAAAGTCGGTTATTATAGAGGCGTCGTCTTGGATGAAGTATAGCGCGTAGTTCTTCGGAATCAGTTTCCGGATCTGTTCATCGGACAAAAAAATATGCTCGAAGACCAGGATAGGGCGGTGCGCGGCGACGGTTTCCGCCAAACCGGCAAATACGCTGGGCTCAAAGCCCTCCACGTCGATTTTCATAACCTGGGGAGCCGGCAACCCCTGTTCGCGGCGGACGCCATCGCCGCAGCGAACCTGGACTTGGATTTGTTTGCCCTCGTGCAGATCTCGCGACATTGAGCCCACACTGCTGCCCGCGGCAGAGAGGTTTAGGGTGATCGTCTGGTCTTTATCTCCCAAGCCAAACGGATGCACGATGCACCTAGCGTTGCCTGAGAACAAAGATTGGAGGGTTTTCAATGGACCGGGGTTGGGTTCAAATGCATGCAAGCTCGAAAGTTGGAAGCGTGGATGGGCAAAGTGTCCCGACACGATGCCGATATTGGCCCCAACATCCCAAAACACGTCACCTGGCCGGAGCGCTTTCTCCAAGCAACGAAGCAGATTCCGATCGTGCGCCTCCCCCAGCGAGATATTCACCATGCCAAAGGCTTCCACCTCGCGAAAATCAAGCAAGGCCACTCCTACCTCCCGCACGGGCCATGGATACGCTTGGAGACGCGGGAGGAAAACAGCGAGCCTTCGGAGCAGCCACCCGGCGCCCGGAAGATGCAAACGTCCGTGGACCACGCGATAAAGGCCGACGAGCAAGTCAGAAACCATGACTGACGGATGCTCGCCAAGCGCCAAAAAAAGGGCAAGCGGTTTCTCAGCAGCAGCTCTTCAAAGCGCAACTTTTCAAGCCAACTCGAAGACTCAGAAATATGATTGCCGCACCAAGGATGGTTCATTTAAGGTGGGCTGAAGCAGGCGAAAATCTTGAAATGCATAATGTTCCCAGGAAACCAGGGCGATGGCTTTGGGCCATCCCTATGGTTTACAGTGAAGATGGCGCCTTTTGGGTTCGGGATGGAGGGTTGGTGTGCCTCGGGTTCAAGATGTTGGGCGTGGACACCAGGTTTGTGGCCCTCGGCCAACCTGGGGAGCGCAAAGATGTGCCATTGATCACCTGCACTTTGGAGCAGATGCAGGAGACGGCGTGGTGGAAGCAATGGGATGTGGATGGAGTATTCCTCAATTCTTGGGCTTTGCCCCGCTACGAACCGATCGCCCGCGCCATTAAAAGCGCGGGGTTGAGACTCATCCTGATGCTGGACAACGAGGGTATCGTCAGCCCTCACTTTTTGCCTCGGAAGTATTTGGAGCAAAAGTACTCCATCGAGAAGGACGGCAAGAAATGGTTTCCCGCCTGCCGGGCGCTCTTGAAAACGGCGGCGGCCTGCTTCCGCCTGCGGCACGCCGGAACAATCAGGCACCTGGAGCACGCGGAGCTGCTGGTTCTGCCTTCGCCTCTGGCTCAAGAACGCTATTCTCAATACCTCCTGACGATGAAACGAGGCGATTTGATCAGTCGCTTGCGATGCGCGCCTTATGCTGTGGTCAAAGAGATGTCCTACGAATCGACCATTCCCAAGAAACCCGTGATCGTTGCGGTGGGCCGATGGCAAAGCCTACAAAAGAACACGCCGTTGCTACTGCAAGTGTTGGAGCGCGTACTCTCTGAGCGCCCGCACTATTCGGCGCGCATTATCGGGAGCGGCGCGGAGATTGTCCAGGAACTCGCGCAACGTCTGAAGCCTGAATGCAGAACACGAATTGAAATCATGGGCCGAGTGGACCACGCAAAACTCCCTGCGTATTACGGCGAAAGTCAGATATTTCTTTGCTCTTCGCGCTACGAGAGCTTCCTCATTGCCGCGGGCGAGGCTCTGTGTTGCGGTTGCTCTGTCGTGGGTGATGCCAGGATCGCATCCATGCCTTATTTCACGGGCTTGGGTTCCGGCACCTTATCATCCGATTCTTCCGTGGAAAATCTCCGGGGTGCGCTGATGGCGGAAATCGACGCCTGGCAGTCCGGCCAGCGTGACCCAATTCAAATCAGCCGGGCGTGGCAAGCGCGGCTTCATCCTGACCGCGTGGCCGAGGCGCTTTTGAAGCTTGTGGAATGAAACGTTTCGTGAAAGCGACGTGCCATGAGGCCGGCCAGGATTGGTTAAGCGATCGAAACTCAAAAAGCGCCGCAAGTAGTAAATGCTCGCGATCGCCGCCCCTACCCCTGGCACGCTTTGCGCCATTCCTTCTCGCGCAAGGCCAGGCCCCTGTCTCGGAGATACGAGCTGTTGATCATCGAGGGCATGATGATGGTTGGATCTGGATGGTTTTCATGGTCAATTATATTTGCCACATGCACGGCTGTGACCGGGCTGAAGGTGTGGCTGCGCTGGCGCCACGGGCAATGATGCAGCGCCACCGCCTCCGTAATCGACTTGGGCAATCCCCAAATCCCCAAGACCGTCGCGCCTAATTCAGCATGGCCCACGCCGGGCATGACTTGCGACTCGGCTTCCCACAAGTTGCAACTTTGTTCGTGCGCCAATCGCAACACTTTGGTGAACACTCCCGGATGGTTGGCCGCGAAGAGTAACTTCCCGATGTCGTGCAGCAAACCCGCGGCAAAGCACTGTTCGGCCACGTCCTCGCCAGCCTTTTCCGCCGTCGCCACGCGGCGGGCCAGCCGGCCGACATCCACCGAATGCCGCCAAAGATCCTCGATGGAGAAACGCGCCAATCTTAGGTTGTCAAATGAAGAGAAGGTGTGCGCCAGCAGGACGACGGCTTTGGTGGTTTCCAGGCCGATGTAGCCGACGGCTTCCGCCGGATTGACCACGTTTGATTCCCGCCCGAACACTGTCGAGTTGGCCAGTTGCAAGACCTTGGCCGCAACCGCCGGGTCTTGAGCGATCAGAGCGCCGATTTTCTCCAGCGAGCAGGTCGGCGACTTCATTTCCGTGACGATCTGCTGGTAGGACTTGATCGGGCTGGGAATCTGGCGCATTTGCCCGATGAATCCTTGGAGCGGTTCGCTCGGCAGCCAGGCTTCCTGCGCGAAGGCCTGTTCGAGGACCTGTTCAAGAGTCTGCGCGCTGCACGGTTTCAAAACGTGGTGATGCGCGTGGCCGATGCACTTCATCGTGCTCTGAATGTCAGCCGGGTCGGAAACGATGATGCGCATCGCCTTGGGCTGGCGTCGGTTGAAAGCGTCCAGGAGATCGTTGCCGCTCTTGCCGTTGAGGTTGACGTCGGCCACGACGGCGGCGAAGGACTGCTGCTGGCTCAGGACCAGCGCTTCCTCCTCGGTGCGGACATGTTGAACGGTCCAGGCGCTCTCAGGTTCAGGGCGATGCGCCTGAAAGGCCTGATAGAGAACCTGGTCCTCGCCGACAAACAATATGCGCTTCTTCATGCTCATGGCGGAGCGATTTCTCTGTTGTCCGTGGTTCGCCCGCTCCGAGAACTGGCACAAATCAGTTCATAGGAAGTATCGGCAGAAAATGTCCGGAGGTTTAACTATTCGTGGAGGGGTTTGGCGCAGCCCGCATCCGCCTTCCCGGCCATCCGCCAAAAAAATAAACTGCGATAGGGTGCGATAGGGTGCGATTTGGGCCGTTAAACTGCGATTTATCGCACCCGCGGTGGGGCGAGACCCTCCGTCGAGCCATGACTCGATTTCCCTGACTCGATTTCCCTTGCATTTCCGGCAGGCCTGACTGAGGGCGACTGAGTGCGACTGGGTTGGACTGGCTTGACCGACCGGCGCTGATCGGGGCGAAACTGCGTGAAAACCGCGCGGCAGGCAGCGAGCAAGCGGGGATTTGAACAGAAGGTCGCGAAGGTAACGAAGGTGATCTGCCTTGGTTCCATGTCAGGGCGAGAGAATTTAACTTTGTTCCCTTCGTTAGCTTCTGTTCCATCTTCTGGTTTGACTGGGTGCGACTGAGTGCGACTGAGTGCGACTGGCTTGACCGACCGGCGCTGATCGGGCCGGAGATGCGTGAAATCCGCGCGGCAGGCAGCGAGCAAGCGGGGATTTGAACAGAAGGTCGCGAAGGTAACGAAGGTGATCGGCCTTGGTTCCATGTCAGGGCGAGAGAATTTAACTTTGTTCTCTTCGTTAGCTTCTGTTCCATCTTCTGGCTCTGACTGGCTTGACTAGGTGCGACTGGGTGCGACAGGACAGGCCGATTTTGCACCCCCTCCGGCCCGCGGCAAAGGATGCGGGCTGGCCGCCCGGGCCAGATTTCCAAGACTGCAAAATGTCAAAGATCAGCGCATTGGACCGCGCTCACACGGATACAATAACATGATTTGCTGGGAACGCCAATTATTTCGCAGAGTAGGTTTGGAGCCCGGAGCAGACGAGGTAAGAAGGTAGTCCCAGGGCCAACCCGCCGACCGGACCGAGAACGGTCACAAATCAATTCGTCGAAAGTGCCGGCGCAACATGGCCGGCGGTTAAATTATTCGTGGGGCTTTCGCTCGCAGTTCCAAGCGAGCGGCGGACTTCTGGAGGAAGCTCCCAGAGCAGGTGTGGTGTTGGGTCGATGTCCGATTTGAGCAGGAAGCGCAGGGAGGGGTAACGCCTCACCGCCGGAGCAACCCATGCTTCAAATTTCAGTCGCGCCGCGCTAAGTTGGTCTGGGTCCAGGCGTTTGCCCCACGACCACAACCGCCCATCCTTGCACAACAAGAGGGTAGTTCCTCGTCCCGAGGCGAAAGCCCAAGGCTCGAAGCTGAAGGGTAGCCGTCGTGGTGATGGCACTTCGGCCGTGCTTGTGCCAAAGCCAAGCTGGCCTGCAACATTTTGCCCGCAAACCCACCAACTGCCATCTCTCTTGCGCGCGAAGAACGATAAATATCCGACATAGATTTCGGCCCAATCGCTATCCCTTCCGATCTGTATGAAGTTTGTCGAGAGGCCGGAAACAAAGGCCGGAGCAATGAGATAGGCGTTCGGGTTGTTTACCCAAAGTGTTCCGTCAGCTTTAATGGCAATTAGCCCATAACCGTCGGATGAAATGGCCACCCAGTTCGTAGCAGACTCGATTTGGTGCGGCGCCAAATCATTGCTGATGCCGACACCCCGACCCCAGATGGTACCGTCGCTCATTAAGACGAAACTATTTTCTTTGGCCGCTCCGACCGCCGGCCAGTCGCGCTCCGTGCCGATGCGGCGAGGAACGAGCGAATTAGTAGGCGGCGGCAGTACGTAACGGCCAACGATCTGCATTGCACCCCAGGCCCACAGCGAGCCGTCGGGCGCCAGGAGCACAGCCTCATTTTCGCCACTAAACAATCGCGGCTGCACTTTGCCCAGCGGCAACGGTTTGCCTACCTGAATCCCGGGCGGATGGTATTGACTCACAACCACCAACAGCACGATTCCAATCAAAGCTGCCGCCGCCACGCATCGTGTGAGCCATTTTCTCATGCCGGGCGATTTATTCATGGGAGGCATCGACAGAATGGCCGGCGGTTAAATAATTCGTGGAATTTGGCCCAACTCCAAGCGAGCGGCGCACTTCAGGCGGAAGCTCCCAAAGGAGGCGTGGTGTTTCGTCAACGTCCGATTTGATCAGAAAATGAAGGAATGGGAAACGTCCCACCACTTGGGAAAGGATGGACTGGAACTTCCGCCCCGCCGCGCTTGGTTTCTCCACCCCCAGCCTCTTGCCCCACGTCCAGAGCTTGCCATCTTTGCACAATAAGAGGGTGGTGCCTGGGTTTCCTCCTTGAGCGAATGCCCACGGCTCGATGCCGCCTGTCAAGCGTTGTGGTGACGCCTTTTCGGTCGCGTTTGTGCCAAGTCCAAGTTGTCTGGCATAATTCTGCCCGCAGACCCACCAAGCGCCATCTTTCTTACGAGACAAAAACCAATCCCGCCCGCAATGGACTTCGGTCCAATCAGAATCCTGGCTGATTTGCCGGAAGAAGTCCCGTGAAACAGGATAGGGAACGAGGAGTCCCTGCCACAGAGTGCTGTCGGTTTTGAGCGCCAACGCCATGTCATGGGAGCCCGAAACGGCGCACCAATTTGTGCCGGGAGCGATTTGCATTGGGACCAAAACAGGGCGGCCGAGACCGACATACCCCCACGTCCAGAGCGTGCCGTTAGTCTTTACCGCGAAGCTCGCAAAAGTGGTCGCCGCGATTGTCTGCCAATCCCGATCCGTGCCGATCAATGTCGGCAGAGACGCGTTGTTTGTTGCTCCGTTTCCCAATTGACCGACCATATTATTCCCCCAGGCCCATAGCGAACCGTCACTTTTTAAGGCCAGACTGTGAAAGCCGCCGACGCAAATTTGAGTCCAATTAGATTCCGTTCCCAGACGGGCCGGAGTGCCGTAGTGGGCAAAGAAGTTTGTCTTGCCAACTTGACCCCGGACTTTACGCTCCCATGTCCACAAACTGCCATCGCCCTTCAACGCCACCGCAAAGTTTGCCCCTGAGGCCACCTGCAACCAATCGGAGTCCAAACCAAAGCGGCGCGGTACCGGAGATATTGCTGTTTGCGGGGACGAACTCACCACGCCGTAATCCGTTCCACCCCAAAGCCAAAGCGAACCATCCGGTGCCAGGAGTACAGCCGTATCAATGCCAATGGCCAATTGTGGCTTTACTTTGCCAGGCGGCAACGGTTTGCCCGTCCAAATCCCCGGAGGATGGGATTGACTCACCACCACCAGCAGCACGATTCCCATCAGAGCTGCCGCCACCGCGCATCGTGTGAGCCATTTTCTCATGCCGGGCGAACGCCGGGCAGTGTATTCCCGACCGTCTGCCGCTGACAATCTCCAACAGGCCGGGGGGGTGCATTCCATTTTCTCCGCAGGCCGCTCTTAATCGTAATCTTAATCTTAATCTTAATCTCTTCCGATCCGTCAGGAGGATTACGATTAGGATTAAGATTAGGAGCAAGAATGAGATGAAGGCACACGAATACCCTTGGAGACTTCCACAAAATGCACTATGTAAAACTCTGCGTGATGGAACTTGTCGATCTCAGTCTCAAACGGGTGGTCGCCGTCAATTACAAAAGCATCAAGTGCGTGCAGTTGGATAATCTCAACAACCTCGCGCTGCTGATGGGCCGTAATAACGCTGGCAAATCCAATTGCCTGGATGTCTTCAAGTTCCTCTCCGAAGCCGCCGTCAGCTTCGAGCAGGCCGTCGCCTCGCGTGGGCAGAACCTGAGCGAGGTCGTGCATCGCAAGCGCAAGGATGAGACCATCGAGTTCCTCTTCGAATTCGTCCCGGCGCCCAGAAAACGGATTGATTTCATCCACTCCCTCTACGCCGGCAATCCGCAACTGGCCGCTTCCGATGTGAGCAACTCCGCCTTCCTCTCCGTCTTGACCCTCAAGATCGAAATCAGGCAAGAGGGTTTCAGCGAGGAACTTTCCACGCCTAACGTCGCCGGCGACAAGCCCTTCGTGATCTTTTCTGTCAAGGGCACACCCGAAACGCTGGAGGCATCGAGCGGCCAAATGGAGACGCTGTGCAAGCGTTGCGGCGGCGAACTGCCTGCGGAGCCGATTCAACTGGCGTCCAAGCCGGAGGCCATCGCGCCTTACCGCTTGCGCCTGGGCCGGCCGGAAGGCAGCGGCGCATTCCCGGTTTCGCACGCCTTGGCCGAGGCGGTCTATCAACAATTCGCCAACTTGGAATGGGCCGATCCTCTGCGCAAAATGCCGACCACCTCGCCCATCATGGGAGATCACACATTGTCAGCCGACGTGTCCAATCTGCCCGACGTTTTGCATTGGCTCTACAACAACAAGCCCAAACAATTTCGCAAGATCGAGGCGGAGGTCTCCAAGTTGGTGCCGAACCTGGGCCGGCTTTACACGCCGACAATTCAGAACGAGGCGACGCTGGGACTCATCGACGACGCCGACGAAGAGCTGGTCTATTCGATCAACCAAATGAGTTTTGGCACGCGATCGCTGGTGGCCATCGTGGCTAAAGTGATCCTGGCCAAACCGGGGGCGTGGGTATGCATCGAGGAGCCGGAGACTTACCTGCATCCCAAGGCGCAACTGGGCCTCTTTCATTTCCTGCGCGAGGAAGCCAAAGGCAAGCGGATTTACGTGGCGACCCATTCCACCGCTATCGCCGCTTCCTGTCCGCTCTCATCCCTCTTCATCGTGCAGCGCGACACGGACCGATCGACCACCATCACGACCGTCACGCCCAAGGACACTCTGGAAGTGATCGAGCAATTGGGGGTCAAGCCATCCTTCAGCTTCGAGGCGGATGCGATTGTATTTGTCGAGCAGGCTGATCATGTGCCGATTTTTGAGGCCTGGGCCAAGAAATTTGAATTCCACATCAAGGTTCAATTTCTGGACGCGGAAGGCGCTTGCACGCTGCATTATTTTGCCAACACGCGCATCGCGCTGAGCAACTTCGTGCATACGCTGGTGTTCGCGGTCTTCGGCAACGGCAGCGAGATGGCCAGCCTGACGAAGAGGGCGATTGTCGAACAATTGCAACTGCCGCCCGATCAGGTCATCACGGTGGATTTTCCCGACTTGGAGGGATACCTGCTGGAGACGAAGGCGATTATGCGGGCCTTTCCATCCATCGATCTGCCGCAACCGGAGTTGGAGACGCGGCTGGAGCCGGCGCGCACGTTGCCCGAGCAGAAGCTGGCGCTGAGTGAGTTGCTTTCGCAATATCGGCTGGGCGATTACGACAGCCGGCTGGGCGCCCGCATCGCTGCGGCGATGGACGAAATCCCGGCCTGCGTGCGCCAGTTATTCGAGCAGATCGACGCCAGTTCCAAGCCGTATTGGAAGATTTGAGATCCTCGTTCCCCGCTTGACTTTCCGCTGGAACCCGGCTTTTCTTGGTATAAGACATTTTAGCTAAGTTACAAACATGAAATCCATGCGCCTCTACGCCTCGGTAGTTCTATCGATGATGACGGCTGCCACCTTTCGTGTGGCGGCCCAGTCCACGCCTCCTCCAACCTCGTTTTCCGCCGCGCCTGCGCCAGGTTCGCCAGCCGGCGCAGGCTCGCCCGTCGCGCCGGCTCCGGCGGATGGATCGGGACCTATAATTCAGGTTGACCAGGGGACCTTTGATTTCGGCAAGGCTCAGACTGGAGAAAAGGTTCACCACACTTATATTCTCACCAATACTGGCAACGCCACGCTTCATATCACCAACGTCCAACCCTCCTGTCATTGCACCACGGCGGGCGATTGGACGCATGACATTGAGCCGGGCAAGACTGGGCAGATTCCGGTACAGCTCGACACCACTGGGTTTGGCGGCGGCGCCCCAGTCCAAAGAATGGTCACGGTGTATTCCAATGCCAAGAACGACCCGCGCAAGCTCCTGGTAATCAAAGGTATCGTGTGGAAGCCGATTGAAACCACCCCGGGTACGGCGGTCATTAGCGTGGCGCCAGATGGCAGCAACGCGGTGACGACGGTGCGGCTAGTCAATCGGACAGAGAATCCGGTCACCTTCTCGAACCCCGTCAGCACCAAGAGCTTTCTTGCCGTGACGCTGAAAGAAATCAAGCCGGGCCAGGAAGCTGAATTGGTCATCACGGCCCAGCCGCCCTTCAACCCGGGATCCTCGTGGGGCGCGGTTACCGTCAACACCACACTCTCCAACACGCCTACAATCAACGTGCCCGTCATGCTCAGCGTCGTGCCGGCTGTTCAGGTTTACCCTGGGCAGATCGTGATGAATTTGCTGCCGGGCCGCTGGACGACCAATCGCGTCACCATTCATGGCACCACCACGAATCTCCTTTCCTTGTCCAACCCCAAGGCTAGCGACAGTCGGGTTCAGGTTCAGGTCCTCCCTATGGGACCCAAGGGGATGTATAATCTGTTGGTGGCCTTTCCCCCGGACTTCCAGCTTGAACCTGGGAAGTCCGCCGAAGTGACCGTCGAATCCAATCACCCGCGGTTCCCGGTGCTTAAAATCCCGATCGTGCAGTATACCCATCGAAAGCCCGTCGTAACCGGTGCGCCGCATCCAATTTCTGGTGCAACTCCCGTCGCTGCGTTCCCGGCCAATACAAACGCGCCCCAAGCCGCAGCCCATCCCTGAGCCGCGCGGAACCACGATCGTGCCGAGCCGATACTCCACTGGTGCTGTTCTGCTGGAGGCCGTGATCGTGATTGCGGTGGCGGCCAGTTTCGCATTCACCGTGAACGAGCTTTCGCCGCACGGCCTGAAGTTGGGGCGCGATTACTTTCCCAGCGTTGCCAGCGCAACCAATGCGCCGACCAAAATCACGCCGCCTGCCGACACTCATCCGGCGGCGGAAGAGAACTCCGAGACGGCGGAAATCGACCAGCGCATCAAGAGCAAGGGGCTGCAACCCATTGACCGCGCCCAGACGGAGCAACTTTTTCACGACCCGCGTTACCAGCAGGGCCTGGTGATCTTTATCGATGCGCGCGATGAAGATCATTACGCCGAAAGCCACATCCCCGGCGCGTATGAATTGGATCGCTACCATCCCGAAAAGGATTTGGCGGCCGACCTGGTCCCTTGCCAAAGCGCGGAGCGGGTTGTGGTGTATTGCACGGGCGGCGATTGCGAGGACGCCGAATACACCGCGCTCATGCTGCGCGACGCCGGGGTGTCGAACAAAAACCTGTTCGTCTATGGAGGCGGCTTCGACGATTGGTCCGCCAACCATCTTCCGCTCGAACAAGGAGCGCGTAACAGCGGCCAGGCGCCGGCCAAGGGCCAATGAACGATGCGGGCGGCAAGGTGATCGACCTGGCCACGGTGGCCGGGCGGTGGTTTTTGGGCGCATTCTTTGTTTATTCCGGAATTGAGAAAGGGCTGGACCCGGCCTCGTTCCTCAAATTGGTGCGTCAATACGATTTGACCCAATCCTCGTTTCTGCTGAATTCCATTGCCGGTGCCCTGCCGTGGTTTGAGGTATTCTGCGGGGCGCTTCTGCTGGCGGGAATCGCTGTGCGCGGCACGGCATTGACGTTGGCCTGCATCTTGATCCCCTTTACCGCAGTCGTCTGGCATCGCGCCTTGATCTTGGAAGGGGCGGGCGCCATTCCTTTTTGCGCAGTCAAATTCGATTGCGGCTGCGGCATGGGCGAGGAATTTATTTGCCGCAAGCTGTTGGGAAACGCCGGGCTGATTCTTTTGGCACTTTGGATTTTGGCCGGTCGCGGTCGCTCTTTTGCCTTGCGCTACTCGCTTTTCGACAAGAGATGACAGCGACTCACGTGACGCCCCAAGCCTGCGCCGTTAGGGACATGTCCGGTGGAGAAAAAGCAAAACCGGACGCAAGGCCTCGCAATGTGGCTGATTGACAAGCGGGCGGAAAATTGATATCCTCGTCGGCGTTTCGAACTCACATCAATTAAACACGTCACCGATATGGTCTTGAACGTATTTCCTCGTTTCGTCCGCGCCTCACGAGCAGCCGGATTGCTGGCCGTCGTCAGCGCGATAAGTTTCCTCGCCCAAGTCGGCCAGGCCGGTCCCTCGATAGTCTCGGAGGTGCCAGCCGAGGGCGCCAGTGGCGTCTCGCCGAGCGCCAACGTCGTGTTCACCTTCAGCACCGCGATGGATACTACTTTGACGACGGCGACTTTCACGGATACCAACGGCAACACGCTGACAACCACTCCCTCGTGGAGCACCGACGGAAAAACACTTACTTGCACGCCAACTCCTGCGTTTCCATCGCCGGACTTCATCCTGTGGACTGTCACTGGCCAGGATACCACCGGCGATGCGCTGCCTACCTCCTACGGCTACTTCACCATCGGCGGTAGTCCTGGCGGTGGCGGCGGTGGATGCACCCCCGTTGGCAACACGAACACGGGGTTCGTTCTGGAGGAGTCGTGGCTTTTCGTTCAAACCAATGCCGGCCCGCCGGTGCCTGCCCCGATTGTAGCTTACGCAATCGACGCGGACGTCTCCCTTGTTTCAAACCTTACTGCCACCGCCGCCACTCTCACTTTTCCCGACTCCACCGTGATCGGTCTTAGCAACTACACCGGCAACGGACAATCGTTCCTGACGAACGATGCCTACACCGACGCCTCTGAGCTAAATGCCGCTTGGCCAAACGGCAGTTACAAATTCGCCGTCACGGGCACTTCGCCCGCGCTCCCAGTCGTCACCGTGGATTTTAACCTCACCCAGCCCAACGCACCGGAAATCGCCAATTTCGCCGCCAGCCAAGCCGTGAACCCCACGCTGCCTTTCACCTTGAGTTGGAATTCCTTTTCCAACAGGGTCGATACGAACGAAATCTTCGTGAACATCGGTTACAATTCTTGCGCCGGGACGGGCTTCTACACGAATCTTCCCGGCACGGCGACCTCGGCCACGATTCCCGCCGGCGCTTTGTCGCCGGGCAGCAACTATCTCAACTCCGAACTCGGGTTCATCAACATTTCCGGAATATCGAATCACAGCCCCGAGTACACAGCCGGCTCGGTGCGAAGCTCGGTGACTTCCTTTACGTTGACTACGACCGGCGGCAGCGGTTCCGGCACCTTGAGTTTTAGCAACGCCGTTTTGTCGGGCGGCCTGCTCAAGTTCGACATTACCGGCCCGGCAGACACGACCATAACCGTGCAATACACATCGAACCTGGCAACGGGCACTTGGGCCACCCTTATAGCGACCAATAGCGGCAGCAGCGGCACCATAAGCGTCACGGACACGCCGTCCAAAACAGGTCCAGGGCGCTTTTATCGCGCACATGAATGAAAGAGCGGCAATTGAGCCTTGGAACGGGAATCCCTTAAACAATTTTTTTGAAAGATTTGATGCCGCCGTGCATTGGATCACTGGTCCGCATCGAGGAACGTGCTCTACGACGCCACCATTACTACTGACCCAAGTGGGCATTTGCTGCTGCGGGAGCCGCCGTCTTTTGAGAACAAGGTGCTCCAGCCTTTAATGGCTCTTGTGCCGCTTGGGGTTGGGTCTCTTGTCATGTACGTATTTTTGTCGGGACACGGTCCGAGACCGACGGGAGGCCTCGGCCAAAGCTTCTTTGGGTGGGTTGCGTTGGCCATTTTCTTTGGCGCGCTTGGCGTATTGCCATTTGGCTGTGGAGTGAATTTGCTCGCGCGCCGAAGCTACACCATCCGCGCTGAGGATTCCGAACTGGCCACGCATGTCACCATTATCGGCATACCGCTACCGACTCGGAGACAGGGTTTTTCTGCCTTTGAACGAGTTACGGTCAGGCGTAAGAAGCATGGTGTATTCGCCAAGGCTTGGCATTTCGCCGTTGCTTGCGAAGGGAAGCGGCGCCTTGATTTGTCGGCCTTCAGTGATCAAGCTGCCGCTGCCGAATTTGCAGCCGCCATCGGCGCTCAAATGAAGTTGCCAGTTGTTTCTGGCGACTAAGTCGATAGGGCAAAACTAGCCGGATCGTTTCCGTCAATTGCCGGTTTCCCAAATCGTCGCATGGTGGATTGACGGCCCGGATGGCGTGTGGCAGGTTTTTAGCGTGGCGCCATAATCTTGCGGGCAATCCGGTGGACACCGACCAACAAATCTTGACAGGTGAGAAGAAGTCCCCTTTCCGAGAAAGGATTCGCGATGTGGTAATGAGCACATTCCTCGTGGCGATTCTTAAGGTGGTGCTATTCCTGTTTTATTTCTTCTTCGATGGTTGGCACTCGCGGGATGCTGACGATTTGGCCGCCACGATACTGGGGATTGGAGCAGGCTTTCTTGTTGTTTTTTCTGATTACGGAGTTTACATTGCGTCGAGCGCGTTTTTGGTTTCACTTGTCATTGTATTTTTTAAACGGTGGTCGCTGGCTGCGGTGGGAGCTATATTAGCCGAGGTGGTTGTTTGCAGTTCGGTCTGTTCTTTCTTGATTGATCCCCTCCAGTCAAGGTGGCAGATGGGTTGGCCGGAATACTTGACGGGATTAGTCTGGTTCACATGCGCTTTCAATCGGATCGCCATCGTAACCGGCTTCGCGGCATCATTGATCGCGTTTTGGGCACTGCAGCGCGTCCGGAGTAGGAGAAGTTCCCGACGAGCGTAAACGTGTCGTTTCCTCACTTTGACGCACGGTGGCTCAACAGGGCGCGTGGAATGGCGCAGATTCCAGGTATGGCGCAAAAGCCTCGCCTAAATTACTCTGAAGATAGACAAACAGAATATTGAAAGGTCAGGAACCTAATTATTTATGCGCCGCAAACTCATCATCTTAGGTTTGGTTCTTCTAGTTGTCTATTTCGCCAGCTATTCCGGCCTGACTTTGTGCGGGAGGTATATCCCATGTACATTTGGCTCCAACGGAATCAAGGAATGGGTTTGGGCACCGTGTGGTTTCGCTTACAAGAACGGGCGATTTCCCACTCCTGTTGGCTGGATATTCTTTCCTCTTTGGAGGTGCGATATTCATTTTTGGCACAATGATTGGACTGGCCGGAGTGGCCCGCGACACTCTGCCAATCCGCCACCTCCAGAAGGAAGCGCCTTGGCAGGGGAATGTTCCTTTGGTTTGGAAAAACGCATTGGCAGGGGAATGTTGGTCAGGGGAATGGGGGAGAAGAAACTGAGGTTTATTCCCCTGCCCAACATTCCTCTGCCAGATCTTCCTTTCCACGCTTCAGCCAATAAATGCGTTTGCCCTCATTTCCCCGCTTGACAACTTTTTACTGTTGCTCTACTGTCCTATTGTCATAGGACAGATTGCAATGGTTTTTCACGTCGATTTTAAGTCCGGCAAGCCGGTTTATCTCCAACTGGTCGATCAGGTCCGTTATGCCGCCGCTTCCGGGGCCTTGCGGCCGGGTGACCTGCTCCCTTCCATTCGCCCGCTTGCCGAGGAATTGCGCGTCAACCGCAACACCGTCGCCAAGGCTTACACCGAGTTGGAGAGCCGGGGCATCATCGAAACCGCGGCCGGCAAGGGGTGCTTCTTGAAGGAGAATGACAGCCCGCTGAACAAGCAAGTCCGCCACAAGCTGCTGGTGGCCAGAATAGACGAAGCGGTCGTCACCGCCTATCAGATGCAAGTTGGCCCCGAGGTTCTGCGCGGCTTGGTGGACGAACGAATCCAGTTCTTCGATCGCAAAAAAGCAGGCACCCAACCTGGCTCCGAATCCGACCCCCAAGAGAAGGAACAAATATGGACACCGACAAACCCGTCATCGACATTTCCGATCTCCGCCGACGTTATGGAAAACTGGACGCCGTCAACGGATTGAGCCTGCGCGTGCGGCCCGGCCGTTGTTACGGTTTTTTTGGCCGCAACGGCGCGGGCAAGACCACTACCATTAAGTGTCTGCTCAATTTGCTGCGCCCCACTTCGGGCTCGGTGCGCGTCTTTGGCCTCGACCCGCAAAAGGAGGAAGTCGCAGTGAAATCGCGTCTGGCCTACGTGCCCGACACGGTGGCGTTTTACCCGTGGATGACGGTGCGCGACGCGCTCAACTACCAGGCTTCGTTCCGGCAACATTGGAACGACACGATTTCGGCCGATTTGCAGCGGCGCTTCGAGTTGGATCCGAAGCAAAAGACCGCCAATCTTTCCAAGGGGCAAAAGACTCAGCTCGCGCTCATCGGCGCCATCGCGGCCGAACCCGAGTTGCTAGTGCTGGATGAGCCGACTTCCGGGCTGGACCCCATCGTTCGGCGCGAGTTCATCGAAACAGTCATCGGCGCTTATCAATCGGGCGATCCAGATCGTCGCACTGTTTTTGTTTCCACACATCTGATCGCGGAATTCGAGGGGTTGATCGACGAATTCACCATCATCGCGCAAGGCCGCAACCTGCTCACGATGAACGCCGACCAGGCGCGGAATCGTTTCTGCAAAATCCGCGCGCGATTTGCGGACGCGCCGCCGGAGTTGAAACTGCCCGGCGCGATCAACGTGCGCCAGATCGGACGCGAGCTGGAATTGATCGGCAATGGCAACGCGAAGGAACTGCTCGAAACACTGCGCGCTCAGCGCCCGGAGGAATTGCGCTGCGAGGCGCTGTCGCTGGAGGAAATTTTCGTCGCCTCGAAATCCCTGGTGCAGGAGTCAACACTATGAACGCCGCGCTGCGCAAAGAAGTGCGCCTGCTTCTGCCGGCGTGGATTGTGGCCCTGGTCGCCTCAACACTTCCTGCATGGGTCCCGGGCATGGGTGTGCAATCAATGGAGCTGATATCCTGCGTCATCTTCGCGGCCGGGGCTTTGTTGCTGTCCCTATCGTCATTTGGATTGGAAATGAGCTTCGGGACTTACTCCTCGCTGCTGGCCCAGCCTCGGCCGCGCCAGGACACATGGCGCCTCAAGATCGGCGTGCTGGCGGTGGCGCTCACCTTGCTCGTCGTGATGGCGGCTTTTTCCTCCTGGCTCCGTGCCATTGTCCTGCTGGCGGATAACACTCGAAACTGGTACGAGCAGCGTAATGACGTTGATTATTTCAGGCTCTTTTGGCCCGTTCACGTTCGTTCTTTGCTGTTGCTGGCGGTGATGGCCTTTGCCGGCGGCCTCTGGACGACCATCCTGTTTCGGCAAATGGTGACGGCATTCTGGTTCTCCGTATTGGTGCCATTGGTGCTATACGGCGCCGCGATGCCGTCGTTGCAGGAAATATCGCAGGACGAGGATTTTGCCTTCCAAATGGCATTCGTGGGCGTGGCGGCTTGTGCTTATGCGGTGGCGGGCTATGTGCTGGCGCGATGGTTGTTCGTGCGTGCCCAGGACAAGCAGCCATCCGAGGCCACCGAGGTGGCGAGATGGTCATTTCTGCCCGGGTTCGCGACTCCGCGCAGGCCGGTGCCGGTGGTGGCGCTCATGGTGAAGGAATTGCGTTTGCAAGACGGAACGCTGGTCATCGCCGCGGTGTTGGTCATGTTGCATCTTGCGGCACTGGCAGCGCTTCGATATTTCCCGGCGCTGGCATCGAAATATCCGTTCCTCAATGGTGTGTGGATGGTGTGGTTGGTGGCGCCGTTGCTGATCGGCTGCGCCTGCGTCGCGGAAGAGCGACGGGACCGCACTCTGGAAGGCGCGTTGTGTCTTCCTGTTGCAAAGCTCGGCCATTTTGCGATCAAACTGATGGTTGTGTTTGGCCTCGGCATTCTACTCGGCGCGGTGGCGCCCTGCTTATTGGAACAATTGCGACCTAGGCTTAGTTTTAGCCACGCCTTGGGCCCAGACAATAGCCTATCGGCGTTGATCCTGACAGCGACGGTTATAACGGCTATTGGTTGCTACGCTTCGAGCCTGAGCGGCACTCTGTTGCAGGCCTTTGGCGCCGCTCTCGGTCTTTTCATAGTGTCGCCGATGGTCTTTGCTATTTTTAACTCACGGCCTGAACTCGCTCATCAATCGTGGGCGCTGTCGCAACCGTTCCTGATCGCTGCCTTCTTTTTCCTTACCTATGCCAATTTCAAACAACTGCGCATCACGCGGCGGCAATCGCTCTGCAATGGCATTGTTTGGCTGGCGCTCGTGCTCGGCCCTCCGGTCTTGTTGTTCTTCGCCAACGGCATTCCCTTCTTCATCTACTACTGGAAGAAAGTCCTGTTGTAAATTTGCGCGTCAGACCCACTTACGGCACGGCCACGGCACGGTAAAAGCGCGCCTTGTTGCTGATCGCCACGGCGTTGGTGAACGTGGAGCTACCCAGATTGGTGGAGACCGGCAACCAGCCGTTTGAGAGA
>DASYNM010000305.1:0-5862 GCA_036008545.1 Verrucomicrobiia bacterium
GCGGCCAAGAGGAGGGTCGCGCAAAGCATAATCGTGAAAGTGGGTTGTAGGACCATAGCCGGTGGACGGACTTTCTTAATCATCATAGCGAGTAAGCGTGAACAACGTGCCGACGAGTGAAAGTCATGCCAGAGGATCGAAGAGGTTTCGAGCGAATTCTTTCCCAGCGCGGTAGGGCGAAATTCTGTTGGGCCGTGACATTATCAACGAAATCAGGTCGAAGCTCGACGGAGTTTCGCCTCACCAACCACGAAAGGAAGAGTGAAAATATCAGCAAATATAGTGAAAATCAACGACTTACGTGAGCTTTATGACCTCTCACGACGAAGAGCACGAAGACACACGAACGAAAATAGAGTCGGGAGCAGGAGGCCACCATGACCTGGCCGCACGGCCACGCAAGGAGCACAGAGAAAGAATCCTCCTTTCTCGCGCCCTTTGCGGCCTGCTGTGGCCAGTTCAGTTCTGGCTTTTCCAGCCGCTTTTCCCTCTTCTCATCCCGCTGCAAAATGTCAAAGAACAGGCGCCGGAGCGCCTTACACCGTTCACACTACCACATAATATTGGGAACGCAAGCACAAAAATTCAAGCGCAGTTTGCGCCCGGTTTTCCGTCCCTGCTCTTTGCAAAGAATGGACTATGAATCACGCCGATGTAAATCGGCCAGAGGAAATGGGTCTTCAAGCCGTGTCATCCGTGCCATCCGTGGTTCAATTACGTTCCTTGCAGCTTCCCCTCTGCGTTCTCCGCGACTCTGCGCGAGCCTTCCTTTCTCACTTTTCCCCGATTTTTCCGGTTTCATGCATGAACCAGCCGTGGTATAATAGGCGCTAAGAATACGAACATGACCCAGCAACGGTCATCACAGGATGTGAGCCGCAAGCAGCGGCTCTGCTGGTATCATTACGTTTTGGCGGGCATCATGTCTCTCCTCGTGCCATTTCTGGTTGCGTGCGTGCAGTCGGCATTAGTGGTTCACCGTGGATACCGTCTGGGCTTTGCCATGCTTGACGGATTCAATTTCAAGAGTCTTCTGCGATTTGAGTTTTGGCCTGAGATTGCTTTGATGGCGCTCATTTCATTTCTGATTTTGCTGCCGTTCCTCAGATCACCAACGGCGCGTCGTATTATTCTGGGTTGCGTGTGCGTCGGATGGACCTGGTTCATTTTCACTTTCGTCGAAGCTGCGACTAAAGGTTATGGTGCTTGATGCCAGCGACCATTGCCGCGATGCTCGCCACAATGCCGATTATCCTGCAGCCCATTGACTAGGTGCGCGCCTTGAACAATAGCCCATGGAACCCAGTGCCCACGAAAAAGCTGATTGGCTTTTTGGTCGGCGTCGCCTTGTTTGCGCTCCTAGTTTTCAAGTCTGAACCGGGTTTCGTGTTCGGTTTGGATCATGCCAATCTGTTGTTTCATGAGGCGGGACATCCGATTGTGGGGCTTTTCAGCCAGCGCTTGGAGACGTATGGCGGCACGATGGGGCAACTCACTTTTCCGGTGGTGCTGGCGATTTCATTCTGGCGCAAACGCGAGGCTATTTCTTTTGCCGCCTCGGTCATCTGGTTTTTTGAGAATTGGCTGAACATCGCCCGCTACATGGCCGATGCTCGCGTGCAGGAACTGCCGCTGGTCGGCGGCGGCGATCATGATTGGGCGCGAATCTTCGGCCGCTGGCACGTCCTGAATCACGACACCCAAATCGCCGCCTTCGTGCGCACAACCGGTTGGCTGGGTATGGGTGCCGCGTGCGCCTGGGTCGTCTGGCTGTGGTGGGTGGGAAGAAAGAATTCCTCGAATGCAGACCTTCGGGAGGGGCGAGCGCCTGCGAGTCCGTGACTTCAATTCCAGTCAACATTACGGACTCGCGGCGCTCGTCCCTCCCGAATTGAGGTAAGGCGACTCGCTCGGCGGGCTGCTCGTCCCTTGGGATTCAATTTGGATTTCATCATCGCCCTGCCCTTCGCTCGGTGTTATTTCTTGTGGCTTGAACGTTGATCTCGAAATTGTCCGCCGGGCCTTGGCGGAGGACGTCGGCACGGGCGATGTGACGACGCTGGCCACAGTTCCAGCAAGCGCGATCGCCCACGCTTTGATGGTGGCGCGCGAACCTTTGGTTGTATGCGGGTTGCCGGTGGCGGAGGCGGTTTTCAAGGAGGTCTCCCCTCAGATCGAGATTGAGCGACTGTCCGAGGATGGCCAGCGCGCGCAAAGGGGACAAACCTTGCTGCGGCTGCGCGGGCCGGCGGGCGCGATGCTCACGGCGGAGCGCGTGGCGTTGAATTTTGTCCAGCGCCTTTCCGGCGTGGCCACGTTGACGGCGCGTTTTGTCGAGGCGGTGGCGGGCACACGCGCGCGCATTCTGGACACGCGCAAAACGACGCCCGGTTTGCGCGCGCTGGAAAAATACGCCGTCTCCTGCGGCGGCGGCACCAATCACCGCGTCGGCCTTTTCGACCGCGTGCTGATCAAAGACAATCACCTGGCGGCCCTGCGCCTCGAACCGCCCAACGCAATCGAAGCCGCCGTGCGCCGCGCGCGGGAGAAATATCCGAAGCTGGAAGTGGAAGTTGAGGCCGATACGCTGAAGCAGCTCGAAGAGGCGCTGCTGGCCAAGGCGGATGTTATTCTGCTTGACAACATGTCGAACGAGGACTTGCGCGCAGCAGTCTGGTTGGTCAACGGCCGCGCCCGGACCGAGGCCAGCGGCGGCGTCACCCTCGCCGCCGTGCGCGCCATTGCCGAGACGGGCGTGGATTTTATTTCAGTCGGGGGACTCACTCACTCGGCCCGCGCGGTCGATGTCGCGCTGGATTTCGAGACGCTGCAATGACGGTCGATGCCAAAATTCTGGCTGCGCTGCGGGACGAGGTCTCGGGCGTGTCCGGCTCGGAGCTGGCGCGACACCTGGGCATGACGCGCGCGGGAGTGTGGAGGCATATCGAGGACTTGCGCGCGTTGGGCTACGACATCGAAGCCAGCCCGCATCTGGGCTACCGACTTCTGGCCGCGCCGGACGCGCTGCACGCGGACGATCTTTCGGCGCGTCTCGGCAAGACGCGTGTGGTGGGCCGCGAGCTTCACGTTTTCCAAGAGACCACCTCCACCAATGACGTCGCCGCGCGCCTGGCCCGGGGCGGCGCGGCGGAGGGAGCGGTGGTCTTCGCGGAGTCGCAAACCAAAGGCCGCGGGCGCCTGGGTCGCACCTGGATTTCTCCGGCGGGCAAGGGTCTTTGGTTCACGGTCCTGCTGCGACCGGACATCCCGCCGCAGGAGACGACGCAATTGACAGTCGCGGCGGCCACGGCCCTCGCCCGCGCCGTTACGCAGCAAACCGGCCTCGTGCCCGACATCAAGTGGCCCAATGACATTTTAATTCGCGGTCGGAAAATTGCGGGCATCCTCACCGAAATGAGCGCCGAATTGGACAAAGTGCAGGAAGTGCTCCTGGGCATCGGCATGAATGTCAATCACGAGTCGGGCGATTTTCCCGATGCGCTGCGCAAAACTGCAACTTCATTGAGAATAGAGACGGGGCAAAAAATTAATCGCGCCGAATTGGCGGTGGCGATTTTGCGCGAATTGGATCGCGATTACCTCATGGTCGTGGAAGGGCGATTTCAGCGATTGGCCGAGCAATGGGAGGAGCGCTGCACGACCCTAGGCTGTCAGGTGGCGATTCGCCTCGGTGACCGCGTCATTCGTGGCCGGGCCGAATCGCTGGATGACGACGGCGCGTTGCTGGTGCGCGGCACACACGGTCACCTGGAGCGCATCGTCGGCGGCGACGTCACGGTAGAAAAACTAATTCAACCCAGAAAATGAGAATCAAGATCAGTGGCGCCCCCGGCTCGCGCTTCACCTAAGCGCGGCGTTTCGTCAGCAAGAGGTCGCCAGCGAAGTCAGGTAGCGCTGGAAGGCCTGCTTCAAAGAATCATGAGCCTGTTGCGGGTTGGGAACTTCCTTCTGGGCTGTCGAGAACAGGTTCATGGTGGCGTTGGCTTCGTAAAAAATGAGCACTCCATCGGCATTCACGTCGAAATCGATCCCATACACATCCAGGGGAATTCGGTCGCGAATCGTCCGAAGCGACTGAACGGCGGACGGTCCCAGCATTTCTTCCGGGTCCGCGCATATTTGTTTCTCAGTCTCGAGCAGATGCGGGTTTTGCAAATAAAACGGCACCCGGGCGACAACTTTACGGCCATGCACATTCCAATGGGTGTTATAGTCAACACGAACAAAGACAATTTCATCCTTGACGATCGCGACGCGGATTTTGCGGAAAAATTCATTCCGACCTTTGGCATCCACATATTCCGTGACAAAAAATGTTTTCGGAAAATTAGCGGAAAGCACTCCGACAAGTGCATCCCGAGAGTCCACCTTGGTCATCGTTTTGCCCTTCTGGGCAAACAGGCTCCGCGTAATTAACGGGTAATTATATTGGTCCTCAATCTCACGCACCAATTCCTCGCGCGTTTTTTCAGCCGAGGAAAAGCGCAAGGTTTTTGGCACCAGGACGCCGGGAATCTGATCGAGAAGCCCGGCCGAGGTGTCTCGGGTGCTTTGGACGGTTTTGGTTGGATGATTGACAACAGGAACGCGGAAGCTCTCGACCGATTCGACCAGGCCTGATAGTTTGCCCATGGCAAGGATACGCTCGCCATTGGCAAAATTGTTGATCACGATATCCGGCTGCGGAATTTGTTTGCGGACTGAACGGTTTGTTGCCTCACGCTCGAAAACGAAAGCGAATTGAAAATCTTCTTGAAAATGGCGCACGAGCTGGCCGGGAAAATTTGGGCTAGCCAGGTGCAAGGCTTCAAATGACGGCAGAAAAGCATCAATTTCCGGGTTTTGGTTGAGGATGAGGATTCTGGCTTTATGGGTCGCTTGCCGCTCGACGACGAAGGCGGGCGATAAAGCCACCCTCATATTGAGCGACTTCTGGTAACTCTTCAGCGCCTCATCCGACCGCTTGAGTTCCTTCAAGATCAGGCTTTTGGTATACAAAACCTCGTATTGACTGGGAGCCAGATTGAGCGCCTGGTCACAGGCCAGCAATGCTTCGTCGTAACTTTCGAGTTCGAGCAAGGTCATGGCTTTCTTAAGCCATGCGTCGGCGTACTCAGGATGGCCACGGAGCGCCCGTTCATAAGCTTGCAAAGCTTCCTCGTGACGCTTCGTTCTGGTCAGGGCAAAGCCGAGGTTCGACCACGCCTCGGGCGATGCATCATCGAGTGCGATCGCCTTGAGCGCGAACTGTTCGGCTTCCGCGTATTTTTTCAGCCTGTTGTTGACAGCGGACAGGTTATTGAGAGTCGATACCCGGTCAGGAACCAGTTCCAGGGATCGCGCAAACAGTCTTTCAGCTATCTGAAGATCATTTTTTTCAAGACACTGCAGACCTTCAACAAAAAACTTTTTGGCTATTTCAAAGTCATCCATGAGAAATCTCTCAAATCAAGAGCGCATTTCCTGGATGTTGTCTGGTTTTGATGAAGGCATGCCAGCCTGAAAAGCCCTAGTATCGGTAATGCTCTGGCTTGTATGGACCGTCCGGAGAGACACCCAGATACTCGGCTTGCGCGCGCGTTAAGCGGGTGAGTTTGACGCCGATTTTTTCCAAGTGCAACCGCGCCACTTCTTCGTCCAGCTTCTTGGGCAGCCGATAGACCTGGGGCTTGTAGGAGTCCTTGTTCCGCCAGAGGTCAAGTTGCGCCAGGACCTGGTTGGAGAAGGAATTGGACATGACGAAGCTGGGATGGCCGGTGGCACAACCCAGATTCACAAGCCGTCCTTCGGCCAGAAGATAAATGCACTGCCCGCCGGCGAACGTGTAGCGATCCACCTGCG
>DASYNM010000306.1:0-8382 GCA_036008545.1 Verrucomicrobiia bacterium
TCCAGCGCCATGCCGCACAAGCGCAATCCGATCACCGGCGAACGCCTGGCCGGCTTGGCGCGCGTCCTACGCGGCAACGCCGTCGCCGCCCTCGAAAATGTCGCCCTCTGGCACGAACGCGACATCAGCCACAGCTCAGTCGAACGGATTATTTTTCCCGACTCCTGCACGCTGCTGGATTACATGCTGGTGACGCTGGCCAAATTGACTAAGGGCCTGATCGTTTATCCCGAAAACATGAAGCGCAACCTGGCGCTTTCGCTCGGCCTCTGGAATTCGCAGACGGTGTTGCTCGCGCTGATCAAGAAAGGGTTGACGCGCGAGGCGGCCTATGAATTGGTGCAGCGCAACGCCATGCTGACCTGGCAGGCCAAGCACGCCGGGCGCGAAGACGCCGATTTCCTGAGCCAACTTCGCCTGGACCCGGATGTCAATAAACATTTCGCCAAGGGCGAGCTGGAAAAGCTTTGCTCGCTCGATTTCCATTGGCAAAACATCGGAGCGAAATTTGACAAGGTCTTCGGCCCTTCCACCTCCGCCCAAGAATCAAAATGAATATGTCACGACGCAAATTTGTCGGTCGCGCGGCCCTCGGACTGGCAGCCGGCGCGGCTGCCGCGCGAGCGCAGACGGCCCCGGAACAAGGCGAGAAGCCGCTGATTGTTTCCACCTGGCCTTTCGGCAAACCCTCCAACGACGCCGCCTTGAAAATAATGCTTGACGGCGGATCCATCCTCGACGCGATCGAGCGCGGCATCTGGGTGACGGAAGACGCCGCGCCCAACAAATCGGTTGGCCTGGGCGGGAGTCCCAACGCCGCGGGCTTCGTGCAGTTGGACTCTTGCATCATGTTCGGCCCCGGCCACAAAGCGGGCAGCGTGGCGGCCATCGAAGGCATCCGTCATCCCATTTCCGCCGCGCGCCGCGTGATGGAAAAGACCACCCACGTCATGCTGGCTGGCGAAGGCGCGCGTGTGTTTGCGTTGGAGCAAGGATTGGAATCGGTTCCTGTGGATGACCGCGAATTTTATGAAAAGTGGCGCGAAAAGCGAAAAGTCCAGCAGCCGAAGAAACCGGATAACCACGACACCATCGCACTGCTGGCCCTGAGCGCCGACGGCACCGTTGCAGGCGGTTGCTCGACGAGCGGCCTGGCGGGCAAGTTGCCAGGACGCGTCGGCGATTCGCCGATTCTTGGCAGCGGATTGTATGTGGACAACGAAGTCGGCGCGGCGGGCGCGACCGGTGTTGGCGAGAATGTCATGCGCTACTGCGCTTCGTTCATGATCGTGGAATTCATGCGCCAGGGCTTGTCGCCGCACGAAGCGATTGTGAAAGTGATCCAGCGCATCGTGAAGTCCGAAGGGCGCGATGATTTGCACATCAATTTTATCGCGCTCGACAAGCATGGCCGTCATGGCGCGGCTGGAACCGACGACTCATTCAAGTACGCGGTGGCGACTCCGAGCCAAAGCCTGGTGCTGGATAATCCCGGAATATGACTTCCGGCCAGAAAGCTCCGCTCAGCGTCGGGTTGATCTCGCTCGGGTGCGCCAAAAATCTGGTCGATGCCGAGATTATGCTCGGCTCGCTGATCAAATCCGGCTTTCAAATCACCAATGAAGCCGCTTCAGCGGACGTTGTCATTGTCAATACTTGCTCGTTCATCGATGCCGCGCAGGAGGAAAGCGTGGACGCGATTCTGGAATCGGCCCAGGCCCGCCAGCGTAATCATCCGGGCCAGGGACTGATCGTTTCCGGATGCCTGCCGCAACGATTTCGCGATGATCTGCCCAAACTTCTGCCCGAGGTGGACGCTTTCATGGGCATCGACCAGGTCGCGCAAGTTTCCGACATCGTCACGCAAGCCCTCGCACGCCGCCGCGAGAAATTGGCTGGCGTCGCCGCGAACGCGCCGGTGAAGAAGGAAGTGACGCGTCGCCTGGCGCAATTGGACAAGGAAAAGCCTGCCGTCAACGTCAATCTCCGACCCAGCTACATTCCCGATTTTGCCACGCCGCGCTTTCGCTTGACACCGCCGCATTTTGCCTACGTCAAGATCGCCGAAGGCTGCAATCATCCGTGCAGCTTTTGCATCATCCCGCGCATGCGCGGCTCGCATCGCAGCCGCCTCCAGAGCGACATCGTGCGCGAAGCCCGGCAACTGATTGCCGAAGGAGTCAAGGAACTGAATCTCATCTCGCAGGATTCCACTTACTACGGCCTGGATTTGCGCGCCGGCCACTCGCGAGCCATTTCTTCGCCGGAGAAATTCACTGCCGCGGCCCATGCGCTGCCGGCGGACGCCTCCACGCTCGCCACGCTCCTGCGCGAGTTGAACGATCTGCCGGGGGATTTCTGGATTCGTTTGCTTTACACGCACCCGGCCCATTGGACCGACGAATTGATCGGCGCCATCGCGGCCTGTCCCAAAGTGGCGCGCTACGTCGATATGCCTTTGCAGCACATCCACCCGAACATGCTCGAGCGGATGCGCCGGGAAACATCGCGGCAATATATCGTCGATCTCATCGCCAGAATTCGGGCGGGCATCCCCGGCATTTCGCTGCGTACGACGTTCATCGTCGGTTTCCCCGGCGAGACGGAGGAGTATTTTCAGTCGTTGCTGGAGTTCATTCGCACGACTCGCTTCGAGCGGTTAGGCGTGTTCACGTATTCGCAACAAGACGGAACGCGCGCGGCCAAAATGGAGGAGCAGATTTCCGGCGCGGTGAAAAAGCGCCGCCAGCAGCGGGCGATGGCGGAGCAATTGAAGATCGCCCGGCAAATTTCCGCCGCGCGCGTCGACAGCGAGGCCGTGGTGCTGGTCGAACGCGAAGCGGGCGCGCGCGATTTGGAATCGGCTCAAGTCCGATCGTGGGAGCACGGCTTGATCCGCTCCGCGTCCCCTGCCCCATACATTTCCGACGGCGGGCGCCGCTATTGGGTGGCGCGCAGTGAGGCCGACGCGCCGGACATCGATGGCCGCGTCTATCTGCGCGGGAAGGCTGTGGCCGGAGAGTTCGCGCGCGTGAAAATCATCGGCCACACCGATTACGATTTGATTGCGGAGCCGTTAGAGCGTGCCTGAATAATGTAGCCGCCGACGTAAGTCGGCGGAGGGACGCGTCAATTTTCGCCGAGCATCCGCCGACTCACGTCGGCGGCTACAATGAATCGCGCGGGATAAAGGTCAGGTGCATTCCCAGCACCAGCGCCACGATGAGCCCGAAATAGAGCAAGCCCATCTCCAACCGCTGTTCGGGCGTGACCTCATAATACCGGCGTTCCTCGTCGCTTTTGCTCCGAAAAAGCGAGAAGAGTCGCGGTAGCGAGGTGATGAGAATCAAAAGCAGAATGAAATTGAACCGCGTAATCGTCAGGACGACCAGCACCGCGAATCCGACCAGCCACAGCCAGGGCGAAAGCGCGGTGACGATGCGCCCGCCGTCCAGGAATCCGACCGGCATCAAATTGAACAAGTTGAGCAAAAACCCCGTATGGGCGAGGCCGCGAAACATCATATTATCGGTGGCCAGGTAAAGGATTTCACACAGCAGCGCGCCTGCCGAACCCAGCAGAGGGCCGCCAATGCCAACGACCGATTCGACCCAGGCATTCTGAGGCTGCTCCTTCAGGAGGATCACCGCGCCAAAAAAGGGAATAAACATCGGCGCGCCCACCTTCAATCCGAAACGCCTGGCCGCAATTAGGTGCCCGCATTCGTGGACGAACAATAACAGGACAAATCCGACCGCGAACCAAAGTCCCCACGCCATGGCGTAAAACCATACAGAAACGATCATGGTGCCACCGGTCTTGAGCAAGATCGGGAGGAATTTCAGGGCGGCGACGAAGGCAAACTTGAACTTGGCGAACAGCGCGACGATAGCGACGCCGACCGGTCCAAGTGCCTTCTTCAGTTTGTCACCGAAGCCGGGCCGCGGCGGCGGCGTTGGCGGCGGCGGGAAACTGTCCTGCGGATTTTCATTTTGATCCACGGCGGCATGTTGCCACAATTCGCCCGGCCCGCGAGCGCAAATTAAATCTGGCCGAAGTCAACCAGCCGATGCCCTTGGCCGCATTCCATGCAGCGCGTGCCGTCAAAAACCGCGCCGCAATGCGGGCAAACACCGTGTGTCGCAAACATGTCGAACGGGCGACGACAGCGGCCACAAGACCAGAATTCGCCGACAGGCGGTGATTTATGGCAATTCGGACAGGCCAGACCATCGCGGCGCGGCGCGGCTTCGAGGCGAGCCAATAAACGAGCTTGTTGAAATCCGCTCCAGCACTGAATGATCGCGAATGCGGCCAGCACGCAAAACCATTCGCGGCGGCTTCTGATCGCAAAGACCAACAACACCGCAGCCGCGACCATACCCGTCGTGCTGGCGATCAACAAACTTCGAGTGCGACCGAGGAAAAACCAGAGCAATGAACGCAGAATCTGGCCGCCGTCCAGCGGATAGATGGGTAAAATATTGAAGCAAAGCAGACCTACATTGATCACACATAGACTCCTCACAAACTCATAGGTGTCCGGCATGTTGGACTCAACGTTTAGTCTGCGCACCACTATCAAACCAACGAACAGAATCGGGACCAGCAAGAGATTGACGAGCGGGCCCGCGGCCAGGCTCCAGAGCGTGGCGCCGGGGCGCGGCGGCGGCGCCACGTAAGCCACTCCGCCCAGCGGCCAGAGCACGATTTGGTCGGCCCGCCCACCTACGCTGCGACAGGCCAGCGCATGGCCGTATTCGTGCATGAGAACGATGCCGAATATCGCCAGGTATTCGTAAACGTTCCACAGATAAGACGAATAACGATGGCCACTGTAGCTGAGTTCAACGATCGCAACCACGAACCAGGAATAGTGCAGGAAGACATCGACGCCCAGAAATCGAAACAAGTGAATGGAGCTTTTGTGGCTTGGCAGCATGGCGTTAAAGATGTGATGGTTAAAGCTACAAAAGCCTTCCGGCCTCTCGTTCACGCTCCAAGAAGAGGCCGGGTTTTAGCACAAGCAGGCCATAAAATGGTTTTTCCATCAATCCGCCGAAATCGCCCCGGTCGAGAGTGAGAAGAATGTCCGCCCAAGCCAAGGCGCTAAAGAGAATCGGTCGATCTTTTCCGGCAGGGAAAACCACGGGCAGCCCAAGGGTGAGCACGTCGTCCATTACCAGCAGGCCGGGGCGTAATCGCGCCCAATTCGCGCTCGCGGAGGGCGGGAAATCAGGAAGGTTCCGAAGAACCTCTTCTATTGCATAAGGAGTCGTTATCAGGACCCAATGATTAACCGGCGCGCGGCGGAAGATTTCTCGGGAAGCGCCGGTCAACGATCCGCAGGCGGCCAAAAGGACACTGGTATCGAGAAACAGCCTCACTTGCCTTGCTGAAAGCGGCACATGTCGGCTTCATCTTCCGCGATCCAACCGGCCATCTGGTCACGGGAGAATTTTCGCGGCTCAGGCATTTGGACTCCTTGCGCGCGCATTCGCGTTGCGAGAAACAGCATCAGTTCCTGTTTCTCCTCCAAGGGCAGTCCTTCCGCCGCCGCCTCAATTTCATCAAGTTTGCTCACACGAGCATGTTATCACACGGGGATCAACGTGACAACAATTCATAATGCCCTCTCACTCCTCCACCGGCACGACCAGGTTTTCCATGATGTAGTCTTTCCGTTCCGGGGTGTTTTTGCCCATGTAAAAGCCCAGGATGCCGGCCGTCTCCGGCTTCGGCGCGTATTCGACTTGACTCAAGCGCATTTGCGGACCGATGAACTGTTTGAATTCGTGCGGCGAAATTTCGCCCAACCCTTTGAAGCGCGTGATTTCGCAATTCTTCCCCAGTTTCCCGGTTGCCGCGTCGCGCTCCTCTTCGCTGTAACAATAAATGGCCTGCTCCTTGTTGCGCGCGCGAAACAACGGCGTCTCCAGCACGTGCAAGTGCCCATCATGCACCAGGTGATCGAAGAAGCGGAAGAAATAGGTGATCAACAAATTGCGGATGTGCAGGCCATCGACGTCCGCGTCCGTCGCCAGGATGACTTTTTCGTAGCGCAGGTTTTCGATGTTGTCCTCTATGTCGAGGCTGCGCATGAGGTTGTACATCTCGTCGTTGCGATAGACGATGTCGCGCTTGAGGTCCCAGACGTTGAGCGGCTTGCCCTTGAGGACGAAGACGCCCTGCATGTTGACGTCGCGGCAGCTCATGATTGGCCCCGCCGCCGACTGGCCCTCGGTCAGGAAGATCATGGTGCCCTTGCCCTTGCCCTTGGTCTTGTCAAAATGAATTTTGCAGTCGCGCAATTGAGGGATGCGGATGGTCACGGCCTTGGCCCGCTCGCGCGCCAGCTTCTTGACCTCCTGCAGCTCCTTGCGCAACTGCTGGGTGTCCTGCACCTTGGCCATTATTTTTTCGGCCACCTCCTTGTTGCGGTTGAAAAAGTGCAGCAACTCCTCGCGCACGGTGTTGACCAGGTCGGAGCGGATTTCCGTGTTGCCGAGTTTGTTCTTGGTTTGCGACTCGAAAACCGGGTCTTTGAGACGCAAAGCCACCGCGCCCACCATGCATTCGCGCACGTCGTCGCCTTCGAATTTGCCCTTGGAATATTCGTTGACAGCCTTGAGCAATCCTTCCCGGAATGCGCTCAGGTGGGTGCCACCGTCGGCGGTATACTGGCCGTTCACGAAGGAAAAAAACGTCTCGCCATAGCGGCTGTTGCTGTGCGTAAAACAGAATTCCAGCGTCTTGCTTGTGTAATGCAGCGGTGGATAGATCGGCTCGGCGTTGTCCGCCCGCAAATCTTCCATGACCAGGTCGAGCAGGCCGTTGCGCGAAACAAAAGTCTTGCCGTTGTAGATGAGCTTCAGTCCGGTGTTAAGATAGCTGTAATGCCGCAGCCTCTTCTCCACGAATTCCGGGCGGAACGCGCTCTCCTTGAAGATGGCCGGGTCGGGCACGAAGCGGATAAACGTGCCATCCGGTTCCTTGGCCTCCTTGCCGTTCTTTTCGTTCTTCAACTTGCCGACTTTGAACGCCGCCTCGACATATTCGCCGCCGCGATGGCTTCGCACCAAAAACTCCTTCGAGAGCGCGTTCACGGCCTTGGTGCCGACGCCGTTAAGGCCGACGCTGAATTGGAAAACATCGTCGTTGTACTTGGCGCCGGTGTTGATCTTGGAAACGCAGTCCACGACTTTGCCCAGCGGTATGCCGCGGCCGAAATCGCGCACGCTCACAGCTCCGTCGTTGATGTCGATGCGCACTTCTTTGCCATGGCCCATGATGTATTCGTCGATGGCATTATCGATGACCTCCTTGAGCAGGATGTAACAGCCGTCGTCGAAGTGGGAGCCGTCGCCAATGCGGCCGATGTACATGCCGGTGCGCAGGCGGATATGTTCCAGTGAGGAAAGCGTTTTTATTTTGCTTTCGTCGTAAACGTGCTTTTTGCTCTCAGCCATAATTAATGTGGGCTTCAATATTGGGCCGAATGCGGCGATTGCAACTGGAAACTTTTAGGGAAGACCAGTGGTGGCCTATATGACCTATAAATGCCACCTCCGCAGGCACGCGGGATTTTAGTGTTTGAGAATTAGGGCATTTTGTTGCATGTTGCGCTCGTGAAAATTGCTGCGACTCTCTGTTGTCTTCTGGCTTTGGGCGGTGGCGTAGCCTCGCGCGCGGAAGCCAGCCCGCTGGAGTTCACGGATTTGTCAGGCACGATTCGCCGTCCACTGGAGGCCGGGACAAAAGCCGGTTCGGTTCTCCTCTTCTACTGGCATGATTGCCCGATCTGCAATAGCTACGCGCCGGAGATCAATCGCCTATCCGCCGATTACACGAATTTTGCCTTTTACATCGTGCAGGTGGACCCGGACCTGACGCCGGAAGGCGCCGCGATTCATGCGCGCCAATATGATTTACAGCCTCCGGTCTTGCTGGATCGGCGGCACTTGCTCGTTCGACTGGCCAAGGCGACGGTCGCGCCGGAAGCCGTGGTTTTTGGCAAATCCGGCGATGTTCTCTACCGCGGGCGCATCGACAATCTTTACGCTGATCTCAACAAACGCCGCGCCGAAGCCACTGAGCACGACTTGCGCGAGGCGCTGGACGCGATCGCCGCCGGGCGACCGGTCAGCAAGCAACCGCCGGCGATGGGTTGTTTAATCGCGACGTCCGTGGCCAAGGTCACAGCACCGACGTTTGACCGGGACATCGCGCCGGTGCTTTATAAGAATTGCGCCATGTGCCATCGGCCGGGAGAAGTCGCGCCGTTTTCGCTCCTGAGTTACAAAGATGCCGCCAAGCGGGCCAAACAAATCGCGCGCGTGACTGGCGAGCGGATCATGCCGCCGTGGAAGGCCGAGGCGGGCT
>DASYNM010000307.1:0-22018 GCA_036008545.1 Verrucomicrobiia bacterium
TCCGTGCCTGTGCATGAGGTTTACGAAGGCAAGACCGTCTGGCAAGGCGACGTTGAGGTGTTCGCGCTCACTGGCCATCCCAAGGCCAATCGGTGCTACGGGTGGACGTACGGAGAGCCGGAGCAGTTCATTACCATCCTGGAACTGCCGCCCGTGGATTCGGCGGCGGCGGCGGTCAAGGTGGGAGTGGCGTACCAAGTTAAGAAGGCTAAAAAGGATTGATTTTATGTCAAAAATCACAGCCCGCACCATATATATCGCAATGCTTCGCAGTCGAGTGAACGAGATCGACTCAACATCGCCAGAGCAGCGGCAAACTATTTTATGGGCCGAACTTATAGAGGCTGGGTATTTGAACGGACACACCATGCTTGGTGAACAGGGGTTTCCGGCTGGAAACGTCATCACTGGCCCAACCGTGAAAGGAAGGCTCTTTCTTCAAGCTCTGGAAGAGGAGGAGCAGCAGCGCACATTGGCGGCAAAAACGGTAAAATACGGCGTTCCCATTCTGACGTTTATTGGAGGCATTGCGACAGTGCTCGTCACGGAATTTCTTAAGAAAAGACTGGGGCTGTAGCCATTCAAAACCTCGCAGAACTCATGCCAATCGCTGCCAAAAATGAAATCATTTCAAATTAAGGCATTACCCTTTTCCTTTCTGAATTCTCGTTTGTCTGGTATGGAAGACCATGAAATAAAGCTATGCCGAACCAACCCAGCCGCGAACGGGAGATATTCGATGCCGCCGTGGAATTGAGTTCGTTGAAGGTTCGGAAAGAGTACCTCGCCCATGCTTGCGGCAAGGACGACAGGCTGCGCGCGCATGTCGAGGCGCTGCTGCGCGCTCACGAACAGGCCGGCGGTTTCCTGCAGATGGACGAGGTAAAGCCGGCAAACCCCGCGTCCCCCATCCCGCAAGCTGTGGCAGCAATCATGTTCCCGGTGACGGAAAAAGCCGGTGATCGCATCGGCCGCTACAAACTGCTGGAGCGGATTGGAGAAGGGGGATGCGGAGTGGTGTATATGGCTGAGCAAGAGGAACCTGTCCGTCGCAGGGTCGCTCTTAAAGTCATCAAGCTGGGAATGGATACCGAGAGCGTCATCGCCCGCTTCGAAGCCGAACGCCAGGCACTGGCGTTGATGGACCACCCCAACATTGCCCGGGTCCTGGACGCCGGCGCGTCGGACACTGGCCGGCCTTTCTTTGTCATGGAGTTGGTTCGAGGCTTCAAAATCACCGATTACTGCGACCAAAACCAACTCCTGACCCGCGAGCGGTTGGTCCTCTTTGTCCAAGTTTGCCAGGCCATCCAGCACGCTCACCAAAAGGGCATCATTCACCGCGACATCAAGCCATCGAACATCTTGGTAACGGTGAACGATGGCGTGGCGGTCCCAAAGGTAATTGACTTCGGCATCGCCAAGGCAACACAGGGGCGGCTGACGGAGCGAACTCTTTTCACGGCCTTCCAGCAATTCGTCGGCACGCCTGCGTACATGAGTCCCGAGCAGGCGGTGATGACCAGTCTGGACATTGACACGCGCAGCGATATTTACAGCCTGGGCGTGCTGCTCTACGAATTATTGACAGGCAGGACGCCGTTCGACACTCAGGAGCTTATGCAGGCGGGCTTGGACGAAATGCGCCGCACCATTCGGGACAAGGAACCGGTGCGCCCATCGACCCGGCTGCGGAGATTGCAGGACGCGGATTTGACAACCGTTGCCAACCGTCGTCAGACAAAACCCCCAAAGCTCATCCATACCTTGCGGGGGGATCTGGATTGGATCGTGATGAAGGCGCTGGAGAAAGAGCGTTCCCGCCGCTACGAGACTTCCAACGGCTTGGCGCGCGATGTCCAACGATACCTAGCCGACGAGCCCGTCGTCGCCCGGCCACCGGGCAAACTTTACCTCTTCCGAAAGCTGGTGCGTCGGAACAAAGTGGCCTTCGCGGCCGCCGTGGTTGTAGCAGCTTCCCTCATCCTCGGTTTGGGCGCGGTGACGGTGGCGGCGTTCCGCATTCAGCGCGATGATTTGAAGATTCGAAGAGCGAATAATGTGGCCATGGAAAAGCTGAGGGCATCCTACTTGGCCGAAGCCAGGGCTCGGAGGATCAGCGGTCAACAAGGGCAGCGATTTGCCAGTTTGGAGAAAGTGCGGGAAGCGGCAGCGATTCGTTCAGATCTGGAGGCACGCAACGAAGCCATTGCCAGCCTGGCGGTGTTTGATATGCGAGTCTCGAAGCAGATCGTGCTCAAGGGGCATGTGCGCAATGAACTGGCGAATGTTGACCTTAACTTGGAACGGTATGCGATGGCGGATGAAAATGGAGGCATCACCATCCGGGCGGTGTCAAACGATGTTCCGATGATGCTTCTCTCCGCTCCTGGATTCGTCCTGGAGGCCGCCAGGGAGTTCAGCCCAAACGGAAGATACTTGAGCGCCCATTATTGGCATGACGCCGACACGGAACGCGCCGCTGGAGAGAGCGAGTGGGTCTGGGATGTCGAACTGCAAAAAGTGGTTGTTCGCGCCATACAACAAGAGGCTGGCCGTGACGAGTTGATTACTTCTTTGGCGACCTCATTCAGCTCGGACAGCCGTTTTTTCACCTGCAGCCGTCCCGATGGAACGATTTCCATTTTCGACCTTCATTCAAGCCAGGAAGTTAAACGGCTTCCCGCAATGCGGCGATTTGAGCGCCTGGTTCTGAATCCTGGAAACACCCGGCTGGCGTGTTTCGGCGGAACCAATTCAGACGTCGAAATCCGGGAGGTTGCATCAGGCGGTAATGTTTTTGACTTGGCCTGCCCCTCGCCTGTGAGAGCTGCTGGCTGGAGTTCTGATGGCAGGCGTCTGGCGACAGGGTGCAGTGACTTTAACATCTACCTATGGGACGCCGAGAACGGCCAGCGCCTCGCGACGCTCGAAGGGCCCTCCGCGCGCATCACGAGCATCGCATTCAATCAGACTGGAACTCTGCTTGCCAGTGCGGGTTTTGACGGATTGATTCGGTTATGGAATCCCGACAGCGGCCGTTTCCTTGCAAGCCATCCTGGCGGGAGTTGGCAATTGCAATTCAGTGCGGATGACCGGGAGATATTGGGTTGGCAACAATTTGCTCGCTACGGCACTCTGGAAGTGGCCCGTGGCCAGGGATGCCGCCTGCTATCCGTCCGGCGCCACGGAGGTGACATCACCAGGCCCGACTTCAGCGCCGACGGACGCATCCTGGCGGCTGGCACCGATGATCGCGTGAGCTTTTGGGACGTTGCCACCGGCAAGCAGATGGGTTCGTTCTTGCTGGATCAATGTGATGCGCACATTTTCCATCCCGATGGACAAAACTTGATTCTCATCGATAGGGCGCGCGGTGTGTCCGAACGCAGCCTTGAACGAAGCGGTGATCAGACCTTGTTTGCGTACAGTCTGGGAAAGCCGCGGCTGTTGTTTGAAATGCCGGGGCTTCGCGAAGGGGTGCTCAACCGGGACGGGCGGTATCTTGCCGTGACGCATGAAGGGGATGGGAAATCCTTTGTTCTTGATCTGCAGAATCCGTCCTCAAAGCCGGTCGTGCTTCAGCCACATCCGAAAGTGGATCGCATTGCCATCAGTCCGGATGGCCGCTGGGTCGCGACCGCTTCTTGGCTTAATTCGGTCGTGAAAGTTTGGGATGCCCAATCAGGCGATTTGGTGCGCAACTTGCCCGCCTCTGCCAGGACTGTAGTCGCTTTTAGTCCGGACGGTCGCTGGCTGGCGACCAGTTCGAGCGAATATCAACTTTGGGAACTTGGCTCATGGCAACCTAGGGGTCCGCCTAAGCCCGGCTACGAGCTTCCCGAATGGAATTACACCGCTTTCAGCCCGGATAGCCGGATAATGGCAAGGACAGTTGATGGGCATAGCATCCAACTGCTGGAGACTTTGACGGAAAAGCCCCTGGCGACATTGGAAGCGCCGGTCGCCAGCGGGGTGGCAAAGTTCCAATTCAGTCCAGACGGGAGCCGATTGGCCGCAGTGCAGCATGACCAGCAGTTGCAGCTGTGGGACTTGCGAGCACTGCGACAAGAACTGGGACAAATGCAACTTGATTGGGACTTGCCGGCCTACCCCGCGAGTGGGAAGATCGCGTCCCAAGGGTCGACCAAGGTGGACGTAGACTCGGCGCCAGGCGCCCAAGCCACGGTTCAATAAGGAGCGACAACCCTGCTGGCACGGCACGTCCAATAAACGGCCAAAGACAACAGCTTGAGCCATGCGTCATGGAATTGGATTTTGCCAGTGGAGGTAGAATCTCATCGCGTTACTCGGAATAATATTGTATCATTGCTGCCATTAACAGCGTAACGCAGATCATTGAGGCAATTCAGGGCGGCAACGCCAAAGCTGCGGATGAGTTGTTGCCGCTGGTGTATGAGGAATTGCGCAAGCTGGCCGCCTTCAAGCTGGCGCAGCAATCACCGGATCAAACGCTCCAACCCACTGCGCTGGTCCATGAGGCTTATCTCCGATTGCTGGGAGACGGGAATCATTCCTGGCAGGACCGCCGGCATTTCTTCGCCGCCGCCGCCGAGGCCATGCGCCACATCCTGGTGGATCGCGCGCGCCGCAAGGCGGCTCTGCGCCACGGCGGCGGGCTGCAGCGAATCGACTTGGACAGCGTGGTTCTGGCGGCGGAGACGACGGACGAAAACATTTTGCTCATCAACGAGGCGCTGGAGAAGCTGGCAGCCCACGATGCCGAGGCAGCCGAATTGGTAAAACTTCGTTTCTTCGCGGGTCTGACCTTCCCACAGGCGGCCGAAGTTCTTGGTCAATCCGAACGCTCAGCCAAGCGCCTATGGGCTTACGCGCGGGCATGGCTTTTCAAAGAGATACAGAAGTTATAAAGGCTTCGTAAGCGCTCTTTTCTTCAGAGCAACCGCCATGGGTCGGCTCAAATCCGGGCTTCACCTCATTTAAAGGGGCGACCTTTTTATTGCGGGCAAAGTTTTTTGGCACGTTTCTTCGCCGCGTTTCGTTTGTGTAGCTGGAATGAATCTAAACTCCATGGTCAAATTCAAGTCCGCCTGCCATCGGTTGTGCCTGCCAGGAGGCCGAGCTTCCTGGACATTGGAGGCGGGCTTGCGGGCTATTAGACCCGATTAGTTCTGCCGAAAGAAAAAATACCAATGAAAAAATGTGTTTTGTTTCTTCTCTTGTCAACGCTCCTCACAATCACTGATCGTCTGCTCGCCCAGGGCACGGCCTTCAACTATCAAGGTCAATTGATGGATTCGGGCGTTCCGGCCAATGGTCTTTACGATCTGCAATTCATCATTTACGACGCCAGCACGGGCGGCAGCGAAGTCGGGCCTATTTTGACCAACGGTCCCACCACCGTCAACAACGGCCTGTTCACGGTCGAACTGAATTTCGGCGCCAACATTTTTACCGGTTCCAATTACTGGCTGGACATTGCCGCGCGCACCAATGGCACAGGCACCTTCACTGCATTGACTCCACGCCAGCCATTGACGCCGGCGCCGTATGCCATCTTTGCCAATACGGCCAGCAATCTGCTCGGCTCGCTGCCGGTGGGGCAGTTAAGCGGCGTCGTTCCGCTGGCACAATTGCCGGGCGTGGTGGTGACCAACGAGGAAGGGGGCGTCATCTTTAGTAATGTGACGGTCAGTGGCAATTTGACCCTGCCGGCACCAACAGATGCGGACGGCATTATTTATTCCGGTGGCAATACCTGGGTCCATGGCGACGCAAACAACGACTTCTACGCCGGTCCGGGCGCGGGGAGTTTGACGAATCTAGGCGGCGGCAACACCGGCATAGGGTATGACTCGCTGAAGAGCAACACAAACGGAGGCAACAACACCGCGACTGGTTATCGGGCGCTGGCCAGCAACACAAGCGGGAACAACAACACGGCCCATGGGGAACAGGCGCTTTACTTAAACACGAGCGGCTCAGATAACACGGCTGTTGGCCGTCATGCGCTTGAGAGTAATACGAACGGCAACGACAACGTGGCGCTTGGCTATCTGGCGATTGCCGACAACACGAGCGGCAAGGATAACGTGGCCCTTGGTTATGAAGCTCTTGGCCTCACCACAAATGATAGTCAACTCGTGGCCATAGGCTATCAAGCACTCCAGAACGACAATGCCGCCAATGACACAACCCCATCCGGCTACGGCGAGAACACGGCCATCGGCTTTCTAGCCCTGCAGGCCAACACATTCGGCTTCGAGAACACAGCCACTGGTTTCAAGGCGCTTAGCTCCAATACCGGGGGCACCTATAATACGGCCAATGGAGATCATGCTCTTTTCAGCAACACGAACGGCGTCGCCAACACGGCTATGGGAGCCTTGGCGCTTTACAACAACACGGACGGCGAATACAACACGGCCATTGGCTATGCGGCGCTTTACTTGACCACGAACGGCCAAGGCAACACGGCCACTGGGTTCGCTGCGCTTGACGGCAACACGACCGGCTCCTTCAACACAGCCAATGGCTTTGGGGCGCTTAATGACAACACGAATGGCACCGATAACACGGCCATTGGCAATACCTCCCTTGCGGCGAACCAGACCGGCTCCTTTAACACGGCCATCGGCACGGACGCGCTTCTTGATTCGATTGGCAACAACAATGTGGCCTTGGGCGACGGGGCCGGCGATGAACTCACCAACGGTGATAACAACATTTACATTGGCAATTCTGGTGGTATCAACGAAAGCGGTTACATTCGCATCGGCACGGCGGGTTTCCAGGATCACAACACCCTCATTTCTGGCATTTACGGCACCAGCCTCCCCAGCGGACAAGGGGTGCCTGTGTTCATTGATGCCGGCGGCCACCTAGGCACAGGTGGGGAAATTAATTTGGGCGGGGCCAATGGCAACTTCTTTGCCGGCCAGGCCGCAGGCAACACCACCACCAGCGGCGGCGGCAACACCGCCACGGGCACGGATGCGCTTCACGGCAACACGGTTGGCGCCGCCAACACCGCTGATGGTCAAGAGGCGCTGAACGATAATTCAACTGGCTCCAACAATGTTGCTGTCGGTAACTTTGCGCTCTTCGCCAACTTTACCGGAAATCAAAACGTGGCCCTCGGCGTCTCCGCCCTAGGCAACAGCCAGAATGACAGCCAACTCGTGGCCGTGGGTTATCAGGCGCTCCAGAACGACAATGCCGGCCCGGCCGGCCAGAACACCGCCGTCGGCTATAATGCCCTCCAAGCTAACAATTTCGGCACTCACAACACGGCCATAGGGAATCAGGCGCTCCTCTTCAATACGTCAGGCGCGGGCAATACCGCCACGGGCGCCGCTGCTCTGAACCTAAATCAGACCGGCTTGTTCAATACCGCCAACGGTGACAATACCCTATACAATAACTTGGTCGGCAGCTACAACACGGCCATCGGCAGTTTCGCGCTTGAAGACGGCACCAGCGACAGCAACGAGGTGGCGGTGGGCTTTCATGCCCTTCAGTTGGACCAAGCCGTCAACTCGGGCAGCTTTTCCGGCAGCGGTGAGAATACGGCCGTTGGCTTTGAAGCCCTTGCTTTCGACACCACCGGTTACGGGAACACAGCCCTCGGCTACCAGGCGCTTTACACCAATTACGCCTCTGAAAACACGGCCATTGGCGACACGGCGCTGTACTGGAACGCAAACGGCATCGATAATACGGCCCTGGGTTATGAATCACTCGAGAATCTTGGGAACACTGTTTACCTATCATTTGGCGCAACCGAAGTCGGCGGTTACGGCAACACCGCCCTCGGCGCTGAGGCGCTTTCATTCGTGTTTCTCGGCACCAACAATATTGCGATTGGGAATGGAGCGGGAGACAACCTCACCCTTGGCACCAATAATATTTACATTGGCAATATCGGTGACTACAGTGGCGCAGAAAATGGAGTTATCTATCTAGGTGACCCAGCACTGCAGACTTCGGCTTATATCGCTGGGATCACTGGGGTTCCTGTCGCCGGAGCACCTGTTTGGGTGAGTGCGAGCGGGCAGCTTGGCATTCAAGGGTCTTCGGAGCGATTCAAGGAAAACATTCAGAGCATGGATGACGCGAGCGACGTGCTGCTGTCGCTTCACCCCGTCACCTTCAAATACAAACCGGAAATTGATCCGGAGGGTCTTCCGCAATTCGGGCTGGCTGCCGAGGAAGTGGAGAAGGTGGATCCGGCGTTGGTCTCACGTGATGCCAAGGGACAAGTGTACACCGTCCGCTACGAGGCGGTCAACGCGATGCTCTTGAACGAATTCCTCAAGCAGCATCGCACAGTCCAGGAACAGAGCGCGGAAATTGAATCATTGAAGGAGAGAGCGATTAAGGTGGATTCGCTCCAGGCACAGAATGATTCACTCGCGGCGCGCTTGAACGAATTGGAAGCCACGGTGAAAGCGCTGGCAGAAAAGAAATGAGGACGTGATGAAAAGATTATTTCTTCTTTTTGGTTTGCTGATAGCGGAAGCCGGATCCACCCAGCCATATTCCCTCAGCTGGTATAAGATCGCCAGCGGCGGCGGCTCCAGCGCTGGCACGAATGGCAGCACGGTGTTTTCCGTCAACGGCACCATCGGCCAGCACGACGCTGGCGGCGCGATGAGGGGAGATGGTTATTCATTGACCGGCGGCTTCTGGAGTTTGATTTCCGTGGTGCAAACACCCGGGGTGCCCGACCTGACCATCGAGCGTGCCGGCAACAGCGTCATTGTGGCCTGGCCAAATACCGGCACCTACGTTTTGCAGCAGAACGGCAATCTCGCTGCCTCGGCGGCTTGGGCAACGAGTGGATATACTGTCACCACCAATTCTCCCGCAGGTACCAATAGCATCACCATCACACCACCCTCGGGCAGTTTATTTTTCCGTCTGGCCAACCATTGAAGCCAGGGGAACAACCACGCTGCCCCTTTAAACCTGACGGGGCTCCTCTGGCGGATGCGAAAGAGCGCCCAAACATCCTAAACGTACCAGACATTGTTAATTCACCATAAATCCTCCAGCTCTGCTCGAGAGACTCCCAGAGTTTGACAGCTCCGGGAGTCGTTGGGGAATCTCCTGGTCGTGAACCGCTCAAAGTTTACGAAAGGAGAGACCGATGCCGACGGTATGAAACACTGAAACTCACGAAGTGGGAATGCGAGTGTCACATCGTGTTCATTCCGAAGCGCCGGAAGAAAGTGCTCTATGGGCATATCCGGCAGGAGTTGGGGAGAGTGATCCGGGACTTGGCCGGGCAGAAGGAGTGTCAGGTGGAGGAGGGGCATTTGATGGCGGACCATGTGCATATGATGATCTCGATCCCGCCGAAGTATTCGGTGGCGCAGGTCATGGGGTACATCAAGGGGAAGACGGCCATCCACATCGGGCGGGTGTATGCGGGGAGGCGGAAGAGCTTCGTGGGGCTGCGGGGTATCGACGGTGGGAAGGGACGAAGCGGGCGTGCGCCGCTACATCCAGGAGCGGGTCTTGCGTCAATAGGCAGGATTTGAGGAGGAACTGGTTGAAGCCAGGATTGGCTGAGGTCTGGCGTTTGATTTCGAGCAACCGTAAAGCGGCGTTGCGGTCTTTCGTTTCCAGGGATTGCTGTTTGCCCGTCCGGGAATCCTGCAGATAATAAGCCTCCCCGCGTCGGTAGAGGTAAAACCGTTGTTTCATAATCGTATGATACAAACGGATCGAGTGGCACCGTTACGGTGTTGTCGGCGAGTTTTGCCGAATAGTACCGGATTAGTGGCAGATTCTGAAAACCAACTAATTCTTCTGGCAATTCTTCTGGCACTTGCCCAGCAAACTCGCTTTTTTCACACCTACCTTTGGAATTTGCCGTTGAACATCAACGGCTTAAGAATTGGCTCCAAAGGTAGGACTCGAACCTACAACCACACGGTTAACAGCCGCGTGCTCTACCATTGAGCTACTTTGGATGACTCACGGAACGCTTAATTTACAAACCCTCCCCCTCGGCGTCAATGGGTATTCGATTCCGCTTTTATGTCTGCGGAAATTTCTGGTAAAGAAGCCAATACACGATCACCCCGGTCACGGAAACATACATCCACAACGGCCAGGTCCATCGGGCGATGACCTTATGGCGGTCGAACCGCTCCCGCAAGGCCCGGCTCAGGGTCATGAAGATCAAGGGGACGATGACGACAGCCAGAATTGTGTGGGTTGTTAAAATGGTTAAATAGATCGGCTTAAACCAGACGGGATTCTTGAAGACGGTGACGCCATGGAAATAGTGGTAGGTGAGATAACAGGCCAGAAATAGCGATGAGGTGATGAACGCGCTGATCATGCAGACGCGGTGCGCGGGCACATTTTTCTTTTTGATGCATACGAAGCCGGCGCCAAGGAAGATTGCGCTCAATCCGTTGAGTGTGGCGTTGACAGCCGGCAGGTCGTTGACGCTCATGGTCGGTTAGCGTCGGCGCTCATAGGCGGGCCAGGATTTTGGCGGCGGCCAAAGCCTGCAACGTGCCCTCGGCGGTTTCGCCGTCGTAATATCCACGGATGCGTCCGTCTTGGTCAATCAGGACCATTTTGTCACTGTGGATGAAGAAGTCGTCGGCGTTGTCCCGCTGGCCAGGAGGTTTATCCACGACGCTCAACTTAAGTCCCTTGACGGTGGCGGAATGAAGGGCGTCCTTGCTGCCAGTCAAGAATAGCCATTGGCCATCGCGCGCGCTGAAACGGCTTGCATATTTCTTCAGCACGCCCGGGGTGTCGAAATCGGCGTCGGTGGTGAATGAAACCAATTTTACGGGAGATCCAGCCGGCAGAGCATCCTGGATTTCCTGCATGTGAGCCGACATGACCGGGCATTGGCCGGCGCAGCGGGTGAAGATTACGTCAGCAACCCACACCTTGCCACGAAGAGAAGCGAGGGTGACGTTCTGGTTGTCTTGATTGGTCAAGGTGAAATCGGGCATGGCGCCGAGCACGGGGAGGGGCCGGGAGGCGAAGGGATGGAGAGCGAACGCGACCAGCAGGGCGAGAACGATGGTAAGCAAGCCGGCCCAGATAACCCATTCCATTTTGCGTTCGGACAAGTTTACCCTCTCTTATTCGTAGCCGCCGCCGCCGCCGCTGGATTTTGATTTCTCGGCCACCCATTTATCATAATCCGCCTGCGAAACGACTTTGATGCTGCCCCGCATGGTGTAATGACCCATGCCACAGAGTTGGGCACAGTTGATCCAGTAAGTCCCCAGCCTTTTGGGCGTGAAGTGCGCGGGAAAGACCATGCCGGGGATGGCATCCTGCGTGACCCGCATCGGCTTGCAGGCAAAACAGTGAATGACATCCATGGAACTGATGTAGGCGATGACCGGTTTGTCCACCGGGACAACGAGGTCGCTGGCGACGATGAAATTCTCCTTGAAGTTGGGGTCTTTCGTGTCCAGACCGTACGGATCGTCACTGCTGATGAATTTCTCGTCGTTGGTGCAGAACTTCCCGTGCGGACCCGGATACCAGCCGTGCCACTGAAATTGCTGGGCGATGACTTTGATGACGGTCGAGTCTTTTTCGCTGGGGAACTTATCCACAGCGCGGGACCAAACCGGAATGGCAAAACCGATCAAGAGAACGCCTTCAAAGACAGCAACCAAGCCTTCCACGTAGGTTGAGGCGTGGCTTTTGACGCCGACGTAATCGGCCTTCGGATTGTTGCTCTTGTGAAAACGCATCACCACGTAAAAGAAGTAGCCAATCCAGCCCACAAAAAGCAGCCCCATTAAAATGTGGACATAAATGATCAACTTATCCACCTCGGCACCCTGGCCTGAGGCGTCGATCGGCATGTTGGCTGGCGTGATGCCGTGGACGACGTACCATGTGGCGGGGATCAGCAACAAAAATGAACCAAAAAACATTGGCCAGTTGAGTCCGCTCTTGGGTGAATCTTGCATGGGTCAAACTTGGGTTTGCGAAGAGGAGGTTGTTGTCGCCTGCGCCTGGGCCGTCGCGGCAGCCCGTCTGGCCAGAAAAACAAAGAACGAGGCTGCGCCCACTAGCACCGTGCCGATGAAACCCATCAAAGTGAAAATACTGGCGTTGAGGCTGCGCGCCATGGCGGAATCAGATTTGCCGAAGCAGGCTGAACAGGCCAGCGCGGGCAGTTCGCTGAGCACGACAAACGCCACGCTCAATATCGCGTAGATGGCAATTCGTCTCATAGGTAGCTGATGTGTTTAAGTTTGCGCAGAACCGATTTGCCGTAGCAAATCAACCCCACACCGGCCACAAAAAACAGGATCGCCGCCACCAAGTAGGTGGCATGGCGGCTGGAAGCGTACTCATTCGCGAGCCAGACCCCGCAGAAAAACGACAGCAGGATCGACAGGGCGATGAACACAATATGAAACGCTTTCAGTGACATGCTATCCGTTATGTATTTGGATGATGTTGCCGTGTGCCATGGACCACAAGGTTAGAAACAATAACCCGGTGAAAAAGAAAGCGGTGAATGCGAGCACCGCGTAAATCATCTTCTTCTCCGAGATCAGGTGCATGAAGAAGCCGGCCACCAAGAAGCCCTTGGCCGACGCGATGATCAAGGCGACGACGATGTTGATCTCGCGGCTGCCAAAATTAATCAACGATGCCCAGACGGTCAGGGCGGTGCCGATGGCGAGGGCGACGCCGACAATCAAGTAGCGCCGGATATGGTGCTGCATTTCGTGGATCGTGTGCTCGTCCACGTGCAGCGTCGCGGGTGCGGAGGATGGGTGGTCACTCATAAAAGATAAAGGACGGGAAAGAGGAAGATCCAGACCAGATCGACGAAGTGCCAGAACAGGCCGGAGACTTCCACGCGGTTTACGTAACGTTCAGGGTCTTGTTCCCAGACTTTGGCCAACGGCCCCCAGATCGCAAAGATAACAATGGCGCCGGCGATGACGTGCAAGGCATGCAGACCGGTCATGGTAAAATAAATGGCCGTATAAGTGTTATGCCACGGGCCGTAGTTCTCCATCATTGGCTTCTTTGTTCTTGGATCGATCTTGATATCGCCGATGGGAATTTTGAGGAGTTTCCCTTCGTGATCGAGCGACGGGTTATACAACTCTTCCATTTTGTCAGGTGTGATGATGCGCCCCTCGATGACGATCAAATCCTTGGTTGTCTCCGCGCTTTGCAAGTGGCCATCCGCAATGGTCCCATCCTTGAGGTTGATCTGATAGTGAATAAACTTGTCGTGGTATTCGAAAGATTTAATGCCGAGGAAGATCAAGGCGCAGAGGATGGTAATGCCCTGGTAAAACTTGTAGTGGCCGAACTTGCCCATCTTGAGCGAAGCCCAGCCCAAAACCACCGTCACGCTGGAAAGAATCAGCACGATGGTGTTGGTCATGCCCAGCCAGATGTTGAGCCAATGATGCGGCCAGGTTCCTTCCGGCGCGTTGACGCGCATAAGGATGTAGGAACAGAAAAGCGCTCCGAAGAGCATCACTTCTGATGCCAGAAAGAGCCAAATGCCGACCTTGGCGTTGTACAGGCCAGTGTCCGGCCTGGGTTTAACTGCGTACGGGATTTCCATGTGTGACGGGTTCGGGTGTGTCAGGCTCGTTTTGCGGGGTGAAATCGCGGCTCTTGCCTGGGACGCTATACTCGTAAGGGCCGCGCACGACTTCGATGTCCTTATCAAAATTGCCGTGCGGCGGCGGAGTCGGCGCCTGCCATTCAAGCGTGGTCGCATCCCACGGGTTGTCCGAGGTGACTTTCTTGCCCCAATTGATGCTCCAGAAGAAATTGATGATGAACGGAATTTGCGCCAGGCCCAGAGCCCAGACCGCGTGGGAAATGCCAACGTTCAGATGGATGACGTCCGGGCTAAGGCCGATGGTGTCGCCGGAAGCGGCATAAGAATTGCCGCCGTCATACATACGGCGTGACATGCCGGCCATGCCTTGAATGAACATAGGCATGAAGATCAGATTCATGAAGACGAAGGAGAGGCCGAAATGGACCTTTCCCCAAAACTCATTGAGCATTCGCCCGGTGGCTTTCGGATACCAATAATAGATGCCCGCGAAGAGCGCGAAAATGGTCCCGGGCGCGACGATGTAATGGAAATGTGCGATGACGTAATAGGTGTCGTGCAGGTGGATGTCGCTGGCATTGAAGCCCAGCGGCAAGCCAGTCAGCCCGCCAATGCCGAACATCGGCAGAAAGCCCAACGCGAAAAGCATCGGTGTGTTGATGCGAATGGAACCGCCCCAGAGCGACATAAACAGCGCTGTCAGGATGATGACCGAAGGAATCGAAATCACCATGGTTGTCGTCTGGAAGAAAGTGGCGATGCGCGTGCCCATGCCCGTCAAGTACATGTGGTGCGCCCAAACGATGAACGAAAGGAAACCAATCGTCAGAATGGAATAGACCATCGAGCGGTAACCCCAAATTGGCTTGCGCGTATTGTTGGCGATGATTTCGGTCACGATGCCCATGCCCGGCAGGATCAACACATACACTTCCGGGTGGGCCAAAAACCAAAATAAATGTTGCCACAGCAACGGACTCCCGCCACCGCTGATGTGCAGCAGTTGACCCGAAACCACCAGCCCCGTTGGCAGGAAGAAGCTGGTCCCCAAAAGATTGTCCATCAGTTGCAGGACGGCGGCTGCTTCCAAAGGCGGAAACGCCAACAGTAGCAGGAAGGCTGTGACGAATTGCGCCCAGCAGAAGAAGGGTAGGCGCATCCAGCTCAAACCTTTGGCCCGTAGTTGAATGATGGTGGTGATGAAGTTGACCGCGCCGAGCAGGGATGAGTTGATCAGGCAGACCATGCCGATAATCCAGAACGTCTGCCCGTTGGGGCGCAAGTTCATGTCGGCGATCGTCGCCAGCGGGGAATATGAGGTCCAGCCGGACTTGGCCGCGCCACCCGGAATGAAGAAGCTGGCCAGCATCAACACGCCGCCCATGAAATAGAACTGGTAGCTGACCATGTTCACGCGGGGGAACGTCATGTCGGGCGCGCCGATTTGAAGCGGCGTGACGAAGTTGCCGAATGCGCCGAAGGCCAGAGGCACGATGGCCAGGAACACCATGATGGTGCCGTGCATGGCGCCAAAGGCATTATAGAGGTCCGGCGAGATCACGCCGGTCTTGGAGACCATGCTTTCACCCAGTAACTGATAGAGCAGGTGGCCGATAATCGGCACGCCGGTGCCGGGATTGGCTAACTGCCACCGCATGACCGACATCAGGCACAAGCCCAAGAAAAGAAACATCAGGCCGGTGATGCCGTATTGGACGCCGATGACCTTGTGGTCGGTGGAAAAGATATACTTTTGCCAAAAGCCAAGCTCCTCGTGGTGCGAGGCTTGCGCATGAGTATCCGCGTGTGGTGTAGGCTGCATGACTGTTTATGGCGTTGATCCCGCCCAATTCGAGTTGGACCGTAATTTTAACAAATAGTCGATGTCAATGGGAATTCTCATTGCTTATCTGTTTCAGATTTTATCCAGAACCATTAGCCCCAGTAACGACGGCAAATAAATGATCGATGCGAAAAATAGCAATCGTGCCCGCTGCAAGGTCATTTGCCGTGAAAACTGATACGCACACCAAAGAAAGGCGATCCCCAAAACAATGGCCCCGACCAGATAAACCGGGCCAACCATCTTGAAAAGAAACGGAAACAGGCTGACCGGCAGCAACCCCAGCGTGTGGCTCAAGGCTTGGCGGCCGGTTCGTTCTCCAGTGGGATCGACCACTGGCAACATGACGAAGCCCGCCTTGGCATATTGGTCCCGATACATCCAGGCGATGGCCAGAAAATGCGGCAATTGCCAAAAGCAGAGCACGGCAAACAGCGACCAACCTTCGCTCGAAATCTCCCCGCGGGCCGCCGTCCAGCCCATCAGCGGGGGCAGCGCTCCCGGGATGGCGCCGATGACTGTGTTCAAAGTCGTGACGCGTTTGAGCGGCGTATAAACGAAGAGGTAACTGCCGATGGTCAGCGCGCCCAGGACGGCGGTGATTAAGTTGACCGTCAGTGCGAGATAAATCAGCCCCAACACACCGCAGGCGCCGCCGATCATCAAAACCGCGTCCGCCGTCAGCCGCCCGGAGGGCAGGGGACGGTCTTGTGTGCGGCGCATCTTGGCATCGTGCTCGCGTTCGAACAACTGGTTGAGCGCGGCCGCGCCGCTGGCCAGCAGCGCGGTGCCAAAGAGCGTGTTGAACATCAGCACCCACGACACCGGCGCGCGCGAACCGAGATAGAAACCGACCAGCGTCGTCAACAATACCAGAGTCGTTAGCCGCGTCTTGAATAATTCGCTCAGCACTGTCGCAAGCGATTTTTCCGCCACAGGCGTTTTGGCCAGCGGCGCGGGCGAATCCAGAGTTTGCAGAGAGGCTTTCACATTACTTGGCGGCGATGCTGGAGGAGGTCAGCAAAGAAGTCACTTCATTTTTTTCGAGCTGTCGAATTTGGGTGACGGGTGCGCCCAGCAATCGGAACGACACCAGCGACGCCAAGCCGCCGGTCATCAGGCAAAGCGCGCCGCAGGCCACGTGGGCGGTGGCGACATCGGCAGATTTGTCAGTCCAAATGGTGGAGGCGCCTAGAAAAACCTGGGCCAGCACCAAGCCAAACCAAAGAAGGGCGAAGCGTGTTAGCGGGTGCCGCCATCCCAGCAAAAGCACTGCGCGCCACGCACAAAACGTGACCGCGGCAAAAATCAGTAGCGCGACTATGCGATGGACCATTTGCAATTCCACTTGCGCGGCGGTGATTGGTTTGTAGGCCATAACTTCGAGGCGGTTCTGGTTGTAGCGAGAGATGGCGTCAGGGCCGGTGTCTGGCCAAAGCTTGCCGTAAGCGGTCGGGAAATCGGGAATGGCCAACCCGGCATGCTGATGGCGCATGGTCGCACCGAGAATGAGTTGCGCCAGAATCAATCCAGTTGTGACGGTGAAGAAAAGCCGGAAATGATGGCGATCCTCTTCCGCCTTCACAGGCAAACGCTGCCAAAAGTCAGATTGGAACAAGGCGATGGAGCAGACCAGCAGGAAGAACAGTTGCGCCAGCGTGGCGTGGAAAATTCCCAATTCGTCCTTCAATGTCGTCACGCGTTTACCACCGAGGATACCTTGGGCCACGACCGCCACGAAGGCCGCCACGCCCAGGACACGCAACCATTTCGGAGCAGGTTCGCACTTTGGCCAATAAAATCCGGCCACAAGTCCGACCAGCCCCATGCCGCACAATAGAAGATTCTCCGCCGTATGCGCCGGGAAAAACAGGCAAAGAACCGCGCCCGCCATCATGAAAATGCCGCCGATCCAGCGCACGAGCGGGCGCGATTTGTAACCGAACAGCCAGAGGGCCAGCACCGTCGTCAGAAAGCCAACCAGTGACGCCACCAAGCGATGCGTGTGCTCGAAGAAAATGCCTCCAATCCATTTGGAGATGGGGAAGAAAAACATGTTGTAGCCGTAGGTGTTCGGCCAGTCCGGCACAGCCAGTCCGGCGCCATGGCTCGTTACCAATCCCCCCATACAGACCAGCACGAAGGTCGCTAACGCGGTGAAAACCGCGTATCGCTGCAACCTAATATTCCTGGCCTGGGTTAAGCTCACATTCAACAACTGTGAATAACAAACAACAACGCCAACATCAAACAGCACCAGCCGAAATACGGTCGGCGTGGTTGGCGCGAATCTTTTCCCTATTAGGGGGCCGGTACTTCCACCGTGAAGTTAGCCGTCACGGGGCTGTCCGCCACCGTAATGTCCTGTGCGACGCCCGGCTTGCTGCCATGCGCCTTCAAATGATAAGCCGTCAACGTGTAACTGCCGGCCGGCACGTTGGCAATTTTGAAATTGCCATCCGCATCCGACACCGCAAAAAACGGGTGGGCCTGCACGCCCGCATAGGCGAACATCCATTGATGCACGTCGCACTTAAGCTTGACCAGGACCTCGGGCGATTTGATGCTGGCGGTCCACTTCGAATCGTTGACATCGCCTTGTGTCGTTTCGGCGAAGTTGAATTCTGTGTTGCCATCGACGGTGGGCAGGGCGTGGATGTTGTGCATAAGCGGGTCGGAATTCTTTATCCGCACCGGCTGGCCCACCATCACGCCGAACACGTAGGGATTGTAGTTGCAGCCGACCTGGTCCAGGTCGACCGCGTCGGTTGTGGGGGTAAATTTCTTACCTTCCAGCCCTTTGGAGATATAGACAAAGACATTGGCCAGGCCGTTGTCCTTGCCCACGACCCAACGGCGGGTGGTGGGGACCGAAGGGTGCAATTTGCTGCAAGTATCGTCGTAGGCGATGGTCGTCTCAGGCGGCGGCGTGCCTTTCAAAGTGATTTTGCCGGTGATATCACCAGCGGAAGCCCATTGCGACGATCCTGCCAGAACCAGCGCGGATACTAACCATGTCAATTTCTTCATACGTGTCATAGTGTCGGGTTTAGCCCAATTCGGGCAAAACAGTAAGCGTCCAAAAACGCGAGCGCAAGCCCTATGTGAAACTTTTCACAAAGACGAATGTGATCCGTAAGGGAAAGTCATGGACTGACCTCGGCGATAAGAACACGGCCGCCCTAATCCAACTCGTTCATCACCTGCGCCATCTCCAGCGCAGTCTGCGCGGCTTCGGCGCCGCGGTTGTGCTTTTCATCCAGGCAACGCGCCGACGCCTGGGCTTCGTTTTCCAGCAGCAAGACCTCGTGGATGACGGGCAACGCGTGCTGAATCTGCAATTGCGCCAGTGCCGTGCTGACGGCGTTGGCAATTTGCTGCGCGTGATCGGTCTGGCCGCGTATGATCACGCCCAGGCAAATCACGGCAGAACAGGGCGGGCGGGCGCGGGCCAGCTTCGCGGCCACCGCAGGAATTTCAAATGCTCCCGGCACGCGCACGACGCGAATTTTTTTGACTCCGGCTTTTGCCAACACATCCTCTGCCGCCGCCAGCATGGCATCAACGTAGCGTGCGTTGTAGCGCGAGGCGACGATGGCAAAGCTGCCGTGAGAGCGTTGATTATTCTTTTGGTGTTTAACTGGTGTCAACATGGTTGCCGGTGATTTCGACTTCTCACAACAAATGCCCAAGCTTCTCCCTCTTGGTTTTCAAATATTTCTCGTTGTGCGGGTTGGCCCGGATTTTTATCGGGAGCTGCTCGACAATCTCCAATCCATATCCTTCCAAGCCGACGACTTTGCGCGGATTGTTCGTCAGCAGCGAGATGGTCTTCAGGCCCAAGTCCACCAGGATTTGCGCGCCCAAACCGTACTCGCGCAGGTCCATGCCGTAACCAAGTTTCAGGTTCGCCTCGACCGTGTCCAGGCCGCGCTCTTGCAACTTGTAAGCCTTAATCTTCGAGGGCAGCCCAATGCCGCGCCCCTCTTGTCGCATATAAACAATGACGCCGCGCCCAGCCGCCGCGATCTGCCGCATGGCCTGATGCAATTGCGGCCCGCAATCACACCGGCGCGAGCCAAACACATCGCCAGTCAAACATTCGCTGTGGACGCGCACGAGCACGTTCTTTTTCCCGGCCACCTCGCCGCGCACCAGCGCCAAATGATGCTGCCCGTCCACGTTGGAGCGGTAGAGGTAAAGATCGAAATCGCCGTAAGCCGTCGGCATCTTCACCACCTCGACTCGCTCGACCAATTTCTCTCGCGTGCGCCGGTAATGGATCAAATCGGCGATGGTGCCGATCTTCAACTTGTGCTTACGCGCGAAGCGCCTCAGCTCGGGCAGGCGCGCCATCGAGCCATCGTCGCTCATGATCTCGCAGAGGATGCCGATGGGGCGGCGTCCGGCCAATTTCACCAAGTCCACTGCGGCCTCGGTGTGTCCGGCGCGCTGTAACACGCCGCCCGGCTTTGCTCGCAAGGGGAAGACGTGGCCCGGTTGCACGAGGTCTTCCGGCACGCCAGTCGGGTCGGCCAGGATTTTGATCGTGCGCGCCCGGTCGGCGGCGCTGATGCCAGTGGTCACGCCCCGGGCGGCATCGACGCTGACTTGGAAGTCGGTGCGGTAATTCTCTGTGTTCTGCGCGACCATTTGTTCGATGCCCAGTTGCTTCAATCGCTCGAACGTGGTCGGGACGCAGATCAAGCCGCGCCCGTGCTTGGCCATAAAATTGATGTCCGGCGGCGTGACGCATTCGGCGGCCATGATAAGGTCGCCTTCGTTTTCGCGGCCGGGATCATCGACCACCACCACCATGCGCCCCTTGCGCACGTCGGCGAGGATCGATTCGATCGAGTCGAACTCCTGTTTCATATCGACAGCAAGTGAACCGAAAGCGCCGCCCATTGGCAAGCGGGGCGTGAAACAATCGCGCCGCCCGCCAACTCAATTCTCTAAGAAGCTCAAAGCGCATGAAAATATCTGGAAATATCATGAAAATCAACGAGTTACAAAATGTCGATGTTGCAAATCAACGACTTACGTAATGCCCCATTGGAAATCAACGGGTTACAGATGGAAGTTCCCGCTCCTAACAGAAGATCGCAAAGGTAACGAATGTGCGCAGCCAAGTTGCCCGGCCTTGAATCCTCGTGCATCCCGCCCATCCTGTCATCCTGTCTCTCCCGTCTTTTCTGATTTTCTCTGATGTTTTTATAATCCATCATGGCAACGATCTTACACCACATCGCGAAAACCAAAAAACCTACCGTAGGCTTTTTGGTATGATTTTTTTTGGGGTGCCGAAGGCGATGTTAATTACTTATTGTCAATGACTTGCATCGGACAAAATGCCCTAAAATCGCTAAAAATCAAAAGTAAACTCGATTTTCATTTCCCAAAACATCGTTTTTTCTGCCAAAACGCCCCAAAAACGGCCTGTTTTTCCTGTCAGTACTAATCCATCGTTCGCCTTTTGCTCTCTTAGTTATTGCGGCAGAAGAAATTGTGTTGATTTCGGGAATCACCTTTTTTGAGCCAAAATTCTCTGTATTAAGTTGCAAATACCAAGCCGGAACGGATTCTTCATGCCGCTCCCGCGTTCATTGTTCCTTATGTTTACGCCAACGCTGGAATCTCACCGAGCATGAGGTTGCGGTGCAATCGCCTCGGATTTCACCTTGGCTATCTGATGGTGCTTTACCCCTATTGACGATACGGTCAAGGGCAACGACTTGTACATCAAAGGGCTGTTGATGAAAAAGTCGCGTTTAGACAAATCGTCAAGTGGATCGACTGGGAAACCCGCTGCTCGGGGTGGACCCGAATCAACGCGGCCCGGGCACGATGCCGATTCCCAATCTGCTAATTTCCTTGCGGCGATTATTGAGAATTCGGAGGACGCCATTATTAGCAAGGATTTAAATGGAATCATCACGAGTTGGAATGCAGGCGCGGAGCGTCTCTTTGGCTACAGCGCGCAGGAGGTTATTGGCCAGCCTGTTGCGATACTCATTCCTGCGGATCATGTTGATGAAGAACCGAAAATTCTCGGACTCATCCGCCGGGGCGAACGAGTCGAGCACTATGACACGGTGCGCCAGCGAAAAGATGGATCTCGGGTGGATATTTCCCTGACTGTCTCGCCCATCAAAAACGCGGATGGTCGAATTACTGGCGCGTCAAAAATTGCCCGCGATATTACCGAAAGGCGCCGCGCTGAACGCAGGCTTCGAGAAAGCGAAGAGCGTTATCGCGTCACCTTATCCAGTATTGGGGACGCCGTCATTTCCTGCGACAAGGAAGGCCGGGTTACTTTCGCAAATTCAGTGGCGGGAAAACTGACCGGATGGAGCCCGCAACAAGCTCTCGGTGAACCTTTGGAGAAGGTTTTTCAAATCGTCAACGAATTCACCCGGCAGTCCGTTGAAAATCCCGTCGCTCGCGTCATTCGGGAAGGGTTTGTCATCGGATTGGCAAATCACACCATCCTCATTGCCAAAGATGGGACAGAATGGCCGATTGATGACAGTGCCGCTCCCATCCACGAACCCAACGGGGATTTAGCCGGAGTGGTTCTCGTATGTCGG
>DASYNM010000308.1:0-14919 GCA_036008545.1 Verrucomicrobiia bacterium
CACTCTCGTGATCGGCTTGCCCAAGAAAATACTTCAGTTCGTATTAAGGCGGATTGGAGCATGGAAATGACGCCGACTGGCTCCTAACCAGTCTTCTCGCTCAAAACATGCCTGAAAAATGATTTGACGCGCGCGCCAATCCGGGTTATGCATTCGACGTGATTGGAAATCTGAACCTGCGACTGTTGCTTGGCGCGCTGCTTCTGGGCAGCGTGGCGGTCGAGGTTTAATTTTCGCACACAAGAATTTGCAAACCCCATCGCCGACGCCGGCGGTGGGGTTTTTGGTCTTTACAGGACAACATTATGAAGAAGAACCGCATAATTATATTTGACACTACCTTGCGCGACGGCGAGCAATGCCCGGGCGCCTCCATGAACTTGCGCGAAAAGCTGGAGGTCGCCCGCCAACTGGCCCGCCTGCGCGTCGATGTCATCGAGGCCGGCTTCCCCGTCATCAGCGACGGTGATTTCGCCGCCGTCCGCGCCATCGCGTGCGAGATCAAAGGCCCGGTCATTTGCGGCCTGGCCCGCTGCGTGCCGCGCGACATCGACGCCGCGGGCGAGGCCATTAAGCCGGCCGGCAAGCGCGGGCGCATCCACGTTTTTCTGGCCACGTCGAAGATTCACCGCGAGTTCAAGTTGAACAAGGCGCGGGACGAAATTCTCCGGCTGGCGGTGGACGGAGTGAAGCGCGCCAAATCATTTGTCGATAACGTCGAGTTTTCGCCCGAGGACGGTTCGCGCACGGAACCGGATTTTTTGGTGCAAGTCTGCCGCGCGGTGGTGGCGGCGGGCGCGACGACGGTCAACATTCCCGACACGGTCGGCTGGGCCGTGCCCGATCAGTATGGCGCGTTGATCCAGCACCTTTACGATTCGGTGCCTGAGTTCCAAAGCGGCAAATCGATCATCAGCGTGCATTGCCACAACGATTTGGGTTTGGCGGTGGCCAATTCGCTGGCCGCCCTGCGCCACGGCGCGCGTCAAGTCGAATGCACCGTCAACGGCATTGGCGAACGGGCGGGCAACGCGGCGGTGGAGGAAATCGTCATGGCGCTCAAGACGCGCGACGATTTTTTCAGCGGGTTTGAGTGCGGCTTGAACACGCGCGAGATCGTGAAATCGTCGCGGCTGGTTTCGCGCATGAGCGGGCTGGTGGTGCAGCGCAGCAAAGCCATCGTGGGCGAGAACGCGTTCGCCCATTCCAGCGGCATCCACCAGGACGGCATTTTGAAAAAGCGCGAGACCTACGAAATCATGGACCCGCAGACCGTCGGCTGGGGCCTGACGGAATTGCCGTTGACCAAGCACAGCGGACGCGCGGCCGTGGCGGTTCGGCTGAAACATCTGGGCTTTAAAATGGGCGAGGCGGACGTCGCGGCCATCTTCGCGCGCTTCAAGGAAATTGGCGACAAGAAGAAATTTGTCTATGACGACGATCTCACCGCGCTGGTGGAGGGCCAGATCACCGAGGTGCCGGAATCGTGGTCGCTGGATTACATTCATGTCACCAGCGGCAATCGGGCTGTGCCGACGGCCACCGTGCGTCTGCAAGAGCTGGCCGCCAAGAAGTTCGTGCAGGACGCGAGCATCGGTGACGGACCGGTTGATGCGGCGTTGAAGGCGATTGACCGGCTGACCAGCACGCGCGGGAAGTTGATGGATTACTCGTTGCGCGCCGTCTCGCAAGGCAAGGACGCCCTGGGCGAGGTAACGGTGAAGGTGGATTTTGGCGGCGGCAAAATGGTCACCGGCAAAGGCGCCAGCACGGATGTGATCGAGGCCAGCGCGCGGGCGTACTTGAACGCGGTGAACCGTTTCCTGTGCGAGTCCAATGGCAAGCCCGCCAAGGCCGCCGAAATGCCGTGAGGGGGAGCGAAGTTAACAGGTGCCATGCAGATGGAAATCGGAGACAAGACGAATTTTTGACAGGATTTACAGGATGAACAGGATGTCTTGCAGATCCGGGAGCAATCACCAATCGGTGAGGCATTGTTCCTAATCCCCATCTATCTATATTCCCATCCTGTTCATCCCGTTCATCCTGTCAAAATTCAGTGCTTTAACTGCGTGATTTCGTAGTTACACGTCTCCCAAAAGCTGTGCTTGCTTATGGCGGGGCTTTGGGTAAACTGCGCGCCTGATGAATGCGTTTCTGGCTATCTTTATTTATTTGGTCATGGCGGTGGTTCTGCTCTTCGGCGTGCTCTTGGCAGTCAAAGGCTCCTTCTGGCTTTTGATTATCGGGCTGCTCGGCTTTGTCCTGGGCGTGACCAAAATCGCCATCCTGCCCCATCATTAAGACAGCGCGTTAAACCCCTTGCAGGTTTGTGGAGACGATGAGGTCGGGACGAGAACCCAGCATCCTTGGCTGCATTTTGCGGGCGCGCGGTAGTAATCGAGAGTTCGAACTCGTTCCTGCCTCCGGAAAAAGAGGCGCCGCATCAAAACGGTAGAATGGCGGCCCAGATGCGCCGTTGGAGGAGATTTCCGCGAAAGCCAGCATCGGCGGCAGCCGGTCAAAGGCCGACCACCGATATTTGGCCATCCTCCTCTCGCCTCTCGAAAGGCTTTTGCCGGCGAGAAGCAGGGGCGATGCGGTCGCGTCCATGCTGAGGATAGTGGTGGATAGTTCGGTCCCGTGCGGCCGCAGTTGCTGATCGTCTAATTTGCTCACCGGATTGGTTTGACTGGATGGGTGCGTGGTATAGAGAAAACGAAAAGCCGCCACGATCGTGCGGAGGTCCGCCAGCCACTGGCGTTGCTTGAAGTAAAATCCGTGCCGCCCAAAAAGATGATCCCGGTTGACCCAAATCAGGCTTGGCGTCCGGAGCAGGCCCGGAGAAAGCCCAATTAAGAAGCACAGAAACACCAGAGCTGCGGTCACCGTTGGAATTCGCTTTTTCATTGTCAAGCCCCCCGGCGGTAAAAGTCATCTTTTACGTCGAGGACGTTGATATGACACAGGAGCAGGCGCTTTGTTTCAGAAAATTGCTTCGGCCCCTGATTCTGCCTTCCGTCTTGGGCTTGCCACTGGCTGGAGCGACGATCTGGTCCAGCATCGGCTTAACCTTCTCCCAGACGGCCTTGGGCACCTTTTCCCGCTCGGCCGGAGTGTCGATCTCGCCCTCGAACAGCAGTTTACCCTCCTTGTCGTGCGCGGTCAGACGCGTTTTTGCGCCAGCCTCGATGATATACGACCCGTCTTCATCCGTTTGGACGATGGTCCTGCTGGAGTTGTGGTTGCTACGGACCACGACCGTGGCGTCGCGGTCCACATCCACGCCGGCGCGCGCCAGGGCCTCCAGTTTGTGGTCCACGGCGGCCAGGGACCTGCGCTCGGTGGAAGCGTTCCGCACCGCGTCTTGAATCGCTTTGCGAGTCTGCTCCATCGTGTGTTTGACCTCGAGATTCACCTGTCCTCTGTCCAAACCAACACGCTCCAGCGCCGCCCTCACACCGCGCAAGTGTCCGTCCAGGTCGTCCAAGCCTTGGAGACCCTTCAGGTCGGCCAGTCCGTTAAGCTTGAACTGGAGGTGCTGCAAATCGTCGGGCCACGCTGTGCCTTCGGTGTTCGCCGCTTCGTCCCAAGTCGTCGTTCCCAGCTTGATGGTGGTGGTCTGCTTCTTGCCGCCTCTAAAAAAGGTCAATTTTACAGAATCACCCTCCGTGTGCATTTGGATGAGTTTGCGCAATTGCATGGGGTGGACAAGCATCTGGCCATCGAGATCGACCAACACATCGTTCTTGTGAAGATCGGCCCTCTCCGCCGGACTCCCCGATGCGAGAATGCATATTGTCAACCCTTCGCCAGGTTTGAGGCCCAATTGTGAGCTAAGAGCCTCGGGCGCTTCCCCTACAGCCACCCCGAGCCAGGTGACGCGCTTGGACTCTTTCTTTTTGCCATCGGCCTCTGCGGCTTGGTCAGCCGGATCGGCTGGGTCAGCTTCGACGGCTTGTAGGGTAACGCTTCCCTGAGCTGGCTTGGCAATGGGCGCCGATTGATCGTCATCGCCGCCTTGGGTTTGGGCGGTGACGATCCTCGCGACCGGGGCCGACTGTTCGTCCGGCTCCAGCGATGGGCTTGTTAGTATTAGGCACCGCAACTGATTATCCGCGCGCGCTGGCACCAGGCTGGCCCAAAGAATTGCGGCAGCGACGGTCACGCCGATTTTGGTCTTGGAAAAAACATGCTTCATGAAAATGATTTCCGATCTTGGTTTGGTTCGTTCATCAATAGGTTTCAAACCGCACCGGCATGACCTCGATGCGCGGGCTGTTTTGCTCGATCTCCACCCCGCTGCTCTTGTCCGTCACCAGCAATTGGTCCTTCCACTTTCGGCAACGAAACCGAACCGGCTCGCCGCCCGGCAAGGTCGCCACCACGTCGAAGGAAGAAACCAATTCGTGGTCCACTTGCACGTCGTTTGCCTTTAGCCCGGCTGCAGCCACCAGCGGCTTGTCAGCGGGATTGCTTTTCGAGCCCGAATTCGCGTGTCCAATGAGGAAAGCGACCGCTACCGCCGCCAGCGCCGGGGCCAACCAGCGAGCCAGGCGCCACCAATGCGTCCATTCAGTGGCTGGCTGGCGACGTCCCCGCTGCGCCGCATGTATGCTGGGGTCTGCCGCCTGCAACCGGTCCATGAATTTTCTCGGCACTGGCGCGGGTTGCGTGCGGCGCAATTCGGCCTCGAACCGCTCTTGTTCCTGTTCGCTCAAGTGAAAACCTCCTTGGTCAGCGCGCGCAGTTCGATCAAACCGTTACGATAGCGCGAAGCGGCCGTATTGGCTGGAATGTCCAGCGCCTCGGCGATCTCGCTGAAGGTCAGCCCGCCCCAAACCTTGAGCGTGACGACTTGGCGATATATTTCCGGCAAATTAGTCATAGCCTTCTGGATCAACACGTTGCGTTCACGTTCATCGGCCCCGGCATCGAACCAGCATTCTGGGCCATCCAGATGCGCCGCCACCTCTCGATTCGCCCGCCGATCATCGCGCCTGGCCAGATCGATGGCCCGGCGGCGAATGGTGGCATAGACCAATGCCAGCGGCGGCGGTGCGGCCTGACTTTGCCGCCGCCAAGATTCCACGATGGCTTCCTGCACCAAGTCTTGGGCGTCGGCTTCGCAACCGGTTTGTTGTCGGGCAAAGAGCAAAAGCGCGGGCGCATAACGCGCAAGCCATTGCTCCCAGTCTGATTCTGCGGGCAATTCATGTCTGGAACCGCTATTCACGCGATTTCACTTAGGTAAGCGACACCGCCGGCCTTTTTTGTCTAAATTAAATTGGATTTCGTTGCGCGATTCTTTGTTTGACCGCAACGGTCGAAGTCTGTTGAAAATCAGCCAGCCTTACCACTGGCAGCGACTCAATAATCGTACAATCCACTGTCGCGCGTGTAAGCACCGCCGCCGCCACCACCGCCTGGACTGCCACCTTCTTCACCGCCCATCAAGTCTCCCAGCACGTCGCCCATGTCGGCTTCGATCTTTTCGGGGTCCTCGCCGGCTTCAAGACGCTTGATGGCAATATCCAATTCCTTGGGCATGGTGCCGGCGGGCATCAAGTCCTTCATCTTTTTCATCATGTGCGCCATGTGACGAGGGTTGTTTTCGTCCAGGTGCTCCATGTCGCGTTCCATTTCCGACATCGCGCGGGCGACGCGTGGATCGTCCAGGTCCGGCATCGGGTCCGGTTCCGAAGCGGGCGCGGAGGAAGGCTCCGGGATGCCGCGCGGCATGGCGAAGGAACTGAGTTGTTTGACCAGCTTGCGCTGGCCGCACTTGGGGCAGGCGGGCGGGCCGGTCGGTTGCAATCTTTTGGATAGGAAACTGAAAATTCTGCGGCAATCAGGACAGGCGAATTCGTAAATAGGCATGGCGGCCTCCGTGAATTAATTATTTCTTGGCAGGCAGGCGTCCGATCCAGACGCCCGGCGCGCCTTCCTTCCATTCCAACTCCGGCATATTGGGTTGGGCAGAGCGACCCGCGGCCAGGCGATCTTCCGGGCGCATTTTCTTGATCCAAGGTTGGTAGGACTCGGCGCTGCCTTCGGTGCGATGGATGTCGCGATAAATTTTAAGGTCGTCCACTGGCATGAGGGCCGGCTCGAAACCAACCATGTAACGCCAATCCCCCTGCGGATTCTTGTAAAATGTGTTGTAAAAAAACTGCATGTTATCGTTATAGAATATGCCACCTTTGCCTGGCATCCAATCCTTAATTTTCGGATCGTTGCCATCCACAAAAGGTTCCGTCAGGCAGGCGGTGTAGCGGCGGCCCAGATCGTTGGTCGAGGCCAGGTAAAGGGGCAGCACGATGCAGCCGCAGGCGAGCAGGCGTTGGAGCGAGCCGGGATTCCACAAATCAGGGATCGCCTGGTCAAATTCGCCGGCCATCCAAACCAGAGCCGCCGCCACGCCCCAATCAGCCCAGAAACGGTCGGCCGTAAAGCCGAGGATCCAATTGATGGCAATCATCCAGACCACAGGCTGGGAGAAAAGCGGCGCGGGAGATTTGTTCTGCCGCTGGCGCCAGAGATAGATGATGGCCAGCGTCGCGAGGCTGTAAAATTCGCCGTTGCTGGGTTGAAATTCCCCGACCAGCATCCACTTGGGCGGATGTTCCTCGTAAATACTTTTGGCCATGAAGACGGCGCCATTGAGAAAGGCCAATGGGCGCCCTGTCAACAACGCGCCCACGATCGTGCCTGCCACCCAGCAACCGGCAAGCCAGAGGCCGGTCCGCCAGCGTTGGGCCAGGAAAAAGGCGGCGAACAACAGCACCCACAAATACCACGTTCCGTGAATCCACACGGAAAGCGCGAAGCCGAGACAGGTCAGCGCCAACTTGCACCACGGCGGCTGGCGGTCTTGTTCTCTCGACCAGGAAAAGAGCAAAGCCATGAGAATGCCTTCGGTCAGAAGATAGGGACGGCCTTGCATCCAGCGCACCATCAAGTCGGGACTGGCGATGACCATGGCCAGCACGGCGGCCAGCCAGGCCTCCGGATGCTTCATCCAGATCAACGGAAAGCACATCACCACCAGCGCCATGCCGGCGACAGAGAAGCTGATCAAGGCATCTTCACCCCAGCCGGCGCCTCGGTGCAAGACGCCCAAAAGCCATTCCCAGCCGGGACTGTGATCGACTACGTATTCGGGCCGCATCACGACGATTTCCGAATAGGGCTTCTGGGCGAAGGGTTTGGCCACGTGGCGGCGGGCATCGCCGGGCGGAATATAGCCGTAAGAAAGGATTTTGAGGCAGATGAGAGCAGTGGTCAACAAGACCGCGATCCAGCAGGCCAAAGGCACGTAACGCTGGAGTGCGGCACCGTTGTTCATTGTCATTTCGTGCCGCCATGACGCCGGAAGGCCTCGGCAAAGGCAAGCCATTTCTCCGTGCCAAGAAATAAGTGCGATTCTGTTGCGGGGCCTACGGAGATTTTTTGATTTCCTTGCGGGCGCGAATGAGGTGCAATAGGCGGGAAAGTCGTTAACGATGAAAGCGAAGATCCTCGTGGTGGACGACGAACCGGACCTGCTGGAGTTGATCGACACCAATCTTACCGCCGCCGGCTTCGTTGTTCTGATGGCCGCCAGCGGCAAGGAAGCGTTGCGCCTCGCTCGCGCCCACCACCCGCAGTTGATTCTGCTCGATGTCATGCTGCCCGAAGTGGATGGGCTGGAGGTTTGCAAAATGTTGCGCCAGGATCCCGCCACGCGCTCCATTCCCATCGTCATGCTCACGGCGCGCGCCTCAGAGATCGACCGCGTCCTGGGCTTGGAACTGGGCGCCGATGATTATGTCACCAAGCCGTTCAGCATGCGGGAGTTGGTCTTGCGCGTCAAAAAATTGCTCCACCGCCAACCGCGCGAGGCCGGCGAGGAGCACTTTCAATTCGGCGGCCTGCACATCGACATCGCGCGGCATCGGGCCGCCTTCCGCGGGCGCGTGCTGGATTTGACTCTGACAGAATTCAAGCTGGCCGCCGTCCTGGCCGAACGCCGGGGGCGGGTGCAATCGCGCGAGCAACTTTTGCGGGATGTGTGGGGATACACTAATCTTATTGACACTCGCACCGTCGATACGCACATGCGCCGCCTGCGCGCCAAGCTCGGCCCGGCCGCGAAGCTGCTCGACACCGTGCGAGGCGTGGGCTATCGCTTCCGGGAAGGTTAATGCGTCTTCCAATGTGGTGGATTCTTCCATGGCTAGGTTTGGCGGTGGTGGCGGGAGCGCTGCTGCGCTGGCAGGCCGCTCGCCATCGCCAGGAGCGCGCGCAGGCCGCCCAGGACCACAACCGCGCCTTCGCGGCGCAACGGGAGGAAATCCAGAATCAGTTCCAAGCCCGGCAGCAGGCGCTCTTCAACAGTATGAGCGAGGGCGTTCTGTGGCTCGACCACCAAGGTCGCGTGCGGATGATGAACGAGTCGCTGCGCAAATTTTTCGATGTCACCGCCGACGTGCGCGGCCAGACCATCATGGAGGCTTTTCGCTGGCACGAGTTGGCTGAGCTGGCCGCCCGGCTGCAGCGTGAAAAAAACATCTTCGACGCTGAATTGGAAATCCAGCGCGTGCGCCGGCATTGCTGGCAGGTCAACGCCGCCATCGTCACCGGACAACCGGGCGGCGAGGAGGGGCAGTTGTTTGTTTTTCACGACGTCACGCGGCTCAAGGAGTTGGAGAATATCCGCACGGAATTCGTCGGCAATGTCAGCCACGAACTGCGCACGCCGCTCTCCTTGATCAAAGGCTCCGCCGAGACATTACTCGACGGCGCCATTCACGACCCGCAGCAAGCCGTGCGTTTTTTGCAGAAGATCGACAAACATTCGGACCGGCTTTTATACTTGATTGAAGATTTGCTGGTTATCTCCCGCCTGGAATCCGGCCAGGCCGCCATGAATTTGGCCCAGGTCGATCTGCGCGACCTCTCGCAGCGGGTGTTGGATGACCTGGCCACTCGCGCTTCCACACGCCAGGCCACGCTGGAGAACAAAGTCCCAGCGCAAACCATTGTCTGGGCCGATGCCGACCGGCTGCAGCAGGTCTTCTTCAACCTGGCCGACAACGCGATTAAATATGGCAAGACGGGCGGATGCGTGAGTATTGGCGCGCGCGACACCGGGGAGGAGACGGAGGTTTTCGTGGCCGACGACGGCCCCGGCATTCCGCCCGACGCATTGGGGCGCGTTTTCGAGCGATTTTACCGAGTGGACCGCGCCCGCTCGCGCGAAAACGGAGGCACGGGGTTGGGGCTCGCTATTGTCAAACATATTGTACAGGCTCACGGCGGGGAGGCCTGGGTCAAAAGCGAAATGCAAAAGGGCGCCACCTTCCACTTCACGCTCCCCAAGAAACCGGTGACCTCGCCTGCGCATCCGGTCGGCGCTTCTTCCGAGGCCTAATCCCAGCCGAAGAAGTTTGAGATTTTGGGAGTTGCGGCGGCAACGTCTGGGTGACAGGACACTCGGGTGAGGCGCGCGCTCATGGCGTGTAAGTTCCACCCTCGAAGGCCAGCCACGGCATGACGGCCTCGGGCTTGGGGCTGAAATCCATGTTTTGCACCACCCAATCCTTGTCGTTTTGATACAGCAGAAACCGGCCAAACATCACGGCGTGGGCGAAGTTGACGGACAGGTAGATGACCTGAGAATGCTGGCCGACGCGTTTGTTGTCGATCACCTCGTAGGATTGGTAGGGGCCGAGGATGCGATCCAATTGGACGAAGTAGCGGGAGAGGGTAACGGGCTTGCTGTCTTGCTCCAGGAGGCCGCCGATTTTCCAGGCATCAAAGGCCCAGGAAGCATCTCGGTTCTTGACCCAGGCGTTGAAACCATTCTGAAGGATGGCAGGCACCTGCCCGGGGGCGTCAGCCACCGCCCTGACGTGAGAGAAGAGCAGCAGGCTACAGCACGCAAGGCCGATGACGAGGACGGATCGAAACATTAAGCTATTGATTTTCATGGTGATTTCCTTTCGATGGAGGATTGTGGTGTCTTATCCGCCTGCGGCGGAGCAAGGGGATTCTACTATACCGGTGAAGCCAGTGTAAATAGTGAGCATTGACAACCGGGGAAACTCTTTACGTGCGTGTTGACGCAACAAAGCCTTGGCCTAGATGATTTGCTTGTTCATAATCAAAATCTTAATCCTAATCTCCTGGCTTTTGCGAGGCTGCGTCCAACCTGCTCTAAGCAAGCATAATTCTTAGACGTCTAAGTTTTCGATGTCCAATTTTTCGATTGAAACTTATCGTTTGTGACGATACTTTGACGTAAGATGAAGGCTAAAGTGAAAAAGAACGACGTTGAGGTTCCGTTCGATCCCGTGCTTTTCGCTGCCACCGTGCCTGCGCGCAAACCGACCCCCAAGGACCTGGCTGATGTGGAAGAACACAAGAATGACCCGATTGAACCCGAGGAATTTGATTCGCCTGACGACATGCTCCAGGATTTATGATCTTCCGGCGAACCGTCGGATTCAAACGCGAATTCAAAAACCTTCCGGCAGAAGTTCAAAAAATGGCACGCGATAAGTTCGCGTTCTTTAGATGCAATTGGCGGCATCCGTCACTTCGCTGCCACAAACTTGAAGGTGTAACTTGGCACAAGCATCAGGTCTTTGATCTCCATGTCACTGACCGTTACCGCGTGCTTTTCGTGATCGACCATGACGTGGTTGTTTCATTTTCCATTGGCCCACACCGCATCGTACCGAAATAAAACGGGCCGGTATCAGCCCTCGTGACTCTCGGCGCTTTTTGAATCCGGAAAAAATGTCGAGAGCGCAAACGAGATGGGCTTTAACACATGTGTGCGGACAACAAGTGCAAAAAACTTGACGATGGCTGGAATGGGTACATAATTCCATAAAGCCTTCATGAACACGCCGCGCACACGCCGGGAGTTTTTGGCCGAGGTCGGTCGAGGCATGTTGGTTGCCACGGTCGGTTGCTCCGTCGCCAGCCAATTGGAACTTAGCTCCGCCATGGCTGATGAACCCGCCACGGCGCTTTCCTTCGGCCCGTTGGAGCCGCTGGTCCTTCTGATGCAGGAAACGCCCGTCAACCGGCTGCTGCCCGCGCTTGCGGCGCAATTGCAGTCCGGCGTCGAGTTGCGCCGGTTGGTTGCGGCAGCCGCGCTGGCCAACGCCCGCACTTTTGGGGGTGAAGACTACGTCGGTTTCCACACCATGATGGCGCTCGCACCCGCCTTGCACATGGCCGAGGAGCTGCCCGGAGCCTTGCAACCATTGCCGGTCTTCAAGGTGCTTTACCGGAACTCCAATCGCATTCAGGAGCGCGGCGGACGGAAAGAGGAAGTTTTGCACGCGGTCGAGCCGGCCGCAGACCCTGGGAAAGAGTTGGACGGAGCACGATTGCGTGAGGCGGTGCGACGACAGGATGTAAACGAAGCCGAACGCATTTTTGCCACGCTCGCGCAAGGGCCGGTGGAAGATACGTTCAATCAATTGCTCTGGGCGGTGCAGGATCATACCGAAGTCCATCGAGTGGTGCTCCCGTATCGCGCGTGGGACTTGCTGGGACTGATCGGGAAGGAACAAGCGCACACTTTACTCCGTCAATCCGTCCGCTATTGCGTCAAAGCTGAATCGTGGCCGCAGAACACGACCTGGACAGAGCCGCGCACGCTGCTCCCCAAATTGCTTGAAGAGCATCATTTGCTGGATCACGCGGTGGGAACGCGGAAGGCGGAAGATGCTTGGGTCGAACAGATGAGCCAGACCATTTTCAAGTCGTCACCCGAACAATCGGCCGGGGCGGTGGCGTCGGCTTTGGCCGAAGGCATGGCGCCGTCGGACATAGGCGAAGCGATTTCGCTGGCAGCCAATCAACTGATCCTGCGCGATATGGGGCGGACACCGCGCGACGAGATTGCCGGCAAACCGATCGGCAGCGTGCATGGCGACTCGATTGGCGTTCATGCGTCGGATTCCGCCAATGCCTGGCGGAACATGGCCTTGGTTAGCAATGCGCGAAACTGTTTTGCCAGCCTGATTCTGGGCGCATACCAAGTAGCACTCGATCGCGTGGCGCGTGGCGGTGATTTTCTAAACTGGCAACCGCTGCCGCTGCCCCAACATCTGGCGCAGATCAAAGAGACCGGCGAGGAGGATCTTTTGCGCGAGCTTGACGAGGCCATTCGCGGAAATCTCCAGGCCCGAGCCGCCGCGGTGGTGCAGCGTTACGGCGACCTGGGGCACCCGCCGCGCGCGCTGTTCGATCTTCTGTTGCAGTATGCCATCAGCGAGGACGGGGCGTTGCACGCGGAGAAATTTTATCGGACCGCATCGGAAGAATTCGCGGCGGTTCGCAGCGCATTCCGCTGGCGTTATCCCGTGGCGCTGGCGCGAGTGACGGCCAGCGAATATGGCCGACCAGCCGCTGGCATCGCTGAAGCGCGGCAGTTGTTGAGGGTTTAGAGCGGACCTCGATGTGGCTGTCAATCCTGACTGACCAACGACACTTTTTGCAGTTGCGATTTGTCCAGGCAGTGAGGACTAAAAACCGCACGGATCCTGCGCCACAATCGGAGGTGCCATTGCTTATCCATAAAAGGGCGCTCCAACAGAACAAACAGAATGGGGCTGCAAATTATCACCAAGCCTACGCAAAAAAAGGCCTGAATCATCGCATTCCAACCAAAGTCCAACGAATTAAACCAAGAGTGCGGCATGACGATTTTACCCCAGGTCATCATCAGGGGTTGGTGCCATAAATATATCGTATAACACATGCCGCCAAGCAGGTACACGCCGCGGACGCGCAGGCCCGCGCGAAACCAGCGGCTTTTGAAGGCAGCCACGTAAGCCACAACCACAAGCAACGGAAGCAGCGCTTGCAGAAACATAAACGAGCAAACAATCAAGGCTAGCGCCACCCATGCCACCGCCGCGATTATGTCCCACCCAACGGCCCATCCCATGGTGCTTGGAGTTAATTGTCCTGTCAAATATAAGTCGGCCAGGAGGAATCCCGCCAGAAAATATTGACTGTAGTTTGCGATCGACATTCTCCAGCGATCGCCATTCCAATGGTCTGCAGTCGCAGGAAGGACAAACTGTGAAATCAGACCCCCGGCGATAATGGCTAGAAGCAACCAGCCTCGCCTCCAGCGGGGATTACCAACCGAGAAGATCGCGGCCAGGAACGGAACAATGAAATAGAATTGGATTTCCACCTCCAATGACCAAGCCACGCCGTTAATAGTGCTTTGAGAGCCGTAGATTAAATTGTGCTGATACGCCACGCTGGCCAAAAAGTGAGGCCAGTTCGCCCAAGAACCATGACTGAGCAGGATACCGGCAATAAATAGTAATGACAGGTTTATGAAATATGGAGGCTCGAGGCGTGTAAGCCTTCGAAGATAATATTTTTTTGAAGACGGCGCCGTCTCGTGTCGAAAGCTTTGTTCGGCGAAAGGAAGACTGAGAATGAACCCGCTGATGACGAAGAACAGCGGAACGCCAATATTCCAATGCACCAAGAGAACCATCAAAGGATTCTGCTCCCATCCCGGCGGTGGCCAAGTCCCCGTCCTCCTGACACTCGATATGCCGAGGAAGTGGCAAAACACGACGCTCATAATCGCAATGAACCGTAATCCATCGATCTCCGGGATGAAGCGGCCTGAAGTCGTGATTCGCGTGAGCTTTGTCCACTCCGGTGGAGACTGGCCTTGCAGCCGCGACTCCTTGCGACTTGCATGGGGCGCCAGTAATTGTGATCGTTCAACCATTTGCGGGATGTCTCATTGAGGGCCTGGCCCAAGTGGCCGCCCCGTCACAGGCCTCCTGAATACAAGATCTCACGCCCGCCTTTTTGAATGCCTCTCGCAAAATAATGAGGTCGTCCGGGTTGTCCTCGGCGATAAGAATATTCAGTTTTTTCGTCGTCCGCATGATCCAAAGGACGAAGTTTGGACATTTCAGAATTCCCAACAAGCCGGGATTCTCCGAGTTTCGCATCGGGGAAATCCCAGTCTAAAAATCAGCATCGGCCACGGAGATTTTTCTCGCGTCGTTGGTATATGGAACTGGCATGAAAAGTCCCGCTGCGGACATGGTCGTGCTGAGCGAGGCTGATTCCAGCATGGAAAAGAGCTCCACTAAGCGCAGTTCGTCGTGTTCAAAAGCATAACGTGATTTTGTAGTCGTGTTCATTTCATAAGTCCTATCCGCGCTAACATTGGTTTTCGTTAGTTTTCGACGGCACGCCCGCAGAATACCAAACATGCGGAGTGTGGGGCTATCAGGTGTTCCCCGTATAGGCCATGGCGATTCTTACGCCCGACCGTCAACCTCCGAGCAAGGCGCGCCGGCGTCCCGCTGCTCTGTGAAGAGGCACGATTTCTATTAATAGTGAGGTGAGGAAAGTGAGGACTGACTCCGCCGGCATAGATGAAGCACACGCGCTTTTGGAGGATTGGGGCGGACAAGCGTCTAAGCGTCTGCCTTCGTCAAGATTACATTCACCATCTTAAGCCTAATCCTAGGATTAAGAAAAACTGGCCTCGAAAAAGCACCCTGACCCTAAAGGGCCCCGGCCCCTTTTTCCTCGGTGCGGATACGCGTGGCTTCCCGAATAGTGGTGACGAAAACCTTACCGTCGCCGATTTTCCCGGTCTTGGCGGCGTGGACGATGGCGGCGAGCACGGGCCGGACTTGGGTGTCTGACAATACTATCTCCAACTTTACCTTGGGCAGCAGGTCGCTGCCGTATTCGCCCCCGGCATGATGCTCCCGATGGCCGTTCTGGCGCCCGATGCCTTCGACTTCGCTGACGGTCATGCCGCCAATGCCGATCTCAGACAAGGCATCGCGCACCTCGTCCAGTTTGAAGGGTTTGATGATGGCTTCAATCTTCTTCATACGTCATTCGGGCCGCCCG
>DASYNM010000309.1:0-2821 GCA_036008545.1 Verrucomicrobiia bacterium
GTCGTGTCTGGGTGGCTTGAAAACATGCTCGGCGTTTTGGAACGTTATCCGGACTGCGGTCTGGTCGGGCCGGTCTCCAATTCCGTTTCGGGTCCGCAGTTGGTGACTGCGGCCAACTACTCCAGTTTGGATCAATTGCCCAATTTCGCCACGCAATGGTGCGCCGCGCACGCCAGCCAATCCGCCGAAGCCGCTCGACTGGTCGGGTTTTGTCTCTTGTTTCGCCGGTCCGTGCTGGAAAAAATCGGCGGACTGGACCCGCAATTTGGCAGCGGCAATTTCGAGGATGACGATTTTTGCATCCGCGCTGGCCTGGCTGGATTCAAATTGCGCATCGCGCTGGATTCTTTCGTGCATCACACTGGCGGGCAGACTTTCAAAGGGGCCAAAATCGATTACCGCGCCAGCATGGAACGGAATTGGGAATTGTTCAAAGCCAAGTGGGCCATGCCCAAGGACGCGGCTTTGGAAAAAGGCTACCGCCTTCCTGCGGCCACTCCAGCCGGCTTGACGCTGCGAGTGCCCCTGGCCGACTTGAAGAAAAGCCACACTTCTGCGCTCGAAGGAGGATGTTGGATCGACAAGACGCTGACTGACGCGGCGCCGAGAAAATCTTCGCACAAACCAGCCGCCATCGTCCTCCCGCCCTGCGCATTGGTGGGTCAGCTTGGCGAAGCGCGCGACTTGGCGCGCAAGAAGCAATGGCCCGCCGCCTGGACTACGACCTTGTCCGCCACTGCCGCGCGCCCCTACCATCCTGAAGCATATCTGTTGCTGGCGGAAATCGCGCAAGCGACCGGCGATGCCGATTCCGCCCGGCGTTGCGCCAAAGCCGCGCGCGACATGGCGCCTGGCTGGGCGCCGCCCAAACAATTTCTCAAGGGTCAACTGCGTGGCAATTCCAAACCGCAGTGGCTGACAATGCCACCGGCTCTCGCTGACCAGAACAGCGCCGCCGCGCCGCGCGTTTCGGTTTGTCTGATCGCCAAGAACGAGGAGCAATTTCTTTCGCAGTGCCTGCGCTCCGTTCGCCCGCTCGCTTCGCAAATTGTCGTCGTGGACACTGGCTCGACCGATCGCACCATCGACATTGCCAAGGAATGCGGGGCCGAGGTGCATTCATTTACGTGGTGCGATGACTTCAGCGCGGCCCGTAATGCCGCGTTGGAACACGCGACCGGCGATTGGGTCCTAATGATTGACGCGGATGAGGAGTTGGTGCCGGAGCAGGCGGAGGTGATCAGCCGCGAAATCAGGGCTGCCGCGGTCATGGGCTACCGCCTCCCGATTATCGAACGCGGCCATGAGCAGGACGGATGCAGTTACGTGCCGCGCCTTTTCCGCAACGCGCCCGGCCTCTTCTTTGTCGGCCGCATCCACGAACAGGTTTTCAGCAGCATTCAGGTTCGCTGCCAGCAATGGGGCCTCAAGCATCAATTGGGCAAGACGGCCCTGCTGCATCACGGCTACACCAATGAAGTCATGGCCGCTCGCAATAAAATTGAACGCAATCTGCGCCTGCTCGAACGCGCCACCGAAGAAATGCCCGATGAGCCGAATTTGATCATGAGCCTCGGCCTGGAATTGGTCCGCTCCGGCAAGCTGGAAGCCGGCCTGGACCGTTACTGGGAGGCCTTTCGACTCATGTCCGCCTTGCCTGCCGCCGAGGTGACGCCCGAACTGAAGGAAACATTGTTGACGCAGTTGACCACGCATTTGATGGCGGCCAATCGTTTTTCCGAGATCGTCCAACTGTGGCAAACCTCCTTTGCCAAAAGCGGCGGTCTGACCGCCTCGCAACATTTCGGCCTCGGCCTGGCTCATATCCAACTCAAGCAACCTGCCGAAGCCGCCGAACAAATGCGTCAGTGCCTCGCCGTGCGCGACCGCCCAGCCCTTTCTCCCATCAACCCGGAAATTCTCAAGGCTGGCCCGCACCATTGCCTGGCGCTGTGTTTGATCGCGCTGAATGACGCGCAAGGCGCCCAGAATGCCTTCGACACCGCCCTGGCCGCCGATGCCGCGTCCCGTCCACTGCGATTTGATCTGGCCCGCTTCCACGCCGCGCAAGGCCAGACTGACGACGCGCTGAAAATTTTGCGTCAACTGGCGGCGGAAAGCCCCGGCGAACCGAAAGTCTGGGAATTGGGCGCAAAGATCGCGCTCAACCGACCCGAGCACCTGGCCTTCGCGCGCGATTGGACGGGCGAAGCTGTCAAGAATTTTCCAGAAGACCCGTGCCTTTTGGGTCAACGCGCTGAGGCGCTGTTGCTCAACCAGGATGTCGCGCAAGCCCTCCCGCTCTGGCGACGCGCGCCGGCACCAGGCTCACCGCGTCAACGGGCGGCGGTCGTGCTTTGCGAACTGCTGGTTGGCGACCGTCAACATCATTTTACTGCCGCCGAGGAACCAGCCATCAGCCAGGAAGCGGTGCAATGGTATCGGCAGTGCATCCGCATGGGCGCGCAGCCGCTGATCAACCAGTTGCACGAGCGCATGGATACCATCCGTTTGACCTTGCCCGCCTTCGTGCGCGTCTGCGAAGCCGCCCACCGCCAGGCCAGCCAGGTTGCGGCTTGAGGCGCGTTCCGTGAAGGATTTTAAGCGTGGTTTGAAATTGGTCGCCCGTTTTGCCATACTTCCTGAGAATGCCGAAAGTTTTTGAGAAGGATGGATACAAATTCTCATTTTACAGCAACGAGCATCGCCCGATTCATGTCCATGTCCGCTACGGCGGTGGTGAAGCTGTATTCGTGGTGGAAACCGATGTCCAACTGCGCGAGTCATATGGTTTGAAAGTTGGCGAGTTGTCGAAAGCGCA
>DASYNM010000310.1:0-4445 GCA_036008545.1 Verrucomicrobiia bacterium
CACAACCGAGCCGGTGCCGCCGCCACTTGGACCGTGAACCATCCTGCGGGCGGTGACATCATCGAAATCAGCTAATCTTGCATGGACGGCCAAAAATAGTCTCGCGCTATGTGAGTGACTCTAGTTCTTCTTATCATCCGATTTCAACTCACTCATCTTCCCATAACTTACCACTTTTCCGTTGACCATCTTAACCGCGTATTCGTCGGTGACCAAGTTCATAAAAGGCCCGCCCTGAGGCGAGAGCTTATAGTGTAGTAACTCGACTCCGTTATCGAGCGTCGAAGTGCTGTCAGGTCTTCCCATCACGGAAACAACCTCCTGTTTCGTCATGCCGACGCTCAGACGATTCATCTTTGGAGCAGTGGCCCCCCAACAGCCTGTAAGAGCTATCAGGGCTGCCAGCATCAGTGTTTGCAGTATTTTCATAAAATGTTCGAGCGGCCTAACGTTCCAAAGCTGAGCCACGGCCACGGACGGCTGGCTCACGACTTCAATCTGGACTCGCAAATTTCATAACTCAATCCAAAACCGAACGGCACCGGTCGTTGGCTCCAGCGAGGTGTTAGGCAGCATCGTATCAGGACGAATCTTCTGTCTTAAATCGCAACTCAAAAAACTGCTCCAAACGGCCAGCAAACCACGACCGCGCATCATTTTCGTGCTCCCAACGATAAATGTCAAAACTATGAATCTGGCCGTCTGCCTGAATTGCAAATGCAAACTGGTCGCCGCCGCCATCATCGCCGAAAAAAAGTAAATGGTCGAAAGGCATGTAAAGCTCGCGAAACGACTGCGTCGTCCTGAACGCCCGATTGTGCTTGAGAATGTCGCTAACTGACCAAATGACACCAGCGCCATAATCAGCGATGACACCATCCGACTCCAATAAAAGCTCACGCAATGCGTTTGGCAATTGAGTGCCAAGCTGCTGCTCCGCTGCCGCAATCTGGCTCTCTGCGGCAGGTGGTGCAAACTTGGCATCAGCCGCATGAGTCTGAGCAAGCAGCTTCCAAGATCGTGCGTTGAATGGTGGCATGGCGCGAATGTGGCGCATCCGCCACGCCCTACATACTAGCACACGGTTATCGGCGCAGTCGATCTCCTTGGGCTGCCGCCGTGGCCGTGGCCATCACGCCGGTCGGCCCGGCTCCTGCGCGGCGCTGGCCTCGGCCTCTGACAGGATGGCGGTTTGTCTACAATTGTACACATCCCGGCTGAAGCCGATAACCCGACGAGGCAGGGCGCGGGCGGTCGGGTGATTGGGAGTGTCGTTCTTCGATTGCCAGCACCGCAGAGTGAGGCGGTCCGCAAGCTACTGGCCACGAGCCGCGCCAAGGCGGAGGCGGCAAGAAGGAACGGCCAGAAGGGCGGCTGGTCGAAAGGGGGACCGAGGAAGAGGGCACCCGTTTGATCGGGCATCGCAGAGATTGGGCGTCCGGGCTAGGGGGAGAATTTGGGTCGAAATCGCCGCTCGATTGCAACGGCAATTGATTGGTGTAGTATGGAAGCCGTATGGGAATTACGCGAATTGCGAGAATTGAGCAGTATGCGTCCGCCGTCCAAGCGGACATTGTAAATTGCGTTAATGAACAACCTTTCGACGACGGTGAAGCCGTCTGGACTTTCGGTTTTCATACAGACGTTGCCGATCTTCTTATGTCCCACGATGTCCCGGAAGAAATGCACGAGGAAGTAGCAGCCCGTCTGTCGTGCCCGGAATGTGGAAGTCCTCTTTGTGTTTGCGACGATGTCGGGACAAAGTTCGACTTTGAGGAATCCCACGAATCAACTGTAAATAAAGCGATGCGCAAACATGGAAGGAAATTGTTTGAGTTTGAAAGCTATTTGCAAAGATTACCGTTGCTGGGAGCCACGCATCCAATGGGAAAGCGGATTTTAAGAGAGATTCGCAAGGGCAAACCAATTGTGTTGGAAAAGCGCGAGTGGTTTCGAGCCAGACAAGATAAAACGTACGGATTTGGGCCGACGCCGCGAGAATTCGTTTCCGACCAGCGATACAATAGTAGCGGCCAGCCTCATTGGTATTTCGGAAGCACGGCTGAAACGGCGATGGCAGAAATCAGGAAACAGGCGGGATGGATTCAACGATTTGGGGTTGGGCCGCTTGCAGGAATTCTCGATCTAAGGGCATGGAGTGCCGAGGATGATCGTGCTTTTAACGCGGAAGGCGACTACGACCCTCCGCATAATTTGGTCATTACGTCCCTGATATTCTCTGATTTATTGACACGCATTGAAGACGCTTTTTCGGGCGAGCCTGTGACGGGAGAGCGGCGCTGGAAGCCTGAGTACCTTTTGACTCGGTATGTTGCCGAAGCCGCCGAGGCTGCCGGTTTTGTGGGCATTCTGTATCGAAGTGTCCGCGATCCTTGGGGAGAGAATCTTGTTGTTTTCGATCCCGATTGGCACCCTACGGTAATAGGCGAGCCGCAGCAAATTGCACTTCCCGATGGGGCAGAGAAGAACTTCCATGTTTTTGACGGAGGTGAAGCGATGATTTTTGCCAACTACTCGCTGCTGGACAATCCGGGCGAATCAGGGACACCTTTTGAAGGGAGTCAGAAATGTCCCTAGTTCGTCGCGGTGCTCAGCAACGTCCGCTCCGGCTCAGACTCCGGTGTTGCCGGGCAATCGTCCAGCCGAATGGTGACACCGCGAAAACCGCGCAACAGGCGACCGCCTCGCTCGATGCTGTGACATTTCCGAGTACCGAAGATGGATTCCATGACAGCGGGCAGTTGGCGCAGAAAAACCGCCCTTCTCATCGGTGGCAATTCGCCCGCGTGCGCAACCTCTTGAAAAAACTTCCAAAGTTCCTCGCAGGTGAGGTCAGCGTCGGGGTCGGGCGCGAGATATTCTTGGACGAAACGCGCAACCGGACAGCGTGGTGGTGTGGAATCGCCCGCACGTCCTTGGCCGTCCGCCAGGAGGCGGCGCAGGGTTTCGATGGCGTGGCGGATCAAGTCGATTTCAGATTGAGTCATGCACATTAACTACGCAGAACACTTTCGGACGTGAGGGCTCAGTGCGGGGACGCGGCGGGACGTTCCAACACGTGAACGGGAAAGATGTCGTCGAGCCGAGGATGGCTGGCCAAAGTGGAAGACCGAGCAACCCACCACAGGAGGCGAGTAGTTAGGCTGTGCTTACGTTCATCATCGCCCCGGCGTCCGCGCCGCAGATTGCGGCACCGAAGCCGCCACCTGCCCCCGCACCGCCGCAGCTTGACTGGCTGGACACGCGTCTCTTGGGACATCTGCGGGACGCCGGCACATGCCCAACCTGGACTTTGCTCAACATCGTGTCAAGCGAGGCGTCGCCTCGTGACAGGACGGCGGGACGGCTGCTACGACTTGAACTGCTGGCCAGGTTGAAGCGGTTGCGCGCACTGGGGCTGGCGTTTTCGTTCGGCAGGAACTGGATCAGCGCCACCAAGCCGGCCCCAGAGGTACGCCGGCCAATGGTAAGCCGGCGGCGACGAACTGTGAAAAGTTTGCGTTCAAATCGTGGCGTCAGTGTCGGTAAGGTGTCGGTGCCGCAGGAGGTGGGGTATGGGGCGCAGAAAGTTGATTTCCAAATGGATCGGGTGCCGCTCGCCCTAAGCCCACGACCAGTTGATGCCGAGCAAACCGAAAGCGGAAACGACACTCAGCGGGTCACCGAGGCCGCCCGCCGATTGGCCCGCCTTCCGCGCCAGGCAGTGCGGCGCTGGTCGGGCTGGATCAGCGACGATGTGTGCAGCTTCCACAACATGCCCGTCGCGCTTCCCGGCGGCAGGCGAGTTTTCGTTTTTGGCGTTTTGCGGGGTCGGCTTGTTTTTACCAGCGTGCCTGACGGACCTGTGGGCGATGCCGGTGGCATTGGTACAAGCTGGGGCGTTATACCCGCGTCGACGGTGCAGATTGTCAAAGATGAAAACGCGGTCATTTTGGGAAAGTGCAAGGCGGGTGTTAAAGAAGTGTTCAGTCCGCGCAAAGCTCAGGCTGCCCGGCGCAATTGCGACTTGCCGCCGCGACCGGGAAGCCGACCAAGGGGCCGACCGCGCAAAAGTTCATCTGATTACATGGACCTCCTGGCGGGCTGATGCAGCCGGAGCCGTGCGACGGGCATAGTCTAAAATCAGCAGGGCGTCCGCCGTGGCCAGCGTCGGCTTCAGATGCGGGTACAGCCTTTGCGCGGACGCCTTGAGCTTATTCTTCCATTCGGTCTTCGATGCGCAGCCGGTGGCCGATCCCAAGCTCAGGGCTTTCTGCCATTTCTGCGGGCGAACCAGTTCGACACGGATGCCGAGCGTTTGGAGCACACCGAGAATGAAGCCGAAATTCCTTCCGAATTTGAACGCGGTGGAGCCGGGTTGGGCCTTGCCGATGTAGCCTCCGACTTCCTCCACGATGGCGATCACTTCGTCGGCCTCCCTTGCG
>DASYNM010000311.1:0-8737 GCA_036008545.1 Verrucomicrobiia bacterium
GACTCCACTTTCATTAGCGCGGCGTAATCGGGCGGCGGGATGATCGCGGGCGCGGTTTCAAATTCGTGCGTGAAGGCCCATGTCCCTGCACTGTCGGTGGAGGTGATCGCCGCCTTGCCGCTGCCGTCGGGCGCGTCCAGCGTTTCGCTGCTGGGCGCCATCACGACATGGTGGAAGCCGGAAGGCAATTGGATTTCGGTGCGCACGACGTTGTTGCCCCCGTGCGAGATGAAGAGTGGCAGGGCGCGCTGATCCGCGCCGGCGGGGAAGAGCGACGGCGTGAATGGGAGATCGAAGTAGAAATAGTTCCCGTCCAGCACGCTGTAGTTGTCAACATCCACCGTGAATTGCTCCAGGCCGGGGTAGGTGTCGAAGTGCGTGGTCAAGTCGCCGACCGCGCGCGCGCCTTGGGCGACGTCGGACACAACTTCCTGGAAGTAGCGGCGGCGTTCCTCAGGCGGCAACTCGGAGAAGTAGCGGTTCTTGGAATTGTAATTCGCGCCGTAGTAGTGGCGCGTCACGCTCAGGCGCGTCTTGCCGGTGTTGTCGGGCGCGAGAGTGTAATCGGTCTCGACCTTGTTCTCGCATCCAGAGGCGGCGCGGATGACTTCGCACGACCCGCTAGAAAGCACCAGGCCTAAACGCCCATCAAAGGAGGTCGAGCCTAGCTTGGCGTATTGGTCGGTGTCATTGAGATAATAAGTCGTGCCCTCCACGGTGACACGAACCAACGGATTGTCGAAGGCGTGCGGCAATGGAAAGGACAGAGCGACGTTGGTGATGCCGGCGATGGACGGCAATTCCGAGGCCAGCACCAGTTCGGGCTGGAATCCGGCCGCCGAAAGCATCGCGTGCAAAAGGATGGCGCGATCGGCGGCGTGGCCGTAGCCGTCGGTAAATGTGGTGTCGGCGTCGGACAACTCGCGCAAGGGCAAATCGGTAAAAGAAGGCCCGGCCAGGCGGATGGACTTGGTGACGTAGTCGCGCACGGCGGTCAAAGCTTCCAATTTATTATGGGTGTTGCCTATCAACTGCAAAGAAAGGGCGGCGGCTTTGGTGTGTTGCTCCGAACGATTGAGCATCGTGTCGTTAAGTTCCTTGAGGTAGGCGGCCATGTCGCCAACGAAGTAAGCGACGCCGGAATTGTAGGCCCAATCGGGCGGCAACTGCGGTTCGGCTGGCAGCGCCGCGACATGCTCGACTTGCCAACGGAAATTCTGCTGGCCGCCCGTGTCCGACTGCGCCTGTTTGATCAGACCATCGGCGCCGCTGACTCTCTGATGGATTACCAGGCCGTCGGGAGCAGTCAACGAGAAGGATTTTTGCTCCAGCGCCTCGGGCAGTTGGAAGGATTCAAAACCGGAAATGAACGGCGCGTTGGTGCTCGTGACTTCGAAGGCCACTTCGATGGTCGAGCCGATCTCGACGCCCGGCAAGTTGGCGACCAGAATTTTTTCGCCGGTGTATCGCTTGGCGGAGGAGTTCCAGCCGGCGTCCATTACGTTCATTTCGCCCGCCGCAATTTCCTGGCGCTGGCCGGTGCTGGAAGTTACCACGCCACGGGTCAAGCGCGCCATCTGACCGGCGGGATTGTAGGGGATTTTCACCTCTGATTCCCGAATTTTGCCGGCGTAAGTAAGAATTCGCTTGGAGTAAGTCGTTTTGAGGGTGGAGGTATGGGCGTCGGTCAAGACAAGTTCCTTGCGGCTTTCCAGAATTTGCGCGTTGGATTGCACCGGTGCCAGGGCGGCGTCGGCAGCCTTTGCGGGCGCGGCGGCGGCGGAGTCTGTTACTGCCACAATGGGCGCTTTGCGTTGATCATACTCCAACGATTTCAAGGTTTGCTTGAGCGTGGCGTACTGCGCCGGCGGGAATTCAACAACTTTCAAAGTCACCTGACGCGAACAGTTCAGGGCGCCATTCTCGGCTTTGACGCTTTCCTGACAACTCAAACAAGGGTCGTCAATCGGAGTGTAGGACGGCAAGGAAACCGTCTGTCCGAGGCCACCGGCCATCTTGAGCGAGATCGCTTCTGCCAGGCCGCAGGCGACGTAGGTTTGCATCGGATACTTCCGTTTGTCCAAGCCGGCGCCGTCGAGAATGAAGTTGACCACGCCAAAACTCTTGCCAATCCAAGGCAAACTGACGATCGCTTTGCCTTGCCCGCTGGCGGTCATGCCGTCCACGGAATACTCCAGCTCGGCGTGGAGATCCGAAGACATATCCGTCATATCTTGCGGTGTGAGTTTGAGCGAGTTGAGCCGGGCACCGGGCATGGACTGCTTGAGATTGCGCTCGAAAAAGCGACGCTCGTCATCCGGTTTCATGTGCGCGAAGGCATTGCGGTAAGCGTCGTCGTTGACGCCGTCAAAATACAAATCCGATTTCGCCTCCAGCGAACCTGCCGCTGTCAAGGTGCCGGTGGTGACGACGCGCATCATGTGGTCCTCGGGCGGTTGCACGGGGCTGATCTTGAGGCCCTCGCCCTCGGGGCGGCAGACAAGGAAGCTTTGGTCGCAATCGCTGGTCGGAAGCAAGGCGCGCGTGTTCTCATCGGTCGGATCCATCAAAAGATAATCGCCTTTCTTAAGTTGCACGCTGACGATGGCATGGTTGAAGTCTGGATCGGGCGCTTCGGCATCGCGCTTGACGCCGACGCTGATCAGCACCGGATAAGCGTCCAGGCCAGCCTCGCGCAGCATCGACACCAGAAGTGCCGCCTTGTCGCGGCAGACGCCGTATTTCTTGTCAAACGTAATTTCCACATCGTGCGGTTCGAAGCCGGGCCGGTTTTCCTCCGGTGTCAGTCCCATGTAGCGGACCTTTTGGGAAACGAAATAGAAAACGGCTTTGATCCGATCCATCTCCGTCGTCGCGCCGGAGGTGACCTCGTCCACTTTCTGCTTCATGGCGGGCGTGGTGGCTTCGAGGTGCGATTTGCTCAGGTTCCAATACCACTTGGACACCGTTTGCCAATCGGGCATGGTGCTGACGTATAGCCGTTGCAAAACTTCTTCGTAGGACGGCATGGACGGTTCGTCGAACATGCGCGGCACGTTGTGAATCTCCCAATGATGGATGGCCCCACCGTCCGCCGCGGTTTCCTTGGTGTATTTGACAGTGCCCGGCACTTCGTCCCGGAGAGCGATGCGGAGCAGCGGACGGTCCGCCGGCGCGTGAACTTCGTAGGAAATATGCCGGATGTAACCCGGCCCCTCCAAAACAGATTCCTCGGCGTATTGACCAGTCACGATTGAACGATCGATGTTCTGACGCACAACGGAATGTATTACGTCGCCGACGCCGACGCCGGGAATGTTGACCTGGAGTATCTTGTTATGCGGATCGTAAATATTCATCGCCATCTGGCTGTCGTCGATGGTCTCCTTGGAATTCGCCGCCACGTCCACAGAGACGTTTTGGCCGTCGGGCTTTATAATCTCCAGTCGGAGGACTTGCACGGTTTCATAAGGGATCGTGAAGTTCAGGGAGAGGGTGCGGTTGTTGCGCCGGCCTTTCTCGGTCAGAACCTTGGTGTAGGTTTCATCCTGGCATTCGCCCGTGCCGTCGGCGCGATAAAGCCTCATCATTTTTTTCTCCACGGTGGCGTCGTCGCAATCCGGATATTTGGCCAGCGTGATGTCCGCCGCGGCGGCCAGCGTCTGCGGAGCATCCACCAACGACCAGATAGGATCAGCGAAACGGTTGGTCTGGGCGGAAGCGACGCCGGCCAGCCCTGCTGATGTAAAACACGCCAGGGTGAAACGCAACTGTATGGAAAAGTGCTTCATAAAAATTAAGAACCGCTGGTTAGTTTAACCCTATCGCCCAGACTTCGCCACCCAATTATGTCCACAACTGCCGGTCGAGCGACCGGTATTGGATGGCTTCGGAGACATGATCGCTCCCGATATTTTCCGCGCCGATTAAATCGGCAATGGTGCGCGCGACTTTCAGGATTCGGTCATAGGCCCGCGCGCCCAGGTTCAAATCCGCCATGGCAAATTTCAATAGCTCCTTGGTCGTTTCTTCCAGTGCACAGTAACTTTTGATTTCCCGCGAACCCATACGCGCGTTGCAGGTGATGGCCGGCTTGCGCGAGAACCGCGCCTGCTGGCGCTGGCGCGCTTCAACGACGCGTTTGCGGATGGCGGCGGAAGTTTCCCCCGTCTGCTCGGCGCTGATGTCGCGGAATTTCACCTGCGGCACCTCGACGTGCAAATCAATGCGGTCCAGCAACGGCCCGGAAATGCGTCCGAGATAATTGGCTATCTCGCGCGGTGAACTGCGCGATTCTCCCGGCATTTTGCCGTCGGGCGTCGGGTTCATGGCGGCGACCAGCATGAATTGCGCGGGGAAAGTCATTGTCCCCGCCGCGCGCGAAATGGTCACGTGGCCTTCCTCGATGGGCTGGCGCATCGTCTCCAGCACGCTACGTTTGAACTCCGGCAATTCGTCCAGAAAAAGAACGCCGTGATGGGCGATTGAAATCTCGCCCGGCGTCGGATTGATGTTGCCGCCCAGCAACCCGGCGTCGCTGGCCGTGTGATGCGGCGTGCGAAAGGGCCGCCGAGTGACCAGCGCCTGCCCGGGTTTGAGCAGGCCGACGATACTGTGGATCTTGGTCGTCTCCAGCGCCTCCTCCAAGGTCAGCGGCGGCAGAATGGTGGTGAGCCGTTTCGCCAGCATCGACTTCCCCGTCCCTGGTGGTCCGATCAAAAGCAAATTGTGCCCGCCCGCCGCCGCGATTTCCAACGCGCGCTTGACCGATTCCTGCCCCTTGACTTCCGCCATGTCCATTTCGTCGTCGTAGGATTGGTCGAAAATCTTATTCAGATCGATTTGCGTGGGCGGAATTTTTATTTCACCTTCGAGAAAGCCCACCGCCTCGCGCAAATTTTCCACCGGGATGACCTGCAAGCCTTCCACTACCGCTGCCTCCGCCGCATTTTCCACCGGCACCAGCAGCCCCTTTTTCTTCTCCGCGCGCGTCCGCCAGGCGATAGAGAGGACGCCTTTGACCGGCCGCACCTGCCCGGTCAAGGCCAGTTCGCCTACCGCGACGTAATCATCCAATTGGGTCGACAGCAATTGATCATTGGCAGCCAACATGCCGATGGCGATGGGAAGATCGAAACTGGGCCCTTCTTTTTTGACATCGGCCGGCGCCAGATTGATGGTCGTGCGGCCCATGGGAAATTTGAAGCCGGAATTGGTCAGCGCCGTCGAGACGCGGTCGCGCGATTCCTTCACCGCCGCATCCGGCAACCCGACGATGACGACGATGGTATCGCCCCAACCTGAATTAACCTCGACCTCGACAGGAAAGGCTTCAATGCCGTTTACGGCAGCGGATAAAACGCGGGCCAGCACGGGCGGATGGTGCGCCGACGCGAGTGCAAGGGCAATGCGGTTTTTGCGATCCCCGGAAGAGGGACGATTGAAGATGGATTCCGACAGCGAGCGTCAAGAGGCCTAGCGTTTTAGCGACGCCGAGGTTTTTGCCGGCCATTCTCGACTCCACGAATATCTTGCAATCCCACAACGTGCAGCGGATCGAGAACCGCGGCATAACCATCCTTGTCCATGACTACCACGGTGCGCGGGTGCAACATGATAAATTCCGGATGCGGAACCACGAATTTGTCCCCGCTGGAGGTCACAAGCGCAAACGGCTTGAACCCGCCTGAAAGACGGCGGCGAATATGCTCGACGTTCATACCCTAAACCTCGTCGCTGGCCAACAATCCGTCAAGACAAAACCATAGTGGGATTTTTACTATTTTACGCTGGAAGAGGCCGGTTGCGCCAGGAGAAAGAAAACCATTGGTATAAGCGGCATCGACACGATCGGCACCACGATGCTATCGCCTCAGCCTGAATTGACCTCGACCTCGACAGGAAAGGCTTCAATGCCATTGACGGCAGCGGATAAAACGCGAGCGAGCATGGGTGAATGGTGGGGGAAGGATAGCGCAAGGGCAACGCGGTTTTTCGCGCTCATGCCGACGGAAGCGCAATTCAAGCAGTTTGAAGATTGCCTTTTGCATTATCCTCGACTAGATTCAACAAGTGATCGCCGACGAGATCAAAGGACTGATGCAGGCCGACCCATTTAAGCCGGTTCGTATCGTCCTGGGCAACCAACAATCGTTTGTTGTCGCCCACACTGATTACCTCATGGTGAGCCCTGATCGTCAGACGGTCGTGCTTTACGACGCAGGAGGACATTTCAAAATCCTTAACGCACAGCAAATCAAATTCGTCGAACCGGCAAAAGGTCGCTCATCGAAAGCGGCGTAGAGAGTTTGGTTTCGATAAAAGGTCGCGCGATTCCTTCGCCGCCGCATCCCGCAGGCCGACGATCACAACAATAGTATCGCCCCAGCCGGAATTGACCTCGACTTACACAGGGAAGGCTTCAAGCCCATTGACAGCGGCGGATAAAACGCGAGCGAGCATGCAAGTAATGTTATGGGAGAATGAAAGTCTAGGGGCAAAGTTTTTCGGCCCATCAGTGTTCTTGGATATCTGTTGTCGGAGGCGATTGTTTAAATTCCAAGACATCACCTGAATCAGGATCACCGACGATCAGACGTAAAACGAACCGATTCCCTCGTTTGCTGAACTCAACATTATTGTAAACACCGTATCTGCCTTTGTTTGTAATCGTCGTCCCTTTTGCGAGATAGAGTTCATCAAATTCAAAATCAATGTGCCAAGAGAGGTCAGACTGCTCCGGAGGCAGCCTCCACTTTCCATGTCCATAGTGATAGCCAGGGTCTTTGACCCTATGACCAAACGATGCCATGAGCGAAATCTCCAGCCAGATGTCGGGAACGTTTGTCACTAACAGCGCCGAGTCGCTACCCAACTCCAGAACTGGCATTCGATTGGTTGAATACCCCATTTTTGCCAAGATCGTCTTCGTCGAATCCGATGGTAAATACCTGCCAGCAATATCCGTTGTCTTAATTTGACCTTTGCATCCGGTCAAAAGAAGCAGCATCGCAAAAATTGAAAACAGAGGTGGAGCAACCACGAGCAAAGACGGACTACTGGATGAATCTCGTGCAGGAGGATTTAAGATGTGGGTAGGCGAGATTGAGCCGTCAACGGCCACAATGGTATCGCCCCAACCGGAATTGACCTCGACCTCGACAGGAAAGGCTTCAATGCCATTGACGGCAGCGGATAAAACGCGGGCCAGCGTGGGCGGAGTTTGGGGGAAAGAGGGCACGAGATTATTGAGTGCCTATCACGCGTTTTACGGCTTCACGGATGCCAGCGAACTTGTCCGCTTTCAACCTGCCGATTTGTCCCGCCCCAAGGCTGGCATGAGCCGTGAATAGCTTGCCGGGGCGCACGAAACTAGTGACTCGCAATGAGCCTGTTGCAAAGTCGCCGTCCTCCAGCCTGACGGCACGCGTGTCACCATAAGATTTGTTGGTAATTTGACACAGAATCCAGTCATCCCGGCCCGCATCAGCCAACACTTCCGCCGGCCGCAATTTGGAGGAGGTCAGGTCCGAGAAGGGGAAGTGGACTAGGACGACTTGCCCGGCTGCAAGTGTGCCCATGCCGCATCCTCCTCGGAACGATTCCAATCTTCCGCCAACGCTGGTTCACTCAACAGGGCCGCGTCATGCACGAGGGGCTCCTCTTCGAGAATAGTCACCAGCGCGCGTCTGGGGGACCGCACATGCACGGGCTCGACCAGCCGGACCTCGCCACTGGGTTGGATAATTGCTTCGACCGTTCTCATCTCAACCTGAAACCTAACACAGCGGAGGCGACCCGCAAGGAAAAAGGACTCGCGCGTCGGCTCTCCCTTTTTGAAATGAATCGGAGTTGGCGGGCCGTCCGTCGGGAGAAGAGACGGTTGAGATTAGGCGAAATCGACACAATAAACAGGACGATCGTCTCGCCCCAGCCGGAATTGACCTCGACCTCGACAGGAAAGGCTTCAATGCCATAGACGGCGCCGGATAAAACGCGGGCCAGCATCGGCGAATCGTGCGCCGACGTGAGGGCGAGGGCAATGCGGCTTTTGCTTTCTGTGGGAAACGCTGACTCAGTGCGGCCAGAAAACCACGGTTGTCAGCCGGTTTAAAAAGCAAGGGCTGACACTTGCTCCGCGTTCATTGACTATGAGCAGAGGCGTGCCAGCCGATGGGAAAACCCGCAGGCGCAAGCACCAAGTCATGTTGCGGCACATCCGATGGAGGCCGCCAATGACCATTTAGATGGACTTCGGTGGTCCGTCCCGCCTCGATCACCACCGGCACCTGCACCGGTTCGCCGAACCCCGAGGCCTCCAGCGCGTTGACCCGGTAAGTTCCGGGCGGCAAGACCTCCGTCTGCGGCAGTGGTAAGAACTCGCTCTTATTGTTATTATTGACACGTTTGATTTCCCGCCCGTTGGAGTCGTAAATGACGTAGGGGCTTCGCTGGAAATAGGCGGTTTGAAAACCCACATTGTGCTCCTCTTCAGTCGCCGAATAAACCTCCAATTTCCCGGCGGACTCGCCGCTCGACGCCATCGTGGGATTAGGTCCCACCGGATCATTCAACACCATTGGCGCTGTCGCACATCCAGACATTGCCGCGACAATCCCAGCCACCACAAAAAACCAATTTTTTTGCATACATCCTTCCGTGTTTGGGGGATGTCCCGTTGCATCACTACTCAAAACGTAAAGCTGAGCTGGATTCTTGTCAATCGGTGGGTTTCGGC